>NZ_JASGBX010000017.1:0-115979 GCF_030053335.1 Pantoea sp. EABMAA-21
AATGACCCGTGAGGCTTAACCTTACAACGCCAGAGGCGTTTTTGAGAGACGCAGAAGTAGATTTTCAGCTTTGTTCAAACGGATTGGTTCGCGTGGTGACGGATGTCACGGCGTGAATAACAGAATTTGCCTGGCGGCTGTAGCGCGGTGGTCCCACCTGACCCCATGCCGAACTCAGAAGTGAAACGCCGTAGCGCCGATGGTAGTGTGGGGCCTCCCCATGCGAGAGTAGGGAACTGCCAGGCATCAAATAAGTGAAGAAACCCTGAACGAAAGTTCAGGGTTTTTTTACGTCTGCAGATCGGCGAAATTAATACTAACAGCCACGAAGATCGCCAAAATACCGCTAAATGCGCTGCGAAAAAAGATTGAAGTGCTCCGTAAAATCCCCCATTTTTCCTCTCAAACACTGTCATTACACCTCATCTATATGCAAAAAACGCATAGAACACCGCGTTGGTCGCGCAAAGATGTAGCATAAATAGGCGGATCAGACCTCCAAATCCCGCCTTAAACTGAAACATTTTCATAATCCGCATGAAGACTCGACATTCAGCGGATGCCAGGCTAATCTCGGGCATCTGGATGTCTAAACGTTTATACGGTTATCAGTAAGAGGTCAGTTAGCTATGCCAATCAGAATCCCCGACGAATTACCGGCAGTGAATTTTTTGCGTAATGAGAACGTGTTTGTCATGGCCTCATCGCGCGCCAGTGTTCAGGAGATTCGCCCGCTAAAAGTACTGATCCTCAACCTGATGCCAAAAAAGATCGAAACGGAAAATCAGTTCTTACGCTTACTCTCCAACTCGCCACTGCAGATCGACATACAGCTACTGCGCATCGACAGCCGTGAGTCACGCAATACGCCGAGCGAGCATCTCAATAACTTTTACTGCAACTTCGAAGATATTGAGCACGATAATTTCGATGGTCTGATCGTTACGGGTGCCCCGCTGGGATTGGTGGATTTCAATGACGTGGCATACTGGCCGCAGATTCAGCGTGTGCTGCACTGGGCGAAAGAACACGTCACATCCACGCTGTTTGTCTGTTGGGCGGTACAAGCCGCGCTGAACATTCTGTACGGCATTCCAAAGCAAACGCGTCAGAACAAACTTTCAGGCGTGTATGAACATCAAATCCTGCATCCGCATGCTTTGTTAACCCGTGGATTTGACGACAATTTCCTCGCGCCGCATTCGCGTTATGCTGATTTCCCGAGCCAGTTAATTCGCGACTATACCGATCTCGAATTGTTTGCCGAATCTGACGCCACCGGGGCTTACCTGATGGCGAGTAAAGACAAGCGCCTGGCGTTTGTAACTGGCCATCCTGAATACGATGCGCTGACGTTATCCGGTGAATACCATCGTGATTATGATGCCGGGCTGCATCCGGAAGTACCATTTAACTACTTCCCACAAGACAATCCTGAACTGCCACCGCGTGCCACCTGGCGCAGCCACGGTAATCTATTGTTCTCAAACTGGCTAAACTATTACGTTTACCAGATTACACCGTTCGATCTGCGTCATATGAACCCCACACTCGACTAAAGCAAAGCTCGCTTTTCTCGTTAAATGTGCCGTGACAGCCTCGTGCTGTCGCGGCATTTTTTTTGCCTTGCGCAAGCTTGTGGAATCCATTGCCTTTAATTTGAGAGTTTAAATTACATATTTATCAGTATAATAAGGCAGTTTAAATATAAAAATGGAAATAGTTTTTGAAAATAAGATAAAAATCATTATGCTCTGATCTTGCCGGTTAAAAATCACCCTACACCCGGATCCCCGTAAATGGGGACGGATCATAACAGGAGCAGCCCGCATGACAGATTCGGTTATCCACAATACGCTGACCTTCACTCAGCCCCTTACCTACGCGGAAAAGCAGCTGCTCACCCCGCAAGCCATCGACTTCCTGCACACACTGGTCGCGCGTTTTGCACCGGAACGTGAGCGCCTGTTAAAAGCACGTCAGCAGCGCCAGCAGCGTTACGATCAGGGTGCCTTACCTGACTTTGATTCGGAAACCACTTCCATTCGTGAACGTGACTGGCAGGTTCGCCCGATTCCCCAATTGCTGCGCGATCGTCGCGTCGAGATCACCGGCCCGCCGGATCGCAAAATGGTGATCAACGCGCTGAATGCGAACGTCAACGTCTTCATGGCCGATTTCGAGGATTCGCTGGCACCCACCTGGCAGAAATTGATGGATGGCCAGCTGACACTGCGTGATGCGGTCAACGGCACGCTGAACTTCACCAGTGAAGCGGGCAAGATCTACCAGCTGAAATCCGATCCTGCTCTGCTGATGTGTCGTGTACGTGGGCTGCATCTGAATGAAAAACACGTTGAGTGGCGCGATCGGGCCATTCCCGGCGGGCTGTTTGATTTTGCGCTCTACCTGTTCCACAACGTTGAGGCACTGCTGGAAAAGGGGCATGGCCCCTGGTTTTATCTGCCAAAAACCGAGCATGCATCTGAAGTGGCGTGGTGGCGTGAGATCTTCCGCTTTAGCGAGGATCGCTTTGATCTGCCGCGCGGCACCATCAAAGCCACGGTATTGATCGAAACGCTGCCAGCGGTATTCCAGATGGATGAGATCTTGTGGGAGCTGCGCGATCACGTGGTGGGCCTGAACTGTGGTCGCTGGGATTACATCTTCAGCTACATCAAAACCCTGGCACAGCACGGCGATCGCATTCTGCCGGACCGCCAGCAAATCAGTATGGATCAGCCCTTCCTCGATGCCTATTCACGATTGCTGATCAAAACCTGCCACCGCCGCGGCGCACTGGCGATGGGCGGCATGTCCGCGCTGATTCCGAGCAAAGATGCCGAGCGTAATGCGTGGGTGATGCAGAAAGTACAGGAAGACAAAGCGCGTGAAGCCGGTAACGGCCATGACGGCACCTGGGTCGCGCATCCGGGGCTGGCCGATATCGCCATGGCTGAATTCGACCGTCAGCTCGGCAATCAGCCTAATCAGCTGCAGGTCAGTCGCGATCAGGATGCACCCATCACCGCCGAACGTCTGCTGCGGCCATGTCGGGGTCTGCGCACTGAAGTGGGTATGCGCGCCAACATTCGCGTGGCGTTGCAGTACCTTGAGGCGTGGATTGGGGGTAACGGCTGCGTGCCGATTGATGGGTTGATGGAGGATGCCGCCACGGCAGAAATTGCCCGCACCTCCATCTGGCAGTGGATTCATCACAAGCAGATCCTCAGCGATGGCCAACTGGTGACCGCCGAACTGTTTGAGCGGCTACTCGATGAAGAGATGCTGGCCCTGCAACAAACGCTGGGCGAGGAGCGCTTCCGTAGCGGACGCTTTGCCGATGCCGCCGCGCTGATGGCGCAAATCACCACGGATAACGAACTGGTTTCTTTCCTTACTCTGCCGGGCTACCGCCTGCTGCCATGAACCTGGAGATAACGCTATGAATCGTCACCAACAGATCAAACAACTGGAATCGAGCTGGAACGACGCGCGCTGGCAGGGCATTACCCGCCCCTATAGCGCGGAAGATGTTATCAACCTGCGTGGCTCAGTGAATCCGGCCTGCACGCTGGCAGAGCGCGGGGCGAATAAACTGTGGTCGTTGCTCAATGGTGAGTCCACCAAAGGGTATATCAACAGCCTCGGCGCCTTAACCGGCGGGCAGGCAATACAGCAAGCCAAAGCCGGAATAGAGGCGATCTATCTCTCCGGCTGGCAGGTGGCTGCGGATGCGAATATGGCCGGGCAGATGTATCCCGATCAGTCGCTCTATCCGGCGAACTCGGTGCCGAATGTGGTCGAGCGTATCAATCAGAGCTTCCAGCGCGCCGACCAGATTCAGTGGGCGAACGGTCTGTCGCCAGAAGATGAAGGCTTTATTGACTACTTCCTGCCGATTGTGGCGGATGCAGAAGCGGGGTTTGGTGGCGTGCTCAATGCTTTCGAGCTGATGAAATCGATGATTCAGGCAGGTGCCGGTGCGGTGCACTTTGAAGATCAGCTGGCCTCGGTGAAGAAGTGTGGCCATATGGGTGGCAAAGTGTTAGTGCCCACTCAGGAAGCGATTCAGAAACTGGTGGCTGCGCGGCTGGCAGCTGATGTCATGGGCGTGCCGACGATATTGCTGGCACGCACCGATGCGGATGCCGCTGACTTGATTACCTCCGACTGTGACGAGCGCGATGCGCCGTTTATCACCGGGCAACGTACCGCTGAAGGGTTCTTCCGTACTCGCGCCGGTATTGAGCAGGCGATCAGCCGTGGCTTGTCGTATGCGCCGTACGCAGATGTATTGTGGTGCGAAACCTCGACACCGGATCTCGAACTGGCGCAACGTTTTGCCGACGCGATTCACGCGCAGTATCCGGGCAAGTTGCTGGCCTACAACTGCTCGCCGTCATTCAACTGGAAGAAGAATCTCGACGATCGCACCATCGCCCGTTTCCAGCAGGCATTAAGCGACATGGGCTATCGCTTCCAGTTCATTACGCTGGCCGGCATTCATAGCATGTGGTTCAACATGTTCGATCTGGCACACGCGTATGCGCAGGGTGAAGGGATGCGCCATTACGTTGAGAAAGTGCAGCAGCCGGAATTTGCCGCGCGCGAAAAAGGCTACACCTTCTCCTCGCATCAGCAGGAAGTGGGCACCGGCTATTTTGATCGCATCACCAACGTGATTCAGGGCGGCCAGTCTTCCGTGACCGCACTGACCGGTTCGACAGAAGCTGCGCAGTTCTGATCAGTCTGCATGCGTACCCTACGAAAATTGCACGACACATTCGTAGGGTCGCCATTGATGGCGACTAAAACCGCATCGCGGACTTTCATCACGCCTGGCCCATGGATGGGCTCCCTTTGCCGGAGCGTTGCCTATGACACCGAGAGAATCTCTGATCGCCCACACCATTCTGCAAGGTTTCGACGCGCAGTATGGCCGCTTTCTGGATATCACCGCAGGCGCCCAGCAGCGCTTCGAGCAGGCCGACTGGCATGCCGTGCAGCAGGCAATGAAAGCGCGTATCCATCTTTACGATCACCATGTTGGATTGGTGACCAACCAACTGCGCATCCTCAATGATGTGTCAAACTGGGATGAAGCGTTCTGGCTGCGGGTAAAAAGCCACTATGAGACGCTGCTACCCGGTTATCCGCGCCATGAAATTGCCGAAAGCTTCTTTAATTCCGTCTATTGTCGCTTGCAGGGGCACAGCCATCTCGATCCCAATCGGCTGTTTATCTTCCCGTCGCAGCCCTATGTCGCCGCGCCGATGGCACAACGTCCATTGTCGCGGCTGTACCGTCCACAAGGCAACTGGCATGAAGTATTAAGGCAGGTTCTGAACGATATTCCTTTGCGCTTGCCCTGGCAGGATATCACCCGCGATATCGGCTGGATCGTCCGCCACTTGCATGAACAGTTCAGCCCCGCTCAACTGGCCACCGCCACGCTGGATGTCGCCGGTGAACTGTTCTACCGCAATAAAACCGCCTGGATCGTGGCGCGATTGCAGTTGAGTGATGGCATGGTGCCTTGCTTGCTGCCCATCCAGCGCGATGAGGCGGGACGCTTGTGGATCGATACCTGCTTAACCGACAGCGACGACGCCAGCATCGTCTTTGGCTTCGCACGCGCCTATTTTATGGTGTATGCACCGGTGCCCGCAGCGTTGGTTGCCTGGCTGCAACCGATTCTGCCGGGTAAAACCCTCGCCGAACGCTACATGGCCATCGGCTGCCAGAAACACGGCAAAACCGAATGCTACCGCGAATACCTGCATTATCTGTCACACAGCGACGAAGAGTTCACCGTCGCGCCCGGCATCCGCGGCATGGTGATGCTGGTGTTTACGCTGCCCGGATTTGATCGCGTATTTAAGGTGATTAAAGATCGCTTCGCGCCGCAGAAAGAGGTCACTGATGCGCAGGTGCGTGACTGCTATCGCATGGTTAAAGAGCACGACCGTGTGGGACGCATGGCCGATACACAAGAGTTTGAGTACTTCGCGATACCGCGCGCACGTATCCCGGCAGCGCTGATGGTGGAGTTTGAACGCGATATTCCGGAGAAGATGGAACTGCGTGACGATGTGCTGATCATCCGCCATCTGTGGCTGGAACGCCGTATGGAGCCACTCAATTTGTGGCTGGCGCAGGCCACACCAGAACAGCGTCAGCACGCGATTGGCGAATATGGCGATGCGATTCGCCAGTTGGCGGCAGCGAACATTTTCCCCGGCGACATGCTATTCAAAAACTTCGGCATGACGCGTCACGGTCGCGTGGTGTTTTACGACTACGATGAAATTCGGCCTATGACCGAACTGAAGTTCCGCGATGTGCCGCCAGCACGTTACGAAGAGGATGAGCTGCAAGCCGAGCCGTGGTACAGCGTGGGGCCGGATGATGTGTTCCCCGAAACCTTCCGCTATGCGCTGTGCAGCGAGCCGGGCACCGGTAAGTTATTGCTCGCGCTGCACCCGCAGCTGTTTGATCCGGGCTGGTGGCGCGCGCTGCAAACGCGCATCCGGGAAGGGCATATCGAAGAAGTGATCGCCTGGCGCGCCGGACAGCGTTTCAGCGCGCGCTATGCATCAGTGGCCGCTTAGCGGCCAGAATAGGTCTGCGTGACCAGCCTGGCGGCACGGATCACCAGCGCGCCCAGTTCGGTCACACGGTCGTCGGTCATGCGTGCTATCGGGCCGGAAATCGAGATGGCGGCAAAAGGCTCGCCGTGCTCATCATAGATGGGTGCCGCCACGCAGCGCAGGCCCAGCGCGTGCTCTTCATCATCATGTGAGAAGCCCATCTTGCGAATCAGCGCCAGATTCTCTTTCAGGCTGTGCGGAGACATCAAAGTTTTCGGTGTGTAGTGGTGCAATCCTTTCTGATGCAACAGCGCGGTCACCTGCTCATCGCTGAGATGGGCGAGAAATGCTTTGCCTGCGCCAGACGCGTGCATCGGTAGCTTACCGCCAATCGGTGCCGACATACGCATCAGCTGCGTACACTGCACTTGGTCAATAATCACTGCCTGATAGTCGCTGAGATCCAGCACCGCCAGATTCACTGTCTCTCCGGCATCTTCCATCAGTTTACGCAGGATGGGATGCACAATCGCCAGCAGATTGCGGCTCTGAAGAAAACTGCTGCCGACCACAAAGGCATGTGAGCCGATGGTCCAGAAGCCCAGATCACCAACCTGATGCACAAATCCCTGCTGCTGCATGGTGGTCAGCAAGCGGTGCGTGGTGGAGTTAGGTAATCCGGCCTGTTGTGCCAGCTCGGTCAGGGCAACGCTGCCGTGAGATTCGGCGATCAGTTCAAGTAAACGCAAACCGCGCGTCAGGGATTGAACTTGTCCACCTGCCGGGGCGCTGGTGGCTGCTGCGGCACGTGGTTTTTTTCCACGTTTCGCCGGTACTGGGGTTGCCATAACGTCTCCACAATCGCATCAATGCTGGAAACCATTTTCGTTTTTGGGCGTATGAATGCAAACGCTGCTTTACTGGTCGGATCTGTAATACTTTCAGGCTGAAAATGTCTCATCTGTCGTGACTTTTGCTCACCGGAAAGTTATGCCAGTATGTTTGGCTGGCATATTAGCCAACGCAATGACGTGGACGGGGCGAGAGTGAGCAATAAAACAGAAATGCTGCATCAGCAACTGGCACAGCGGATTATGATTTTGGACGGTGGCATGGGCACCATGATTCAGAGTTATAAACTCAGCGAAGCCGATTTTCGTGGCAGCCGTTTTGCCGACTGGCCCTCCGATTTGAAAGGCAATAACGACCTGCTAGTGCTCACCAAACCGGACGTTATTCGCGAAATTCATGATGCTTATCTTGCCGCTGGCGCAGATATTCTGGAAACCAACACCTTCAACTCCACCACCATTGCGATGGCAGATTACGCGATGGAAGCTTTGTCAGCGGAGATTAACTTTGAAGCGGCAAAACTGGCGCGCGCCAGTGCGGATGCATGGACGGTAAAAACACCTGACCGACCGTGCTATGTTGCGGGCGTGCTCGGCCCCACCAACCGCACCTGCTCCATCTCGCCGGATGTGAATGATCCTGCCTTCCGAAACGTCACCTTCAATCAGCTGGTGGAAGCCTACCGCGAATCAACGCATGCGCTGATTGAGGGTGGTTCAGATCTGATCATGATTGAGACGGTGTTCGATACCCTGAATGCCAAGGCGGCGATTTACGCGGTGCAGGTCGAGATGGAAGCGATGGGCGTGAAGCTGCCGGTGATGATCTCCGGTACCATTACCGATGCCTCGGGTCGCACACTCTCCGGCCAGACCACAGAAGGTTTCTACAACTCACTGCGTCACGCCGAGCCGCTGTCGTTTGGCCTGAACTGTGCGCTCGGTCCAGACGAGCTACGCCAGTACGTGCAGGAGCTATCCCGCATTGCGGAAGGCTATGTCACTGCTCACCCTAACGCCGGTTTGCCGAATGCGTTTGGTGAATACGATTTAGATGCGGCAACCATGGCTGAACAGATCGGCGAATGGGCGCGAGCCGGTTTCCTGAATATCATCGGCGGCTGCTGCGGTACCACGCCGGAACATATCGCGGCGATGGCGGCGGCGGTTGAGGGCGTTGCCCCCCGCCAGCTGCCTGAAATCCCTGTTGCCTGCCGTCTGTCCGGTCTGGAACCCCTGAATATTCACGCTGATTCGCTGTATGTGAACGTCGGTGAACGCACCAACGTCACGGGTTCGGCCAAATTTAAGCGTCTGATTAAAGAAGAGAAGTACAACGAAGCGTTGGATGTGGCCCGTCAGCAGGTGGAAAGCGGCGCGCAAATTATCGATATCAACATGGACGAAGGCATGCTGGATGCGGAAGCTGCGATGGTGCGCTTCCTCAACCTGATTGCCGGTGAACCCGATATCGCGCGCGTACCGATCATGATCGACTCCTCCAAGTGGGAGGTGATCGAGAAAGGGCTGCAGTGCATTCAGGGCAAAGGCATCGTTAACTCAATTTCGATGAAAGAGGGCGTTGAGCCGTTTATCGAACACGCGCGTAAAGTGCGACGCTACGGTGCCGCCATGGTGGTGATGGCGTTTGATGAAGTCGGCCAGGCGGATACCCGCGCACGTAAAATCGAAATCTGTCGTCGCGCCTACAAGATTCTGACGGAAGAGGTCGGTTTCCCGCCAGAAGACATCATTTTCGACCCAAACATCTTCGCAGTCGCCACCGGTATTGAAGAGCATAACAACTATGCGATGGACTTTATCGGCGCCTGTGAAGACATCAAGCGCGAGCTGCCGCATGCGATGATCTCCGGCGGCGTGTCTAACGTGTCGTTCTCGTTCCGTGGTAACGATCCAGTGCGCGAGGCGATTCACGCGGTGTTCCTCTATTACGCGATTCGCAATGGGATGGATATGGGCATCGTCAACGCCGGTCAGCTGGCGATCTATGACGACTTGCCCGCAGAACTGCGCGATGCGGTGGAAGATGTGGTGCTGAACCGTCGTGACGATGGCACTGAGCGTTTGCTGGAGCTGGCGGAGAAATATCGCGGTAGCAAGAGCGACGGTGAGCAGGAGAAGCAGCAGGCCGAATGGCGCAGTTGGGACGTGGTCAAGCGTCTGGAATACTCGCTGGTAAAAGGCATCACTGAATTTATTGAGCTGGACACCGAGGAGGCGCGTCAGGCTGCCGCAAGGCCCATTGAAGTGATTGAAGGGCCGCTGATGTCCGGCATGAACGTGGTCGGCGATTTGTTCGGCGAGGGCAAAATGTTCCTGCCGCAGGTAGTGAAATCGGCGCGCGTGATGAAGCAAGCGGTGGCCTATCTCGAACCTTACATTGAAGCCAGCAAAGAAGTCGGGCGCAGCAACGGTAAAATCGTGCTGGCGACGGTGAAGGGCGATGTGCATGACATCGGTAAAAACATTGTCGGCGTGGTGCTGCAGTGTAATAACTACGAAATTATCGATCTTGGCGTGATGGTGCCAAGTGACAAAATCCTGAAAACCGCCATTGCTGAAAATGCCGATATCATTGGGCTTTCCGGGCTGATTACGCCTTCGCTGGATGAGATGGTCAACGTGGCGAAAGAGATGGAGCGCCAGGGCTTCACCATCCCGTTACTGATTGGCGGTGCGACCACGTCGAAAGCGCATACGGCAGTGAAGATCGAGCAGAACTACAGTGGTCCAACGGTGTATGTGCAAAACGCCTCACGCACCGTGGGTGTTGTCTCTTCACTGCTCTCAGAAAGCCTTAAAGAGGAGTTTATGGCCCGCACGCGCAAAGAGTACGACACGGTGCGCATTCAGCACGCACGTAAGAAGCCACGCACGCCGCCGGTCAGCCTGCAAACCGCACGCGACAACGATTACGCCATCGACTGGGAAAGCTATACGCCGCCGGTCGCGCATCGCCTTGGGGTCAGCGCGGTTGAAGCCAGTATCGACACCCTCCGTAACTACATCGACTGGACGCCGTTCTTTATGACCTGGTCGCTGGCGGGGAAATACCCGCGCATTCTCGAAGATGAAGTGGTGGGTGAAGAGGCTAAACGCCTGTTTGCCGATGCCAACGCCATGTTGGACAGGCTCAGTGAAACCGGCACCCTCAATCCGCGTGGCGTAGTCGGTATTTTCCCGGCAAACCGCGTCGGAGACGATATTGAAGTCTACCGTGATGAAAACCGCGATCAGGTGATAGGTGTGAGCCATCACTTACGTCAGCAGACCGAGAAAACCGACTTCGCCAACTACTGCTTAGCTGACTTTGTCGCACCGAAATCCAGCGGTAAAGCCGATTATCTCGGTGCGTTTGCTGTCACCGGTGGACTGGAAGAGGATGCGCTGGCCGAAGCCTATGAACAGCAGCATGATGACTACAACAAAATCATGATCAAGGCGCTGGCAGACCGTCTGGCCGAAGCTTTTGCCGAATATCTGCATGAGCGGGTACGTAAGGTGATTTGGGGCTTTGCCGCTCATGAGAACCTGAGTAACGAAGAGTTGATTCGCGAAAATTATCAGGGCATTCGTCCTGCTCCGGGCTATCCGGCCTGTCCGGAACACACGGAGAAAGCGCAAATCTGGCAGTTGCTGGATGTGGAGACGCACACTGGCATGAAGCTCACGGAGTCCTTTGCTATGTGGCCGGGTGCGGCAGTATCCGGCTGGTATTTCAGCCATCCGGACAGCAAATACTTCGCTGTGGCGCAGATTCAGCGTGATCAGGTGGAAGATTACGCGGCGCGTAAAGGGATGAGTGTCAGCGAGGTTGAGCGCTGGCTAGCACCGAATCTGGGTTATGACGCGGATTGATGGGCTGATGGCGTAAAAGGATACGCAGAGCATTCAGTCGGGGCCCAACCAGGCAAGGCCCCGAAACCTCCAGGAATGCGCCTGGAGGTCAACGCCGTTTCAACCTTCCACACTTGTCGTTAATTAAACCGCGCATCACGATCTGAGGTCATGTCATACAGCTGATATTTACGCCCCAGCATCTGTCCGCCATCACGCGTTAGCGGCACCCAATTCACCTGCGCACGGCCACGGGTTGGCGTCACGGTAAACAGATCCATTGGAATCGAGATATAGAAGCCTTTGGTGAAGTCGCCTTCGCCATAGGCTTCGGCGGACACGTTGGTTTTGGTGGCGTAGAAGCCGACCATCACACCGCTGTCGAAGCGCTTCGACACATCGACCGTCACACCTTTATCTTTCGCCAGATATTCACCGACGCTGGCTTTCACCAGCACGTCCTGCATGAACCATGGGCGCCAGTACGCGGTGAAGTGTCCGGTTGGCGCTTTGTAGTCGGTGAACTGCATCATGTTGTCCCAGTCACGTTGTTTCACGTAGTTGGCATCAACACCAAAAGCCCAGTTGCTGTCTATCGGACGATACAACACTTCACCACCCACGCCGCCGTACATGGTTTCGAGATAACCGCCGTACACCTGGCCATAGAAGCCATTGCCGAGATACCCCATGTAGTTGGCTTGCAGGTCATTAACGTAGACATTGTTCTCGACGTAGTCGCGAATATGGGTACGCACGCGCGGCAGGGTGGAGTCAGCCGGTGCGCCGTTGTAGTTAAATTTGTCGTAGTTATTGGCGAGGTTACCAAACAGGCTGCCGCTAACCAGCAGGTGATCGGTCAGTGCGTAATCAACGCTGCCCATCACGCCCAGTTGGTACATGTAGAAGCTCTCAGGCCCACCAACCGACTGATTGAGCACCGGTGCCAGATTGTAGTGAAGGCGATCTTTGCGGATAAAGAAGCCTTGTTCAGTCTCGCCAGGATCGACCGGATTCTCACGCGTCTGCTGCAGCGGCTGCTCATGACCCAGCGGGTAACCGCTCAGCGCATTGTGCAGACTGGCGACATCAGTGCGGGTGGTCACCTGCGGCATATTGAGACGCGACTCGGTGACATCTATGGTATCAATGCCGGCCGGCAGGTTGTTCATGATGATGCGATTGGCACGATCGACGCCTTCGCGCGTATCGCGGTATTTCGTCTGTTCGCCAGAGACATACAGCGTACTGCCTTTGGTCTGGATGCGCGGACCGCTTAATCCGGCGTTGTACTTCAGATCGGTCAGCTGGTTGGCTACCACCGTCGGTTGCAACAGATCACCCTGCGGCTGCGGGTTATAAGCCGGTTTGGCACTATCAATGTGCGACTGGCGCAAATCGTTGAAGTTAGTGCGCACGGTCACGCCAAACATAAAGGTGTTGCCACGCTCATAGCTGGCGTTGATATCGGCCCAATCGGTCAGGCGATAAATCGCTCCCACGTTGACCTTGCTGCGCTGTTCCAGACGTCCGGCAAAGTCATCCTGATAGTCATTGCCTTCATATTCCAGCTTCAGACGTAGCGGCTGCCAGGGGGTTTGATACTCCACGCCGCCAAACAGTGCTGCCGGGCCGTGGAACATCTGGGAACCATTGATAGAACCCGCCGAGCCACCGCCGGTACGGCTACAGAAGCTATCGCTGTAGGAGCAGAACGGGTTTTTGATACTGCCGCTGTTACCGAGGTAGCCCCAGCCGATGCCCATGGTGAAATCAAACGGTCCCCAGGCTTTGGTTGCCACCAGATATTCACTGTCAAACAGGCCGGTACCGCCCAAATCACGCGATCCGACTGCCACTTCAGGCAGCCAGTAGCTCTCCTGCCACAGACGCAGCTTCACATCGAAGGCTTTGTCTTTATAACTTTGGTCGCCACTGAAGCCTTCAACTGCGCTATAGCGGCGCGTACGCACGTCAGTGTAACGCACGGTGGTTTCCAGCCATGGGAACAGCTGCAGCGAAGCAGAGTAGTAGCGATATTGATCGTTATCGCGGAAGTTCAGGCTGAATTCGCCCTCTTTCGCCATGCGTGCCGTGGGGGTCTGCATCAAACCCACGCCGCCGAAATCCGATTGTGATGGCCCGATGGGTTCCGGCCAGGTTTCCGCGTGCACCTGGCATGCCGCAGAGACAGAAGCAGCCAACAGGCTGAGAAGTAATTGTTTTTTCATCAGTCTGGAATCCGGTGTGTCAGAACAGAAAGCATGCGCGCATTCAAATCAGCTTTTCCCCACGGCAGGCTCCATGAGGTAAAGCCCAGCCAGATGATGCTGCCGGGTGCCACTTCCACGTGACGTTGATTCCAGTAGGCGACCGGCACCTGCTGCATCTGGCCCGAAGGCGAGATCACCGTGGCGAAACTGCGCTCGGCTCCTGACAGGCGATCGTGGGTATCAAGGTAATCACGCACGGTGCGACCAGGTTGCCAGCTTGCTTTGCCGGGATGTTCCAGCGCGCCGAGAATCAGCACCTGGTCAGGCTGAGGCAGCGTGTAGAGGTCGTAGCTGCCCTGTAGCGTGCGATTGGCTTCTGGACGCAGGCGCACCCAATCAGGATCGAGTTCAGTGAACTGGCGTCCGGTGACCTGTATCGTGCTGAGCTGGTGGATCACTGCGCCAATGGTCGCTGCCAGCGCATCGCCGCTTTCGGCCTGCCAGGTGCGTAAATCAGCCAGCAGCTGTTGCTGTTGTTGCTGTGCCACCGCCGTTGCGCCACGTTCAGCGATCACCGTACCGGGCCACCAGGTGTGCAGTGCCGGGTTGGTGACCAGCTGCGCCAGATTCTGTGCATGATCGATCTGCAGGCTGTGTTGGCTGTGCTGGTCATGCACCGTTACCTGGCTATCTGCCTGCGCATAACCGGCCGTCAGCAGCGCGATGGCCGTTAACAGAGGGGAGATTATTTTCATGATTTTGCCGGCTTCAGAATAGTGGTTTCAACTGGGAAGGCATCTGCGGCGAGCATTTGATTTGCCTGCAAAACGCTGCCATCACGGTTATCGATCCAGAAGGTGTTTTGCCATTCTGCGCCGACATCATCCATTCGCACGGTCTCGATCCAGATACGGCAGGGCACGCGCTCACCGGCGATGTTCAGCACGGTGTCATCGCCGCGCTGAAAGGTGGAAGTGGCGGTGGCAGCGCGTACTTTCTCTTTCTCGCGCCACTGCACCACGCGGGTCCAGCTGACATTGTTTTGCAGATGCAGCGCATCGACGAGCGGATCCTGCGCCAGATTGCTGACCTCATCAAGGTTGCTGGCCAGCCCCAGTGTTTTGACGAGCCTGCCATGCTGCATCACCAGCATCGCTTTATCCTGAGTGATCCATTTCAGCTGGCCGTTTTCGTCATACCCAAGTACCACGAAGATACGCGGTCCTTCATTGATGCGCGCATACAGGCTGGCGTAAGGGAGACTGGCAACCTGCTCATCGGTGACGGTGACATCATCCGGACCTTTTACGGCCAGCATCACGGTTTGTTCCAGGCCTTTTTGTGTTTGTGTGCAGGCCTGCAGCAGCAGGCAGAAAAGTAGCAAGGAGAGTCGGTGCACTGTGTATATCCCTGTCAAAAATAAAACCAGGCAAAAAATAACCACACGGCTGTGTGGTTATGTTTAAAGGTGCTACATCAACGCGTGGTGCTCGTTGTGGTGGTCGTTGTTGTGCCGGTATTTGCGCCGTCACCGCCGCCAGCAGCAGCGATGCCGAGTCCTACTAACGCGCCCAGTGCGCCGATACCCACAGCGGTCGTGGCACCGGTCGAGATTGCTCCCGCCTGCGCGCCCGCTGCAGCACCAGCTTCTTCCGGTGCGGCAATCGCAGCGGAAGAAACGGCAACGTAAAGTAAGGCTGCACCGGCAACCATCAGTTTTTTCATAACAACGTTTCCTGCATTTTTAGAAACAAATGAATGAAGGATGTACCCTAATTTCGGGCGCGTTCAGTATAGGGCAACAAATTACCAGAGTTCATCGCCAGTAAAAGAGGGTGAAAAACAGGGGTTATTCTGGTGATAAATACGGCGAATTGGCGATAGCTGCTTTTTTTAAATGAATATTTTTCAGGTGGCGGGATATTTGAGTGGTTGGGGCTGACACGGCAGCATTTTTCACTTTTGCATTAAAAAATGGTACGGAATAGGATTAATCAGATTTTCCTGAGTGTGCTTTAATTTTAATGATAGATTAATCAAATAGATGCTTATTTTAGGTGGGCGAATTAGATCCATTTTTTGATGAGTGCCATGCTGTTCATTTTAAACAAACTCCGATTTTCCTTAGCGCATTTTAAGAATTATCTAACCGTAACGGGATCGCTGAATAACAAAATTGCGAGGTTTATTGCATGTTTAGTAGAAATAAGGCGGCAATTAAGCCGCCTTATTCAGATTGGCAGGAAAATTATCGCCAGGATTTATAGCGGTTAATTAAGCCATTAGTGGAACTGTCGTGGCTGCTGATCTGCGATTCATTTTCCAGCTCTGGCAGAATACGGTTTGCCAACTGTTTACCCAATTCAACACCCCATTGGTCAAAGGTGAAGATGTTGAGAATCGCGCCCTGAGTGAAGATCTTGTGCTCGTACAGCGCAATCAGTGCACCCAGGCTGAACGGGGTGATTTCACGTAGCAGGATGGAGTTGGTTGGGCGGTTACCCTCGAACACCTTGAACGGCACGATGTGGGCAACAGACTCAACGGATTTACCGGCATCGGTAAACTCTTTCTCGACCACCTCACGTGATTTGCCAAACGCCAGCGCTTCGGTCTGCGCGAAGAAGTTCGACAGCAGTTTCGGATGGTGATCGGTCAGTGCGTTGTGGGTCTGCGCCGGGGCGATAAAGTCGCAAGGGATCAGTTTGGTGCCCTGATGAATCAGCTGATAAAACGCATGCTGACCGTTGGTGCCAGGCTCGCCCCAGATAATTGGGCCGGTCTGGTAATCCACCGGGTTACCTTCGCGATCCACGTACTTACCGTTGGACTCCATGTTGCCCTGCTGGAAGTACGCTGCGAAACGGTGCATGTACTGGTCGTAAGGCAGGATGGCTTCGGTTTCGGCACCAAAGAAGTTGTTGTACCAGATACCGATCAGTGCCAGCAGCACCGGCAGGTTTTGCTCGGCTGGCGTGTTGGCGAAGTGGTTGTCCATCGCATGTGCGCCGCTCAGCAGCTGTTCGAAGTTCTCGAAGCCCACTGACAGGATGATCGACAAGCCAATCGCTGACCACAGTGAATAGCGACCGCCGACCCAGTCCCAGAACTCAAACATATTGTCGGTATCGATACCGAACTCGCCCACCGCTTTACCGTTGGTCGACAGCGCAGCAAAGTGTTTGGCGACATGCTGCTGGTCGCCCGCGGTTTTCAGGAACCAGTCGCGCGCGCTGTGGGCGTTGGTCATGGTCTCCTGCGTGGTGAAGGTTTTAGACGCCACGAGGAACAGGGTGGTTTCCGGGCTGAGATCTTTCAGCGTTTCGGCAATGTGTGTGCCATCAACGTTAGAAACAAAGTGCATGTTCAGGTGATTTTTATACGGGCGCAGCGCCTCAGTCACCATGAATGGACCGAGATCCGAACCGCCGATACCGATGTTCACCACGTCGGTGATCGCTTTGCCGGTATAACCTTTCCACTCACCGCTGATGATGCGCTCAGAGAAGCCTTTCATCTTCGCCAGCACCGCATTCACTTCTGGCATCACATCTTTGCCATCAACAATGATTGGCGTGTTGCTGCGATTACGCAAAGCAACGTGCAGCACGGCACGCTCTTCGGTGCGGTTGATCTTCTCACCAGAGAACATGGATTTGATGGCGCCCGCCAGATCGGTCTCTTTTGCCAGCGCCTGTAACTTATCGAGGGTTTCCTGGGTGATGCGGTTTTTTGAGAAATCCACCAGCATCTGATCGTCGAAAGTGGCAGAGAATTTCGCAAAACGATCGGCATCATCTTTAAACAGGTCGGCGATCTGCACCGATTTCATCTGGTCAAAATGCTGCTGCAGCGCTTTCCAGGCTGCGGTTTGTTTCGGATTGATATTTTTCATGGCAACACTCTTGTTGAAATAAGAACCGTCATTCCAGCCGGGCGCGTCCTGCTGACCCAGCGTGCTAAGCATTTCTTGTGGCTGATACGCTACCGCGAACGGGTTTCAGTATGACCACAGTTGCAAACGAAGGGAAAAAATTTGTGACCGTGGCCGCAAGGTTTCAGGTTAATCCGGCGGTGATTGTCGATGTTCTGGCAAAAAAATTCCCTGTGCCGCATCAGCAAAAAGCCGCGTTTTTGCGCGCCGTTGACTACTTTAGGCGGGTGTGGCTGCCAGCGTTTGTTCTGCGATGCGCTGGCGTAATTCTAAAAAAGAATTTTCAACGTGTTGCAAGGCTGGACAGCAGCAAAATTAATCAGTATTTTGTGCCCGCGACTTGCACCTTTGGGTGCAAGCCAGAAGAGGCGCGTCGCCCAGGCAGTGTGTTTGAGGATCCGTATCCAACGACAACACATCATGGGGTGCGACGCCGAGATGGAACAACACGCGGAGTGTTGTCCTGTCGGCTGCAGGGGCTGAATCCTCTGGGTTGTCACCAGAAGCGTCCGCAGTCGGACGTTTCGCAAGGTGAAGTGCTTTTGGTGACTCATCTCCTGATCTTGTCTGTCCAATTCTGCTCTTCTCTTGTGCCAAGGCTGAAATCACCTCTTCCGTTTAACCACGGGAGAAAGCTAATCTGACACGAGGTTCGTAACATGTCTCAAAACCTGATCGTGGCAAAATTTGGCGGCACCAGCGTTGCCGATTTTGATGCCATGAACCGCAGTGCGGATGTTGTGCTCTCTGATGCCAATACCCGTTTAGTGGTGCTCTCTGCGTCTGCTGGCGTGACTAATCTGCTGGTTTCTCTGGCTGAAGGCCGGGAACTGGAGCAGCGCGCGCACCTGCTGGACGAAATTCGCAACATTCAATACGCCATCATTGATCGCCTGCAATCCCCTGAAGTGATTCGCCAGGAGATTGATCGCATGCTGGAAAACATCCTGATGCTGGCGGAAGCGACTGCGCTGGCGACCTCACATGCGCTGACCGATGAGTTGGTAAGCCACGGTGAGCTGATGTCGACCCTGCTGTTCGTGGAAGTGCTGCGTGAGCGTCAGGTCAATGCCGAATGGTTTGATGTGCGTAAAGTGATGCGCACCAGCGACCGTTTTGGTCGTGCTGAGCCTGATGTTGCCACGCTGAAAGAGCTGTCCACCGCGCAACTGGCTCCACGTGTTGCAGAAGCACTGGTCGTTACTCAGGGCTTTATTGGTAGCGAAGGCAAAGGGCGCACCACCACGCTGGGACGTGGCGGCAGCGACTATACCGCAGCACTGTTGGGAGAAGCTCTGCAGGCATCGCGTGTGGATATCTGGACCGACGTGGCCGGTATCTACACCACCGATCCACGCGTGGTGCCCACCGCGAAACGCATCGAAGAGATCACCTTCGAGGAAGCGGCGGAAATGGCGATCTTCGGCGCGAAAGTGCTGCATCCAGCGACCTTGCTGCCAGCTGTGCGCAGTGACATTCCGGTGTTCGTCGGTTCGAGCAAAGATCCGGCTGCAGGTGGCACGCGCGTGTGCAATGAAACCCAGAATCCACCGCTGTTCCGCGCGCTGGCACTGCGTCGTAAGCAAACGCTGATGACGCTGCACAGCCTGAACATGCTGCACGCGCACGGCTTCCTGGCTGAAGTGTTCGCGATTCTGGCTCGCCATAACATCTCCGTCGATCTGGTCACCACGTCAGAAGTGAGCGTGGCGCTGACGCTGGATACCACCGGTTCTTCGACCACCGGTGAAAGCTTGTTGACGCAAGCACTGCTGACTGAGCTCTCTTCACTGTGCCGCGTGGAAGTGGAAGAGAACCTGGCGCTGGTGGCGATTATCGGCAACAACCTGTCGAAAGCCTGCGGCGTTGGCAAAGAGGTGTTTGGTGCCCTTGAGCCGTTTAATCTGCGCATGATTTGCTACGGTGCCAGCAGCTATAACCTGTGCTTCCTGGTACCAACGCCAGACGCAGAAGAAGTGGTGCGCGCGCTGCATAAGAACTTGTTTGGCAGTTAATCCAGACATGCTGAAAACGAGCCGGACATCGTCCGGCTTTTTTATTTCTTTAACAGGCTACAGGCGTGCGATATCTCGTCCACCGCCTTAAAAGCAGCGGATATCATTGCCGTTTTCCCTGCTTTGCCGCAGACGATCCGCATTTTATCCTGCCAGCGACTTCCCGCCTTACGTCACGATAATGAAATGTTATGATCCCGCGTCCGTCGCTGTGGTCGTTCCCCGCGCGGCACTTCATCTGTGGCATATGAAATAAATTAAAAAATATCTAAGGAAGTCTCTCCATGCTCGCCAAATTAACCCGCCTGTTCCCGCTCTGGGCCGTGCTGCTCTCGGTCGCGGCGTATTACTCACCCTCGACGTTTCTCGGTATTGGGCCGTGGGTCACTTACCTGCTAATGCTGATCATGTTCGGCATGGGCGTCACTCTGAATATTGATGATTTCAAACGTGTGCTGACGCGTCCGGCACCGGTTATTGCCGGCACCTTTTTGCACTATCTGGTGATGCCACTCGCCGCCTGGGGCCTGGCTAAGCTATTCCACATGCCGCCGGACCTTTCAGCCGGGATGATCCTGGTGGGCAGCGTGGCCAGCGGTACCGCGTCCAACGTGATGATCTATCTGGCGAAGGGCGATGTGGCCCTGTCCGTGACCATCTCTTCAGTGTCTGCGCTGGTGGGTGTGTTCGCCACGCCGCTACTGACGCGCTTCTATGTCGATACTCACATTCAGGTCGATGTGATCGGCATGCTGCTCAGCATTATTAAAATCGTGGTTATCCCGATTGGTCTGGGTCTGATCATCCACCACTCAATGAACAGCGTGGTGCGCCGTGTTGAGCCCTATCTGCCGGCATTTTCCATGGTCTGCATTCTGCTGATTATCAGCGCAGTGGTAGCGGGTTCTCAGGGCTTTATCGGTTCTGTCGGCCTGGTGGTGATTGCGGCGGTGATCCTGCATAACGCCATCGGCCTGCTGGGCGGTTACTGGGGCGGCAAGCTGTTTGGCTTTGACGAATCCACCTGCCGCACGCTGGCACTGGAAGTGGGTATGCAGAACTCCGGTCTGGCGGCAACGCTGGGCAAACTCTACTTCTCGCCACTGGCCGCTTTGCCGGGTGCGCTGTTCTCGGTGTGGCACAACCTGTCAGGTTCGCTGCTGGCCGGTTACTGGTCGGGCAAACCGATTGAGAAGAAGCAGAAGTAATCCTGCGAGCGGGCGGCCAAAGTGCCGCCCGCTGTCTATTTACTAAAGTTTTAGATAAGCGCGGATCCCATCCAGGAACATCTGCGTTGCCAGCATAATCAAAATCAAGCCCATCAACCGCTCCAGCGCGTTAACGCCTTTGTCGCCCAACAGGCGTAAAAACAGTCCTGACATCAGCAGAATGACCACGGTAACGCCCCAGGCAATCAGCAATGCACCAACCAAATGTGACATCTGATTAGGATATTGATGTGACAGCAGCATCAGCGTGGCTAACAGCGAAGGGCCTGCGACCAGCGGAATCGCCAGCGGCACCAGAAACGGTTCTTCACCTGCAGGTAATCCGCTGGTGCTGGTTTCGCCAGAGGGAAAAATCATGCGAATGGCAATCAGGAACAGGATGATGCCGCCGGAGATCGAGACGGTTTCGGTGCGCAAATTCAGGAACGCCAGAATACGTTCGCCGGTAAACAGGAAAAGCAGCATGATGATCAGTGCGATCAGCATTTCACGTATTAGCACCGCGCGCCGGCGCTTGGGTTCGAGATGCTTAAGCACCGACATAAAAATCGGCAGGTTGCCTAGCGGATCCATAATCAACAGCAGCAATATGGTCGCAGATATCATTTCAGTCATAGGTAATAGCCATCCCTTGTTCCCGTCATTTTTCAACTAAGGTGCGTTGGCGGCGATGGGCTTCCGGAGCGCTGACTCGCGTAGCCGATCGAGATACTCCGAATTTCCGCCTGCCCGTACCTCGATTCATTGAGGGGAGTATTAGTTGTACTGCTGAAAAAGTTGGCGCAATCGAATTAATTCACTTGCCAGAAAGCCTGCATTTTGTAGAGTTGGAGGTCGCAGGTAAACCTGATTATTACGCAGATCAACTGGATATTCCGCTTGGTCTTTTCCTCGCACCACGAAGGGCACAGTGATAACGCCCCGGACGGACAGAAAATGAAGAATGTAGGCTTTATTGGTTGGCGTGGCATGGTCGGCTCTGTGCTGATGTCACGCATGAGTGAAGAACGCGATTTTGATGTGATTAATCCGGTCTTCTTCTCCACGTCTCAGCTTGGTCAGGCAGCACCGACATTCGGCGGCAAGTCGACCGGTGCGCTGCAGGATGCTTTTGATATCGAGGCGCTGAAGGCGCTGGATATTATTATCACCTGCCAGGGCGGTGACTACACCAGTGAAGTTTACCCTAAGCTGCGTGAAAGCGGCTGGCAGGGTTACTGGATTGATGCGGCCTCGACGCTGCGCATGAAAGATGACGCCATCATCATTCTCGATCCGGTTAACCACAATGTGATTCGTCAGGGCCTCGACAACGGTATCAAAACCTTCGTCGGCGGTAACTGTACCGTCAGCCTGATGCTAATGTCACTCGGCGGCCTGTTCGCTAACGATCTGGTGGAGTGGGCCTCTGTCGCTACTTATCAGGCGGCGTCGGGCGGCGGTGCGCGCCATATGCGTGAACTGCTGACCCAGATGGGCATGTTGCACGACCACGTGGCGAAATCCCTGCAGGATCCGGCTTCGGCGATTCTGGATATCGAACGCAGCGTCACCGATTTCACCCGTTCAGGCACTTTGCCGACCGACAACTTCGGCGTACCGCTGGCGGGCAGCCTGATTCCATGGATCGACAAGCAGCTGGATAATGGCCAGAGCCGCGAAGAGTGGAAAGGCCAGGCAGAAACCAACAAGATTCTGCGCACCAGCAGCGTGATCCCAGTGGATGGTCTGTGTGTGCGCGTCGGTGCACTGCGCTGCCACAGCCAGGCATTCACCCTGAAGCTGAAAAAAGATATCCCGCTGAACGAAATCGAACAGCTGCTGGCTTCTCATAACGAGTGGGTGAAAGTGGTGCCAAATGACCGCGAAATCACCATGCGTGAACTGACCCCTGCAGCGGTGACCGGTACGCTGACCACGCCAGTGGGCCGTCTGCGCAAACTGAACATGGGGCCGGAATACCTTTCCGCCTTTACCGTGGGTGACCAATTGTTGTGGGGCGCGGCTGAACCGCTACGCCGCATGTTGCGTTTGCTGATCGACTAAGCGCAGCGACAAAGCAGACAGGCCGGGATTTCCCGGCCTTTTTTATGCCAACCAGGTTGCAAAACTTAACCCAAATTGCGCCTGACAAGTGATCCGCTTCCCCTTTTTGCTTGCCCGACAAGATTTTTTTGCTTTCCCCCCTGGCTTCTGCCAGCCCCAAGCTATGATTTAACAGTGATGTGCCGGTTGTTTACTGTTTTTGCTTTCCGAACTGAATGGTTGTTGTACACGGCAAAGATCTTCTCCCATGGACGGTGTCCTCTCTTGCTGATGTACGTATGGCTCAATGAAAAGCAGCGCACCAGAGGCGGCATTGTTGTCCACTCCGGTCGCCTGCGCAAAATCATAGGAAGAAAGTCATGTCAGAGCTTCCCGATCGCCAGGCGATCAATGCCCTTTTTGCCGGGAATTATGCCGATCCCTTCTCTTTTTTGGGGATGCACCAAACTGTCGAAGGCCTTGAAGTGCGCGCGCTGCTGCCCGACGCCTCCGAAGTCTGGGTGATTGAAACCAACACCGGACGCAAATGCGCGCAGCTTAAATGCCTCGATTCACGCGGCTTCTTCTGCGGTGTGATCCCACGCCGTAAAAACCTGTTTCGCTATCAGCTGGCGGTCACCTGGCACGGCCAGCAAAACCTGATCGATGATGCCTATCGCTTCGGTCCTCTACTGGCCGAAATGGATGCCTGGCTGCTCGGCGAAGGCACGCATCTGCGCCCGTATGAAACGTTAGGTGCACATAACGCCACCATCGATGGCGTCAGCGGCACCCGTTTCTCGGTGTGGGCACCGAACGCACGTCGCGTCTCTGTGGTGGGCGAATTCAATTTCTGGGACGGTCGTCGTCACCCGATGCGCTTCCGCCGTGAGCTGGGTATCTGGGAGCTGTTTGTGCCGGGCGCGGTGAATGGCCAGCTGTACAAATATGAAATTATTGATGCGTCAGGGCAGATGCGCATCAAAGCCGACCCGTTTGCCTTTGAAGCACAGATGCGCCCGCAAACCGCCTCAATGATCTGCGGTTTACCGCCGAAGGTGGAGATGCAGCCGCAGCGCAAAGCCGCCAATGCTTTTGATCAGCCGATCTCGATTTACGAAGTGCATCTGGGATCCTGGCGCCGCCACACCGACAACAACTTCTGGCTGAGCTACAAAGAGCTGGCCGAACAGCTGGTGCCTTACGTCAAAGAGATGGGCTTCACCCACATTGAACTGCTGCCGATCAACGAACATCCGTTTGATGGCAGCTGGGGCTATCAGCCTCTTGGCATGTATGCACCCACGCGCCGCTTTGGTACCCGCGATGAGTTCCGCCACTTTATCGCCGCAGCGCACGATGCCGGCCTAAATGTGTTGCTTGATTGGGTGCCGGGTCACTTTCCCAGTGACGATTTCGGATTGGCGAAATTTGATGGCACCGAACTGTATGAGCACAGCGATCCGCGTGAAGGCTACCATCAGGACTGGAACACACTGATCTACAACTTTGGACGCCGCGAAGTCAGTAACTATCTCTCCGGCAACGCGCTGTATTGGATGGAGCGCTTTGGCATTGATGGCCTGCGTGTGGATGCCGTGGCATCGATGATCTACCGCGATTACAGCCGCAAAGAGGGCGAATGGATCCCTAACCACTTTGGCGGGCGTGAAAATCTTGAAGCGATTTCCTTCCTGCGCCACACCAACCGCACACTGGGCCGTGCGGCACCGGGCACCATCAGCGTGGCAGAAGAGTCCACCGACTATCCGGGTGTGACACGCCCTTCTGAAGATGGCGGCCTCGGCTTCTGGTTCAAATGGAACCTCGGCTGGATGCACGACACGCTCGACTACATGAAACTCGATCCGGTGCACCGTCGCTATCATCACAACCTGATGACGTTTGGCATGCTTTATAACTACACCGAAAACTTCGTGCTGCCGCTGTCGCACGATGAAGTGGTGCACGGTAAACGCTCGATTCTTGATCGCATGCCCGGCGATGCGTGGCAAAAGTTTGCCAACCTGCGTGCCTATTACGGCTGGATGTGGGGCTTCCCCGGTAAAAAGCTGCAGTTTATGGGCAACGAGTTTGCGCAAGGGCGTGAGTGGAACCACGATTCGAGCCTCGACTGGCATCTGCTGGAGGGCGAAGACAACTGGCACAACGGCGTACAGCGTCTGGTGCGCGATCTCAACCACAGCTACAAACACTTCACGCCATTACATCAACTTGATTTCGATGCGCAGGGCTTTGAATGGCTGGTGGTCGACGATCATGAAAACTCGGTGTTTGTGTTTGTGCGCCGCGATCGTGACGGCAATGAAATCATCGTTGCCAGTAACTTCACGCCGGTGGCGCGCCACGACTACCGCTTTGGCGTCAATCAACAAGGCGGCTGGCGTGAGGTGCTGAACACCGATCAGCAGGATTATCACGGCAGTAATATCCGCAATCACGGCATCGTGCATACCGATAACATTGAGAGCCACGGTCGGGCGCAATCCCTGAGCCTGACCTTGCCGCCGCTGGCCACGATTTGGCTGGTGCGGGAGGGCGACTGATGCTGGAGCCCGGGCAGCCAACGCCGTTGGGCGCCCATTACGATGGGCGCGGCGTTAACTTCACGCTGTTTTCCCGCCATGCCGAGCAGGTGGAGCTGTGCCTGTTTGACGCGCACGGCGTTGAGCGTCGCTTTACGCTACCCGCGCGCAGTGGGGATATCTGGCACGGCTATTTTTCGGCATTAAAGCCCGGCCAGCGTTACGGCTATCGCGTCCACGGTCCGTGGGCACCACAGCAAGGTCATCGTTTTAACCCCGCCAAACTGCTGGTGGATCCCTGCGCGAAAGCGGTGGTGGGGGATATTCCCGACGATCCGCGTTTTAGCGGTGGTGAGCAGCAGCCGGATGAGCAGGATAACGCCGCCATTGCGCCGAAATCACTGGTGATCGCTGAAGATTTTGACTGGGATGATGAGAAACCACTGCGTACGCCGTGGGGCAAGACGGTGGTGTATGAGGCGCACGTGCGTGGCTTAACCCGGCAACATCCGGAAATTCCGGAAAGGCTGCGCGGGACTTATGCGGCACTGGGCCATCCTGCTATGGTGAAGTACTTACGCCATCTCGGCATCACCGCGCTGGAACTGCTGCCGATAGCGCACTTCGCCAGCGAGCCGCGTCTGCTACGACTCGGGCTGAGCAATTACTGGGGTTACAACCCGTTCGCGCTGTGGGCGGTGGATCCGCGCTATGCCTCCGGCGAGCAGGGTTTAACGCCCTTGCAGGAGTTTCAGCAGGCGGTGAAAGCGCTGCATGCGGCGGGTATCGAAGTGATCCTTGATGTGGTGTTCAACCACACTGCCGAGTTGGAAGAGATTGGCCCCAACATTTCACTGCGCGGCGTGGATAACGCCAGCTATTACTGGCTCGACGCGCAGGGTGAATATCAAAACTGGACCGGCTGCGGCAATACGCTCAATCTCAGCGATCCGCAGGTGATGGAATGGGCATTAGAAGCGCTGCGCTATTGGGTGCGGGACTGCCATATCGATGGCTTCCGTTTTGACCTCGCCAGCGTGCTGGGTCGTACGCCGGACTATCGGCAGGATGCGCCGCTGTTCATCGCCATTAAAGCCTGTCCGGTGCTGTCACAGGTCAAATTGATTGCTGAACCGTGGGATATCGGCCCCGGCGGCTATCAGGTGGGCAATTTTCCCGAAGGATTCGCGGAATGGAATGACCATTTCCGCGATGCCGCGCGCCGTTACTGGCTGCACGGCCAGCTCAATAATGGCGAATTTGCCCGGCGGTTTGCCGCCTCCAGCGATGTGTTCCAGCGAGAGGGACGCTTGCCGCACGCCAGTATCAATCTGATCACCGCGCATGACGGTTTTACGCTGCGCGACGTGGTGAGCTTCAACAATAAACACAATCAGGCCAACGGCGAAGACAATCGTGACGGCAGTAGCAGCAACTTCAGCCACAACCATGGCAAAGAGGGGCTACAGGTCAATTTCGATATTGTCGAACGTCGTCGGCGTAGCGTGCATGCTCTGCTGACCACGCTGCTGTTGGCGCAAGGTACACCGATGCTGCTGGCCGGGGACGAACGCGGTCACAGCCAGCACGGTAACAATAACGCGTACTGTCAGGACAACCCACTCACCTGGTTGCACTGGCATCAGGATGATTTTGGACTGGTCGACTTCACTGCCGCGTTAATCCGGCTGCGTCAGCGCATTCCTGCACTGACAGCGGATCGCTGGTGGCAGGAGGGCGATGGCAATGTGCAGTGGTTCAATGCCAGCGGCAAACCACTGGGAAATGAGGAGTGGGAACAGGGGGCGCACAGAATGCAGATCCTGCTCTCCAGCCGCTGGTTAATAACAATCAACGCCACGGAATCGGTGAGTGACCTTGCCTTACCAGACGGAGAGTGGCGTGCCATTCCTCCTTTCGCCGGGGAAGATAACCCCATCCTGACAACTGTCTGGCACGGGCCCGCACGCGGCGTGTGTGTGTTCCTAAAGCAATCATAAGGAGTCAGACATGGTTAAGTTAGATAGAACAGATCCACTGATGCTGGCGCGCCAGCTCCCTACACAAACGGTGGCGTTGATCCTTGCTGGCGGGCGCGGTACGCGTCTGAAAGATCTCACCGCGAAACGCGCCAAACCTGCCGTTCATTTCGGCGGCAAGTTCCGCATCATCGACTTTGCGCTGTCGAATTGTATCAATTCGGGTATTCGGCGCATCGGCGTGATTACCCAATATCAGTCGCATACGTTAACGCAGCACATCCAGCGTGGCTGGTCGTTATTCAACGAAGAGATGAATGAATTTGTCGATTTGCTGCCGGCGCAGCAGCGTGCATCCACCGAGCATTGGTATCGCGGTACCGCCGATGCAGTTTCGCAGAACCTCGACATCATTCGCCGCTATCGAGCGCAATACATCGTGATTCTCGCCGGGGATCATATCTACAAAATGGATTACTCGCGCATGTTGCTCGATCACGCTGAACGTGGCGCGAAGTGCACCATCGCCTGTTTGCCGGTGCCGCTGGCGGAAGCCACCGCATTTGGTGTGATGGCCGTAGATGCGAACAACAACGTGGTGGATTTTGTGGAAAAACCGCCGAAGCCACCGTCAATGCCGGGTGATGACACCAAAGCGTTAGCCAGTATGGGAATCTACGTGTTCAACGCTGATTACCTCTACCAGCTATTGGAAGAGGATTTGCTGATCCCTGAATCGAGCCACGATTTCGGCAAAGATTTGCTGCCAAAAATTGTCGCCAGCGGTGAAGCCTATGCGCACTCCTTTACCTTGTCGTGCGTACAGAACGATGAAAACGCTGAGCCTTACTGGCGCGACGTCGGGACGCTGGAAGCCTACTGGCGCGCTAATCTTGATCTGGCCTCGGTCACGCCGGAACTGGATATGTACGACCACGACTGGCCAATCCGTACGCATATGGAACCCTTGCCGCCCGCCAAATTTGTGCAGGATCGCTCGGGCAGCCATGGCATGACGATGAATTCACTGGTTTCCGGTGGCTGCATTATCTCCGGTTCCGTGGTGGTGAATTCGGTGTTGTTCCCACGCGTGCGCATTAACTCGTTTTGCAATATCGACTCATCGGTGCTGTTACCGGATGTGGTGGTCAATCGTTCCTGTCGTCTGCGTCGTTGCGTGATCGATCGCGCCTGCGTGATTCCGGAAGGCATGGTGATTGGTGAAAACCCTGATGAAGACAGCCGCCGTTTTTACCGTTCAGAAGAAGGCATCGTTTTGGTGACGCGCGCCATGCTGGCCAAATTGGCTGGCTGACCACGAACGCAACGAGCAAGCACATAATCGCCGCGGGGAACGCGCGCGATAACACAATAGGGGTCCAGGATGCAGGTTTTACATGTCTGTTCAGAACTTTTCCCGCTGCTGAAAACCGGCGGGTTGGCTGATGTCGTCGGCGCATTGCCTCAGGCTCAGATTGCGGGTGGTACGGATGCGCGGGTATTGCTTCCCGCGTATCCGGATTTGCGTAAAGGGATTCCTGACACCGAGATCGTTGCGGAATTGCATACTTTTGCTGGCCCGGTCCGTTTATTATTTGGACAATTCAATGGCGTTGGCATTTATTTAATTGATGCGCCGGGATTGTATGAGCGTCCCGGCAGCCCTTATCACGACACATCGCAGTTTGCCTACGTGGATAACTATCTGCGTTTTGCGCTGCTGGGCTGGATGGGTGCCGAGCTGGCCAGCGGGTTGGATACCTACTGGCAACCCGATGTGGTGCACGCGCATGACTGGCACGCGGGGTTAACCTGTGCTTACATCGCGGCCCGTGGACACCCGGCAAAAACGGTGTTTACCGTGCACAACCTCGCGTATCAGGGGCTGTTCAATGCGCGTCATCTGGATGAAATCCAGATCCCGCGCAGTTTCTTCACCATGCATGGCCTGGAGTTCTACGGACAAATTTCGTACCTCAAGGCGGGATTATTTTATGCCGATCATATAACCGCAGTCAGCCCGACGTATGCTCTGGAAATCACCCGGCCAGAATTCGGTTATGGCATGGAATCCTTGCTGGAGCAGCGGCTCAAAGAGGGCCGGCTGAGTGGCATCCTAAATGGCGTTGACCCGGGCATTTGGGACCCGGCGCACGACCTGCTGCTGACGGCGCGTTACGATCGGGAAACGCTGGAGAGCAAAGCGGAGAACAAGCGCCAACTACAGATCGCCATGGGCCTGAAGGTGGATGACAAAGTGCCGGTATTTTGTGTCATCAGCCGTTTGACCAAACAGAAAGGGCTGGATCTGGTGCTGGAAGCGTTACCGGGGCTATTGGCGCAAGGCGGGCAGCTGGTGCTGTTGGGCCAGGGCGATGCAGAGTTACAACAAGGTTTCCTCGCTGCGGCGGCGGAACATCCAGGCAGCGTCGGCGTACAGATCGGTTATCACGAAGCCTTCTCACACCGCATTGTCGGTGGCGCCGATGTGATTATGGTGCCGAGCCGTTTTGAACCGTGCGGCTTAACTCAGTTGTACGGTTTGAAATATGGCACATTGCCGTTAGTGCGCCGCACCGGCGGGCTGGCAGATACCGTGCAGGACAGTTCGCTGGAGAACCTCGCTGACGGGGTCGCAAGCGGTTTCAGTTTTGAAGACAGTAACGCCTGGTCGCTGCTGCGGGCGATTCGACGTGCTTTTGTCCTCTGGTCCCGTCCTTCTCTCTGGCGCTACGTTCAGCGGCAGGCGATGGGGATGGATTTTAGTTGGCAGGTGGCCGCACAAGCCTACCGCGATCTTTATCAACGTTTGCTGTAATCAGAGATTGGGATACTGGATATGAATGCACCTTTCACCTATGCCTCACCCACGCTTACGGTTGACGCACTGAAGCACTCAATCGCCTATAAACTGATGTTTACTATTGGTAAAGACCCGTCGATCGCCAATCACCATGAGTGGCTTAACGCCGCCTTGCTGGCGGTGCGCGATCGCATGGTAGAACGTTGGTTGCGCTCCAGCCGTGCGCAGCTGTCGCAGGATGTGCGTCAGGTTTACTACCTGTCGATGGAGTTCCTGATGGGACGCACGCTGGGCAATGCATTGCTGGCGATGGGTATCTATGACGATCTCAATCAGGCGCTGGAGGAGATGGGGCTAGACCTTAGCGAACTGATGGACGAAGAGAACGACCCGGGGCTCGGCAATGGCGGCCTGGGTCGTTTAGCGGCGTGTTTCCTTGACTCGCTCGCCACCCTCGGTTTGCCGGGACGCGGTTACGGCATTCGCTACGATTACGGCATGTTCAAGCAGAATATTGTCGACGGTCAGCAGCGTGAATCGCCGGATTACTGGCTGGAATACGGCAATCCGTGGGAGTTCCAGCGCTTTAACACGCGCTACAAAGTGCGTTTCGGTGGCCGTCTGCAGCATGAAGGTGCGCGCGTTCGTTGGCTGGAAACCGAAGAGATTATCGCGGCGGCTTACGATCAAATCATTCCGGGTTTCGATACCGATGCCACCAACACGCTGCGCTTGTGGAGCGCGCAGGCCAGCAATGAGATCAACCTCGGCAAGTTTAACCAGGGTGATTACTTTGCGGCGGTGGAAGATAAAAACCATTCAGAGAACGTATCGCGCGTGCTCTATCCGGATGACTCCACCGATTCAGGCCGTGAACTGCGTTTGCGTCAGGAGTATTTCCTCGTCTCCGCCACGGTGCAGGATATTTTGAATCGCCACTGGCAAATGCATGAAACCTGGGACAACCTGGCGGATAAAATTGCTATCCATCTTAATGACACCCACCCGGTTTTAGCCATCCCTGAATTGATGCGCTTGTTGATCGACGATCACAAGTTCAGCTGGGATGACGCTTTTGAGGTCACTTGCCAGGTGTTCTCGTACACCAACCACACATTGATGAGTGAAGCGCTGGAAACCTGGCCGGTGGATATGTTCGGCAAGATCCTGCCGCGCCACCTCAGCATTGTGTTTGAAATCAACGATTACTTCCTGAAAACCATCCAGGAATACTATCCGGATGATTGGGATTTGATGTCACGCATCTCGATCATCGACGAAAACAACGGCCGCAAGGTGCGCATGGCGTGGCTGGCGGTGGTGGTCAGCCACAAGGTGAATGGCGTTTCAGAGCTGCACTCCAATCTGATGGTGCAGTCGCTGTTTGCTGATTTCGCGCGCCTGTTCCCGGGGCGTTTCTGTAATAAAACCAACGGCGTGACGCCGCGTCGCTGGCTGGCGCTGGCCAACCCGGCGCTTTCTGATGTGCTGGATGAGACGATTGGTCGCACCTGGCGAACCGACCTCAGTCAGCTGAGCGATCTGACGCCACACATCGATTATCCGGCCTTTATCGAGCAAATTTCCGACGCCAAATTCGCCAACAAAAAACGTCTGGCGGATTGGGTGGCGAAGAACATGGATATTGTGCTAGATCCGCATGCGCTGTTCGATGTGCAGATCAAACGTATCCATGAATATAAGCGTCAGCTGCTTAACGTGCTGCACGTCATCACCCGTTATAACCGCATCAAAGCCGATCCCACCGCGGATTGGGTGCCGCGCGTGAATATCTTCGCCGGTAAAGCGGCGTCGGCCTATTACGTGGCGAAGCACATCATCCATCTGATCAACGATGTTGCCAACGTGATCAACAACGATCCGCAGGTGAAGAACAAGCTGAAGGTGGTGTTTATTCCTAACTACAGCGTGAGCCTGGCGCAGATCATTATTCCGGCGGCGGATCTGTCCGAGCAGATCTCTACGGCAGGCACCGAGGCGTCCGGCACCAGTAACATGAAGTTTGCCCTCAATGGCGCGTTGACCATCGGTACGCTGGATGGTGCGAACGTCGAGATGCGCGAGCATGTGGGTGCGGAAAATATCTTTATCTTCGGCAACACCACGCCGCAGGTCGAGCAGCTGCGCAAGGATGGCTACAACCCGCGTAAATATTATGAGGAAGATGCCGAGCTGCACCAGGCGCTAACGCAAATTGCTAGCGGTGCATTCAGCCCGGGAGAGCCAGGTCGCTATCGCAATCTGTTTGATGCGCTGGTGAACTTCGGCGATCACTATCAACTGCTGGCCGATTATCGCAGCTATGTGGATGCGCAGGATAAGGTGGACAAGCTTTATCGTCAGCCGGATGAGTGGCAGCGCCGTGCGGCATTGAATATCGCCAACATGGGCTACTTCTCAGCAGACAGGACGATCCAGGAGTACGCGGACGAGATTTGGCATATTTCGCCGGTGAGATTGTAAGGTATGAAATGGGTCGCCATTAAAGGCGACCCTGAACGCAATGGATGAGATTTTCGAAGGGTGCGCTTTTATACGCACCTATAAAGCATTACTTGAGAGTGATGCTTTTCACGATCGCATCAGCATCGCTCTGCGCCTGCTGCTGATTGTCGGCTGGAAGAGTGATCTGCAGGGTCAGCAGTTTGCCATCCACTTTTGCCAGAATCACGGAAGACCATGAGGTTTGGTTGTTGGCCGAAATCACGGTATCCAACTGCTGAGCGGGCTGATCTTTCAGCGTCACCGCTTTGTTAGAAACGACCTGCAACTGCGGATCGCGACCGCGCTGCTGCTGTTCCAGACGCTGTGACAAGGCATCCAGCGCTTCGTTGGTCGGATCGCCCGCAATCACAATAATTGCGCGCTGGCCGGTTTCATCGGCGTACACATGCATATTGGTAGATTCAGAACCGAGTTTACCGCTTTTATCAGACATGCCCGCCGGCAGACTGAAGCTCAGCTTGCCGTCCATCAGGTTCACCGTCTGGGCTGACTGGCTGGCGCTGGCACCGTTGCTGCCTGCCGCCGCATCTTCTTTCTTCTGATCACAGGCCGCAAGGCCTAACACCAACAAACCAATACCCGCATATTTCACTAAGTTACGCATTCTTTTCCCTTTGATGATTCCAGTCAGGTGCTTTCTACCCGGTATAAAAACGGAATCGGCGATCAAAAGCAACCGCCGGTTTGTCAGGAAATCTTAGCGCGCTGCGGCGTTTCGTCTATGTGCAATTAGCCGAAATTGATCTGACGCTGTGTCGAGCGCTCTGCCAGACGTTTTAGCAGGCTGTTCAGCAACACACCGTAAGCAGGCAGGAAGAAAATCATGCAGATCAGCACTTTGAAGCTGTAATCCACCAGTGCGATCTCCACCCAATGCGCGGCCATGAACGGGTCCGGGCTCTTGTAGAAGGCGATGAAAAAGAAGGCCAGCGTATCGCTGATATTGCCGAGGAACATGGCTGCAGCAGGGGCGATCCACCACTGCGGTAAACGACGCAAACGGTTAAAAACGTGGACATCCAGAATCTGACCGAGCGCATAGGCCATAAAGCTGGCACTGGCGATACGTGCGACAAACAGATTCACCTGTTCCAGCGATGCCCATCCTTGCCATTCGCCCTGGTAAAACACACAGGACACCACGTAAGAGATAAACAGCGCCGGGATCATCACCGCCAAAATAATACGACGGGCTAACGGCGCGCCAAAGATGCGCACGGTGAGATCGGTAGCGAGGAAGATAAATGGAAAGCTAAAGGCACCCCAGGTGGTGTGGAAGCCGAAGATGGAAACCGGCAGCTGGACCAGATAGTTACTGGACGTGATCACCAGCAGATGGAATAGGGAAAGCCAAAACAGCGCATGCATGCGCTGACGTGCAGAGAAATCAATCATGTGAGACCTTTTTGAGTAATGGGGTGAGGGAACCCAACAATCCTCTTCATACTTCGCATTGTCGCTTCGTTGGCTAAGTTCGCGTACCCCAGCCACTTACTTATGTAAGCTCCTGGGGATACACGCACTTGCCGCCTTGCTAAAACGCGAATTATTTCGAGGATTAAGCAATTTGGTAAAAAAACGGCGGCATCTTAGCGCGTTGCGCAAATAATGCAATGGTTAATTTTAACGCAATCGTTATCGCCTTGCGCTCTCCATTTAGCGCGCTAGAATGAGCGCCCATCTTGAATGAAGACAGAGAATCATGAGCGATCCCTTTTCTGCGCCGGACCACAAGCTTGATGCCCTTGGCCTGCGCTGCCCTGAGCCGGTAATGATGGTGCGCAAAACCGTGCGCACCATGCAGGCGGGCGAAACCTTACTGATCATTGCCGATGATCCGGCCACCACGCGTGATATTCCCGGTTTTTGCCGCTTTATGGAACATCAGTTGCTGGCACAGCAGACGGAAACGCTGCCGTACCAGTATCTGATTCAGAAGGGCACGGCTTAACGCTGTCGCAGCAATCGCAAAGCGTTGGCTGTGACCAGCGCTGTCGCACCTGAATCTGCCAGCACTGCCAGCCACAGACCGGTGAAACCGAGCAGTGTGGTGATCAGGAAAATGCCTTTCAGCCCCAGCGCTATCGCGATGTTTTGACGGATGATGGCGCGCGTGCGACGGGCCAGTGCGATAGTGCGTGGCAGAATTGCCAGACGGTTTTGTGTCAGCGCGGCGTCGGCGGCTTCCAGCGCGACATCGGTGCCGCTGCCCATGGCAATGCCAATCGTGGCCGCTTTCATCGCCGGGGCGTCGTTAATGCCATCGCCTACCATGGCCAGCGGCTGCTGCTCCTCCAGTTTGCGCACCATCTCCACTTTATCGGCAGGCAACAAGCCGGCGCGATAATCGATGTTGAGTTGCGTCGCCATCGACGCCGCCGCACGCGGGTTATCACCGGTCAACATCAGGCTATTAATGCCCAGCGCTTGCAACTGTGCCAGCGCCGTGACGGCTTCCTCGCGTAGCTGATCCTGCAACGCCAGGGTGCCGATGACGGTCTCATCCTGTAACAGCACCACCACGGTTTTACCTTGAGCTTCCCGTTGCGCGATCGCCTGCTGCTGATCTGTCGTGAGCGTGGTGGCATCGCGTGGTGCCAGCAGCTGATAGGTCACGCCATCAATCTGCGCACGGATGCCGCTGCCAGCCAGCGTTTGCTGCTGCCGGGCGCGCGGTAGCCTGAGCTGGCGCTTTTCGGCCTCACGCACGATGGCGATCGCCAATGGATGACTGGAACCTTGCTCCACTGCCGCCGCAATGCTCAGCAGTGCATTTGCTTCCATCGCACTGAAAGATTCGACCTCGGTCACCTGCGGTTTACCCAGTGTGAGGGTACCGGTTTTATCGAATGCGATGGTCTGGATGCGGCTGAGACGTTCCAGCGCGGCGCCACCTTTGATCAGGGCGCCCTGTCGCGCGGCCGCCGCTAAGCCAGAGGTGATTGCAGCGGGGGTAGAAATCACCAGCGCACAAGGGCAACCAATTAACAGCAGCGTCAGGCCTTTATAAATCCACGGCAACCACGCTGCCCCCGCTAACAGTGGCGGCAGCACCATCACTAACAGCGCCAGCAGCATAATGGCAGGCGTATAAATGCGGCTGAAGCGATCGATAAAGCGCTCAACCGGTGCACGGTGGCTTTCAGCTTCTTCGATGAGCTGTAGGATGCGATCAATCGCGCTTTGGCCAGGTTCGGAGATGACTTTCAGCGTGACCAGGCGATCCACGCTAGTGGCGCCCGCCATCACCGTTTCGCCCGGCTGACGGGCAACCGGCACGGACTCGCCCGTCAGCGCACTTTCATCAAAACTGGCGCTCTGGTTTAGCAGCTCGCCATCGGCCGGCAAACGACCGCCAGCCGCGACTTCAATCGTATCGCCAGGATGCAAGTCAGCCAGCGCCACCTGCTCGCGCTGCGTGCCTTTCAAACGCGTAGCAGTATCGGGGCGCAGTGCCATTAAAGCCGTCACACCGCGTCGTGCGCGAGAAGCTGCAAATGACTCCAGCCTTTCACCCAGCTGGAACAGCAACAGCACCATCGCGGCTTCGGCATGTGCGCCAATCACCAACGCACCGGTGGCGGCAAGGGTCATCAGGGTTTCGATACTGAAGGGTGAACCGCCTCGCAGCAGTTTCCACGCGCTGAATGCAATCGGAGCCAGGCCGATCAGCGTGGTCATCACAAACAGGCGATCGCCCCATACCGGAGAAACCTGGCTCAGCAGCCAACTGGCAAGCATCAGCAGCGCCAGTAACAGCAAACCGGCATTTTCCTGCCAGCGGCGTTGCGGTGCGGGCTGAGATTGCGGATCGTTTGAGGTCAGGGTAAAACCGACATTTTTGACGGCCTGTTCGATGGCCGGGCGAATATCCTGGTCGGCATCCACCACCAGTTTTTCACTGGCAAAAATCACGCGAGCGGTGCGCACCTGCGCCAGCTGTTGTACAGCACTTTCAATTTTTCGCGCGCAGCTGGGGCAATCCATTCCGGCAATCTGCCAGCGGAATTGATGAGATGTGGATGAGGGCCTGTCGCTTTCGGCGTCGCTTTCGCCGCCGGGACTGCCGCTGTCGTTGTCACAGCAACCGCAACCACTTTCTGGTGTGGCGGGGAGGGCGGCTGAGATTTTCAGCGTCGTAGGTGAAACACTGCGAATGGCGCACAGCGGCTGGGTTTTGCTGTGGGATTTTCCACAACGGCATGAATGAGAATGGGCGTGCATAGAGCCTCCGGTATCAATGCGGGCCACTGCCCGCATCCCGAATGCTACACTCTGGAGTCAACTCCAGAGTCAAGCAAAAGGTCATCTTTTCTTCAATACAGCCACAGCGAACGCACAATCATAAAGTGGCCGGCGAAATAGCAAGCGGCAACAATGGCGCTATCGGCACTGAAACGGCGGCGATAATGGGTGATAAACCAGATAATGTTGCCTAATAGCAGCAGTCCGGCGCCAACCAATAGTGAGAAGCTGTAATCCGTCGGGCGGAAGAAGTAATTCTCTGCCGCCATCCAGTTCATCACCAGCGTCATCCCAATTAGGGTACAGATCGGCCAGCGCAAATCCTCCAGCTTCGACCAGATAATGCCAATCACCACCACCCCAATCACCAGCAGCGTGACCGGAATCGGCCAGAAGAAACTCATGGTCATGTGGGCAGCAAAGCTGATGGTGTAGAGCAGATGTGACAGGAAGAATGCACCCAGTGCATAGAGCATTTGCTGGCGAGGCAGTAACGTCAGTGCATCACCGACCAGAGTGGCAACCAGGCCAGCCAGAATCAGATAGTCGGTGGTATTGAGCGTGGGTGCTTGCCATGCCCAGGCGACCAGCAACAGCAAGGTAACGGGTTTGAACAGCCAGCGTTGCCACTGCGGGCCGCGGTATGAAGCATCAACGTACAGCCAACCGGAAAAAAGTACGGCAAGGAAAGACCAAAGCATGTTTTCTCCCTTTTCTGAACGTGCTGTTCAGAGTCATGAATTTTCCCAAAATCGCGATCTCAGTGTAAGTTACCGGCGACGAATGTGACAATCGGTCAACTCTGGTTGTATGCTTTGTCGTCTTTTACTGTTCCGACATTAACGCAAAGTGCGAGAGAAAACATGAGCAAACCACCGCTAATCTTTTTCATCGTTCTGGCGATTATTGCCGTATTGGCGACCCGTCAGTTTATTAAGCAACGCCGTGAAACCGCGGTAAATGATGCTTCACCGATTCGCTCACTGAGCGTAGAAGTGAAAACCAAACGTGAGTTTCCTTCCCCCAATCGCCGTTCGCGCCAGCGTGAAGAGATTGTGGCTGAAGATATGAAGTACGAAGCCTGGTTTCATCCACTCAATGGGGCGAGTGATATCAAGGTGGTGGTGAGCGCCGATGACTATCATCATATCGATAAGGGCGCGAAGGGAGAGTTGAAAATGCAGGGCAGTCGCTTTGTCAGTTTCACGCCTGCGCAATAAAACGGGCCGCTGCAGCGGCCCGTATCCTTACATCTTCGGGTAATGCTTTTTCTGCCACGCCAGCAGTTCAAACACACCAAAAAAGAAAATCTTCGCTTGCGTGACGCCACTGAGTTTTGGCGCCTCTTTCGGCTGAGTCGCGCGCAGCAACACCAGCTGCAAGCCGTGCATAATCACCATAAAGAACAGTGCCACATGCACAAAGTAGCGCAGCGGTGTCGGGAAAGGGTGCACCAAATTCAGCAGCAGAAATGCCCAGACGCAAATCATCAGTAATCGTCCCAGATTAAGCCACATCGTGGGTCTCCTGTTGGCGTTGATAAAGGCGATAAGCCACCTGACCGGCAATTTTCTCGCGATATAAATCCCAGTTAGCGGGCGCCACTGGCGTGCCGTGCTCCACTTCGCTTTCGACGTAAATCAGTGCGTTCTCCGCCAGCCAGCCGTTGTTTTCCAGCAGCGTTAGCGTCTCCAGCAGTAATCCTTTACGGAATGGTGGATCAACAAACACCACATCGAACGGCTCTCCGGGTTGGCTCAACCACTGTAGCGTATTGGTCTGCACGACGTTGCCTTGCGTCGAACGCAGGGTTTGCAGATTCTGCGACAGCTGCTGGGCAACGGAACGTTCCATCTCAAGCAGCGTAGCAGACGCCGCATAGCGTGACAGTGCTTCCAGGCCGAGCGCACCGCTACCGGCGAAGCAATCGAGACAACGCGCTTCCTGAATATCCGGCGCTAACCAGTTAAACAGGGTTTCACGCACGCGATCGGTGGTCGGGCGCAGACCCGCGCTATCCGGCACCGGTAATTTGCGACCGCGCCACTGTCCGCCAATGATACGAATCTGGCCAGCAGCGCCGCTGCTGCGGGGGGATTTACTCATTTTGCTCACAACTCGTCATAATTTGTTGCGTAGTTTAACGGGCGTGGCAGGCAGAAGAAACGTAAAAAAGGGTGCTGTGGTGCGCTGGCTGGAAAGTGTTAGACTACTGAGTTGATATGGCGCGCGTAATTGCCTGATTTTTACGCCGCTCGCGAACAAAAAATTGAATTTTTTATCCCCTGGGAACAGCGTGCTACCGGGAATAAGCCATCGAGGAGTGTGGTTACACAATGGCAAAAGAGAAAAAACGTGGCTTTTTTTCCTGGCTAGGCTTTGGCAAAGAAGAAGAGAAGCAGCAGCCTGCGGAAGAGCAGCAACTGGCCGAAGCGGCGCAACAGCCGATCGCTGAAGAGAGCGCGTTAGCAAGCGCCGAAGCGCAGGCGGAAGAGACGGTTGCCGTCACTGAGCACGTAGCCGAAGAACAACGGGCACAGCCGGAAGCGGTGGTGTCCAAGCCGATCACGGCAATTGAAGAGGAAGTGCTACCGGAGGAGGAAATCCATCCGGACGTAGCACCTGTCGAAGAAGAGCCTCAGGCAGAAGAACTGATTGTTGAAGCGCCTGCTGCGCAGCACGAGCCGGAGATCGAAGAAGCGTCCGTTGCGCCAGTAGTTGCGCAGTACGAGCCGGAAATCGAAGAAGCGGTCGTTGAGCCAGTGATTGCGCAGCATGAGCCAGAGATCGAAGAAGCGGTCGTTGAGCCAGTGGTTGGGCAGCATGAGCCAGAGATCGAGGAAGCGGCTGTTGAGCCACTCGTTGCGCAGCATGAGCCGGAAATCGAAGAAGCAGCCGTTGAATCGGAAGACGACGCGTTAAGCGACGAAGAACTTGAAGCCTTGGCGTTGGCCGAAACCTATGCGGAAGACGCTGAAGCCGAAGCGCAGGATACTGTCAGCGATTTACCGCTGGCCGCAGCGCCGCTGATCACGCAGGAGCAGGATCGTCCGACCAAAGAGGGCTTCTTTGCTCGCCTCAAGCGCAGCCTGGTCAAAACCCGAGAAAACCTCGGTTCCGGTTTTGTTAGCCTGTTCCGCGGCAAAAAAATCGATGATGACCTGTTTGAAGAGCTGGAAGAGCAGTTGCTGATTGCTGATGTGGGTGTAGAGACCACGCGCCGCATCATCACCAATCTGACGCAGCAGGCTAACCGCAAGCAGTTGCGTGATGCTGAAGCACTTTACGGCCTGCTGAAAAGTGAAATGGCCGGCATTCTGGAAAAGGTTGATCAGCCACTGGATGTGGGCGGCAAAACGCCGTTTGTTATCCTGATGGTAGGCGTCAACGGCGTGGGTAAAACCACCACTATCGGTAAGCTGGCGCGTCAATATCAGGCTCAGGGAAAATCAGTGATGTTGGCGGCGGGTGATACCTTCCGTGCAGCAGCAGTGGAACAGCTTCAGGTCTGGGGTCAGCGTAACAACATTCCTGTGGTGGCTCAGCATACGGGTGCTGACTCGGCTTCCGTTATCTTCGACGCCATTCAGGCCGCGAAGTCACGCAACGTCGATGTACTCATTGCAGATACCGCTGGTCGCCTGCAGAACAAAGCCCATCTGATGGAAGAGCTGAAAAAAATCACCCGCGTGATGAAAAAGCTGGATGAGGATGCACCACATGAAGTGATGTTAACCCTCGATGCCAGCACCGGGCAAAACGCCGTTAGCCAGGCCAAACTGTTCCATGAAGCGGTGGGACTGACCGGCATCACGCTGACCAAGCTCGACGGCACCGCCAAAGGTGGTGTGATCTTCTCGGTTGCCGATCAGTTTGGTATTCCGATTCGTTATATCGGTGTCGGGGAAGGCATCGAGGATTTACGGCCGTTTAAGGCCGCAGACTTTATTGAGGCACTGTTTGCCCGAGAGGAATGATTGGGATGATTCGCTTTGAAGAGGTCAGTAAAGCATACCTGGGAGGACGTCAGGCGCTGCAGGGAGTGGATTTCCATCTTCGCCCCGGCGAAATGGCATTCCTGACCGGCCACTCCGGTGCAGGGAAAAGTACCTTGCTGAAGCTGATTTGTGGCATTGAGCGCCCGAGCGCCGGGCAAATCTGGTTTAGCGGCCACGATATTTCACGTCTGCGTCGCAGCGAAGTGCCTTTCCTGCGACGTCAGATCGGGATGATTTTCCAGGATCACCACTTGCTGATGGATCGTTCGGTCTATGACAACGTGGCGATTCCACTGATCATTTCCGGCGCCAGTGGTGAAGATATTCGTCGCCGTGTATCGGCAGCGCTGGATAAAGTCGGCTTGCTCGACAAAGCGAAGAGTTATCCGATCCAGCTTTCTGGTGGTGAACAGCAACGTGTCGGCATTGCCCGCGCGGTGGTGAACAAACCTGCGGTGCTGCTGGCGGACGAACCCACCGGTAATCTGGATGATGCCCTGTCAGAAGACATTCTGCGCCTGTTTGAAGAGTTCAATCGTGTTGGTGTGACCGTCTTAATGGCGACGCACGACACCGGGCTGATTGCCCGCCGCAATTACCGCTTGATGACGCTGAATCAGGGACGCCTGCACGGAGGCCATGATGGTCAATAAACGCAATAAGCGCCCAGCGGCGCCGAAGGCGGCGAAGGCGCCTTCAAAAAGTAAGGCGCTGAAAGGCGGCTGGCAGGAGCAGTGGCGCTATGCGCTGCGCGGTACGCTCTCGGATATGTGGCGTCAGCCGCTGGCCACGCTGCTGACCGTGATGGTGATTGCTATCTCGCTGACGCTGCCGAGCGTCTGCTATATGGTGTGGAAAAACGTCAGCCAGGCGGCGACGCAGTGGTATCCGGCACCGCAGTTGACGGTGTATCTGGATAAAGCGCTGGATGATACGGCGGCTGAGAATGTCGCTGCTGAGCTGAAAAAGTTAGATGGCGTGGATAACGTTAACTATCTGACCCGTGAAGAAGCGCTGAATGAGTTCCGCAACTGGTCTGGTTTCGGCGGTTCAATGGACATGCTGGAGCAAAACCCGCTGCCTGCCGTGGCCATCATCACGCCGAAACTGAATTTCCAGAATTCAGACACTATGGCTAACCTGCGCGACCGCGTGTCGAAAGTGCAGGGTGTGGATGAAGTGCGCATGGATGACAGCTGGTTTGCCCGTTTAGCGGCGTTAACCGGGCTGGTAGGGCAAATTGCTTCGATGATTGGTCTGCTGATGGTGGTGGCGGTGTTCCTGGTGATTGGTAACAGCGTGCGCCTGAGCATCTTTGCCCGTCGCGATACCATTAACGTGCAAAAGCTGATTGGTGCCACCGACGGCTTTATCTTGCGTCCGTTCCTGTATGGCGGCGCGCTGTTAGGTTTCAGTGGTGCAGTGCTTTCACTGCTGCTGTCCGAAGTGCTGGTACTGCGTCTGCAATCAGTCGTAGCGCAGGTGGCGACGGTGTTTGGCACCACCTTTGTTCTTGAAGGTTTTTCCTGGGACGAAGGGCTGCTACTGCTGCTCATCGCCGCCATTATTGGCTGGGTTGCCGCATGGTTAGCCACTGTACAACATTTACGCCGATTTACGCCGCAGTAACCAACAGCAACGTTTTTTGATATACTCTTCCTCTGCTGCCGACGATCTGGGAGCAGAGGAATCTTCCTATTTTCCCCGCCGTCATCTGTGTGTAAAATATTCACTGCTAATATTGAACTTGTGGATAACTTTGTCGTCCAAGTAGCACAGATTGCTTTTGGTTTTTTCGCGACGTTGACATAATGTAACGTCTGCGCAAAATACCGCGCAGCAAGTCCATTGAATTTGTGAGGGTTTGAATGACCAAAGAAATGCAAACTTTAGCGATTGCGCCTCTGGGTAACCTGGAATCTTATGTCCGGGCTGCCAACAACTGGCCGGTATTAACGGCAGAAGAGGAGAAGGCATTAGCGGAGAAACTGCATTACCAGGGCGATCTGGATGCAGCTAAGACGCTGATCCTGTCTCACCTGCGCTTTGTTGTTCATATTGCTCGTAACTACTCCGGTTACGGCCTGCCACAGGCGGACCTGATTCAGGAAGGTAACATCGGCCTGATGAAGGCGGTGCGTCGCTTCAACCCTGAAGTTGGCGTGCGTCTGGTGTCATTTGCCGTGCACTGGATCAAAGCAGAGATTCACGAATACGTGCTGCGTAACTGGCGTATTGTGAAAGTCGCGACCACGAAAGCCCAGCGCAAGCTGTTCTTTAATCTGCGTAAAAGCAAACAGCGTCTTGGTTGGTTTAATCAGGATGAAGTGGAGATGGTTGCGCGCGAGTTGGGCGTGAGCAGCAAAGATGTCCTCGAGATGGAATCTCGTATGGCCGCGCAGGATATGACTTTCGACATGTCTTCGGATGACGAAGCTGGCGAAGGTAAGCCGATGGCACCGGTACTCTATCTGCAGGATAAAACCTCAGACTTTGCCGACGGCATTGAAGAGGATAACTGGGATGCGCACGCTGCTGATAAGCTGAGCGATGCCATGCTGAGCCTTGATGAGCGCAGCCAGCACATCATCCGCGCCCGTTGGCTGGATGATGAGAATAAAACCACTTTGCAGGAGTTGGCCGACAAATATGGCGTCTCTGCAGAGCGTGTGCGTCAGCTGGAAAAGAACGCCATGAAGAAACTGCGTATGGCGATTGAAGCCTGATAACCATCGGGTGAAAAACGGGGCGACTTTATAGTCGCCCTTTTTATTTGCCCGCAGTCCGTAGCCGCGCAATGTATTGCGCATCAGTCACCAACCCTGGCGCTTCAGGACAGCGCGATAAATCGCGCCGTTACCTGTCCGCAATAATTAGCGCACCCAGCCATCGGCCTGCGCGCGAAAACCACAGGCCTGCATAAAGGCCGCGCGCACACTCTGATCGTCGTCGCCGTCATCGGCTACCCACCAATCTGCCAGCGCGCTATTCTGCGCGATAGTCTCTTCCAGCAAATATTGCCCGACTCCACGGCGGCGCGTCACTTCGCGCACGGTGAGGTGTGAAATCTTCCCCTGCGTGCCACAAATCTCCAGCTGCAACCCGCCCAACAGACGATCGTTAAACCTTGCCGCATACAAGCGCTGCGTCTCGCTTAATGCAGCCTCAAGTTGCGAAATATCGATCTGCGACCAGACTTTAGCTAAATCCAACCGATCCTGCGGCGTGAGTGCGGTGATTCGCTGAATAGTGAGCTTCATTACCCTTACCTGTACTGCCAGAAAGGCCATAGTGTAGCGAATTTAGACAGTCAGCGTGCTGTCACTTTTTTGCGATGAAAATAGGTCAAATGCCAGCCACTTTGCCAGGATTGTGGAGGAAGCCATCAATGTTAGCTGAAAAAGCCAGCATAACGCGCTGGCATTTTGGCTAAAAACCGGCCATAAAAACCAGATGATTCTGCTGTGCAACGCGACTAATACTGAATATGTCAGTTGATTTACAGAAGAAAGTTCCTGTTTAATAACCTGAAAAATAAAGCCTTATTACCAATAAATGCCAGAAAAGAGCGCTAACTCATTATTCTTGAATCAGTTTTCCTCTTTGACTGGCAGAAAATAAACCAAACACAACGACACACGACACAACAGATGGGGAAGTTCGCATGAAAATGAGTAAAGGACGCGCATTACTGGCGGGTTGCGTTGCGCTGGCGCTGAGCCACGCGGCACTGGCGAAAGATATCAAGATTGCCATCGTTGGCGCAGCAACTGGTCCGGTTGCACAATACGGTGATATGCAGTTCACCGGTGCAGCGCAAGCCATTAAGGACATCAACGCCAAAGGTGGCGTGAACGGTGACAAACTGGTTGGCGTGGAATATGACGACGCCTGTGACCCGAAACAAGCGGTTGCAGTGGCCAACAAAGTGGTTAACGACGGCATCAAGTATGTGATCGGCCACCTGTGCTCCTCTTCTACTCAGCCTGCTTCCGACATCTATAACGATGAAGGCATTCTGATGATCACCCCAGCGGCAACCGCACCAGAGCTGACCGCGCGTGGCTATGCGGATGTGCTGCGTACTACCGGTCTGGATTCCGATCAGGGTCCAACCGCTGCAACTTACATTCTCAATGAGATCAAACCAAAACGTATCGCTGTGGTGCATGACAAGCAGCAGTACGGTCAGGGACTGGCCGAATCGGTGCAGAAAACCCTGAAAGCCAAAGGCGGCAATGTGGTGCTGTTCGAAGGTATCACCGCGGGCGATAAAGATTTCTCTACGCTGATTGCGCGTCTGAAGAAAGAAAACGTCGATTTCGTTTACTACGGTGGCTACTACCCAGAGCTGGGCCAGATTCTGCGTCAGGCAAAAGCAGCCGGTCTGACTGCTGGCTTCATGGGTCCAGAAGGTGTAGGCAACGCCTCACTGTCTAACATCGCCGGTGATGCATCTGAAGGCCTGTACGTCACCTTGCCGAAACGTTATGACCAGTTGCCAGAGAACAAGGCGATTGTTGAAGCCATCAAAGCCAATACCGCGTCTAACCGTAAAGATCCAACCGGTCCGTTCGTCTGGACCACCTATGCGGCCATTCAGTCGCTGGTGGCCGGTATTGAACGTAGCAAGAGCGCTGAGCCAGATGCCATTGCTAAAAACCTGAAAGAGGGCGCAGCGGTTCCAACGGTGATGGGCAACCTGAACTGGGATCAGAAAGGCGACCTGAAGGGCTTCGAATTTGGTGTCTTCAAATGGCACAAAGACGGTTCCTCTACCGCTGTTAAGTAATTCCCAACCTTAAATAGATTGGCCCTCTCTTTTGCCGGAGAGGGCTGGGGGAGGGACAGCGCGTACCGTCTTGATGGGATCCCGCGCGCCTGTTCCCTCACCCTAACCCTCTGCCAAAAGGGAGAGGGGATTTTTAGTCCACATGCAGGTCCTCACTATGTCCGAGCAGTTTCTCTATTTCATTCAGCAGATGTTCAACGGGGTCACCCTCGGGAGCACTTACGCGCTGATCGCCATTGGTTACACCATGGTTTACGGCATCATCGGCATGATCAACTTCGCCCATGGCGAGGTGTATATGATCGGCAGTTATGTCTCCTTTATTGTGATTGCCGCCCTGATGATGATGGGTATCGATACCACGTGGCTGATGATTGCCGCCGGGTTCGTGATGGCGGTGATCATCTCCAGCGCCTACGGCTGGAGCATTGAGCGCGTGGCGTATAAACCCGTGCGCTCCTCTAAGCGCTTGATCGCGCTGATTTCGGCTATTGGGATGTCGATCTTTCTGCAGAACTACGTCAGTCTGACGCAAGGTTCGCGCGATCTGGCGTTGCCAAGCCTGATTACCGGCCAGTGGACGCTGGGCGAGAGCAACGGCTTTGCTGCCACGCTCTCCACCATGCAGCTGGTGATTTGGGTCGTGACCTTCCTCTCGATGCTGGCCCTGACGCTGTTTATTCGTTATTCACGTATGGGCCGCGCCTGCCGCGCCTGTGCGGAAGACCTGAAAATGGCCAGTCTGCTGGGGATTAATACTGACCGCGTGATTTCACTGACCTTCATTATTGGTGCGGCGATGGCGGCGGTGGCGGGCGTGCTGCTGGGCCAGTTTTATGGCTCGATCAACCCGTTCATCGGCTTTATGGCCGGGATGAAGGCGTTTACCGCTGCGGTACTGGGCGGCATCGGCAGTATTCCGGGCGCGATGATTGGTGGTCTGGTGCTCGGTATCGCTGAAGCGCTGACCTCGGCGTATCTGTCGACCGAATACAAAGATGTGGTGTCATTCGCACTGCTGATTGTAGTGCTGCTGGTGATGCCTACCGGCATTCTGGGCCGTCCGGAGGTAGAGAAAGTATGAAACGCCTCGGTCTGGTCAACGCCGTGATTTCAACGGTGATGTTACTGATTCTCGCCACCTTCTTTATGGGCGTCCGTCTTGATCTTGATGGCACCAAACTGGTGGTGGCTAACGCTAGCGCGGCGCGCTGGAACTGGATTTTCATCGGCTGTGCGGTGGTTTTTGTCTTCCAGCTGCTGCGCCCGGTGTTCCATGGAAAGTTCAAACGCAGCGGTAAAGGCTTTGTGCTGCCGGGCTTCGATGGTTCGACGCCAAAGCAAAAGCTGGTGATGGCGCTGTTGATTGCTGCTGCGGTGCTGTGGCCGTTTCTGGTGTCGCGCGGCAGTGTCGATATCGCCACATTAACGCTGATCTACGTGATGCTCGGTCTCGGCCTCAACGTGGTGGTCGGCCTGTCTGGTTTGCTGGTGCTGGGCTACGGTGGTTTCTATGCCATCGGCGCTTACACCTTCGCGCTGCTCAATCACTATTACGGTTTTGGTTTCTGGGAAAGCCTGCCGCTGGCGGGGATTGTCGCAGGTGCGTTTGGCCTGATGCTCGGCTTCCCGGTACTGCGCCTGCGCGGTGACTATCTGGCGATTGTGACGCTCGGCTTCGGTGAAATCGTGCGTATTCTGCTGCTCAACAGCACCTCTATTACCGGCGGTCCAAACGGTATCGCGCAGATTCCTAAACCAAGCCTGTTTGGCATTGAGTTTGGGCGTCGCGTCAGTGAAGGCGGCTGGACCACTTTCCATGAGCTGACGGGCCTGCAGTACGATCCGAATCATCGTGTCATCTTCCTCTATCTGGTGGCGCTGCTGCTGGTGGTGCTGACCTTGTTCGTGATTAACCGTTTGCTGCGTATGCCATTGGGTCGCGCGTGGGAAGCGCTGCGTGAAGATGAGATCGCCTGTCGTTCATTGGGGCTCAGCCCAACACGCATCAAGCTGACCGCTTTCACTATCAGTGCCGTGTTCGCCGGTTTTGCTGGCACGCTGTTTGCCGCACGTCAGGGTTTTGTTAGCCCGGAATCCTTCACCTTCGTCGAATCAGCCTTTGTGCTGGCGATTGTGGTACTGGGCGGCATGGGTTCGCAGTTTGCGGTGATCCTCGCGGCCGTGCTGCTGGTGGTGTCGCGCGAATTGATGCGTGATCTGAACGAGTACAGCATGCTGGTGTTGGGTGGTTTGATGGTGCTGATGATGATTTGGCGTCCGCAAGGATTGTTGCCGATGAAGCGTCCACACCTGAAGTTGAAAAGCAGTAAACAAGGAGAGCAGGCATGAGTCAGCCTTTGTTAGCCGTTGAAGGCTTGATGATGCGCTTTGGCGGGCTGTTGGCCGTCAACAATGTGGCGCTGGAACTGCATCCCCAGGAAATCGTGTCACTGATCGGGCCGAACGGTGCCGGTAAAACCACGGTGTTCAACTGCCTGACCGGTTTTTACAAGCCGACCGGCGGTACCATCAAACTGCGCGATCAGGAGTTGCAGGGCCAGCCAGGCCAGAAGATTGCGCGTATGGGCATCGTGCGTACTTTCCAGCACGTGCGACTGTTCCGTGAGATGACGGTGATTGAAAACCTGCTGGTCGCGCAGCATCAGCATCTGAAAAGTGGCGTGTTCTCCGGCCTGTTCAAAACCCCGGCGTTCCGTCGCGGGGAGAGTGAAGCGCTGGATCGTGCTGCCACCTGGCTGGATCGCATCGGCCTGCTGGAGCTGGCCAATCGCCAGGCGGGCAACCTCGCTTACGGCCAGCAGCGTCGTCTGGAGATTGCGCGCTGCATGGTGACGCGTCCGGAAATCCTGATGCTGGATGAGCCTGCCGCAGGACTTAACCCACGCGAAACCCACGAACTGGACGAACTGATTGCCGAACTGCGCGGTGAGCATAAGGTCTCGGTGCTGTTAATCGAACACGATATGAAGCTGGTGATGGGCATTTCTGACCGCATTTATGTGGTGAACCAGGGGACGCCGCTGGCTAACGGTACGCCGGAAGAAGTGCGTAACAATCCGGATGTGATCCGTGCTTATTTAGGTGAGGCGTAATATGGCAAACCCAATTTTAACGTTGCAAGGGGTGAGTGCCCATTACGGCCCGATTCAGGCACTGCACAACATCAACCTGCACATCAGTCAGGGTGAAATTGTCACCCTGATTGGGGCTAACGGCGCAGGTAAAACCACGTTGCTCGGCACCCTGTGCGGTGAACCGCGTGCCACCAGTGGCACTATTATCTTCGACGGCAAAGAGATCACTGACTGGCAAACCGCCAAAATCATGCGTGAAGCGATTGCGATTGTGCCGGAAGGCCGCCGCGTGTTTTCCCGGATGACGGTGGAAGAGAACCTGGCGATGGGCGGTTTCTTTGCCACGCGCCAGCAGTATCAGGAGCGCATTGAGCGGGTTTATCAGCTGTTCCCGCGTCTGGCTGAACGTAAAGTGCAGCGCGCGGGCACCATGTCCGGTGGTGAACAGCAGATGCTGGCGATCGGTCGTGCGCTAATGAGTCAGCCGCGTTTGCTGTTACTCGACGAACCTTCTTTAGGTTTAGCACCGATTATTATTCAGCAGATTTTCGATACGATTGAACAGTTGCGTAAAGAGGGCATGACCATTTTCCTGGTGGAGCAAAACGCCAACCAGGCGCTGAAGCTCGCCGATCGCGGCTACGTGCTGGAGAACGGTCATGTGGTGCTGGAAGACAGTGGTGAAGCGTTGCTGTCCAACGAAGCGGTACGCAGCGCTTACCTCGGTGCCTGACCTGGCTTACTTGCCAGCTTGCGGTTGGGCAGTGCTCGCTATCCTCACGTACTACGTGTACGTTCCGGTGGCTGCGCGCTGTCCGCCCGCAATCTGGCTGCGCCGCCGACGGTCTGATAGAAGGTGCGGTCTGACTGCAACGCTGGCGGTCTAAACAGTGGCTCAAGTTTGAGATAACTTGTGCCACTTTAAACTTTCTAATACGCGCAATCTCCGTCACATTCCCGTCATAAACCTGTTATTAATCCGTCATTTCCCCGTGTCATGTTACTTCGCGAACAAAAAAATGCGTGATATCGCGCGTACCTAACAGCACAGGAAAAAACTTATGTCCGCTTTTACGCTTCGTCCCCGCCTGATGAGTGTTTTGCTTGGTCTGGCGCTCAGTGGTAACGCGCTGGCTGCCACTGACATTCCTTTCTGGCACTCAATGGAAGGCGAGTTAGGCAAAGAAGTCGATTCTCTGGCACAACGTTTTAACCAGGCTCACCCAGAATACAAAATCGTACCGACTTACAAAGGTAACTACGAGCAGAGCCTGGCAGCGGGTATCGCTGCTGTGCGTACCGGTAAAGCACCGGCGATTCTGCAGGTTTACGAAGTGGGTACGGCGACCATGATGGCTTCAAAAGCTATCGTGCCTGTGCATGACGTGTTTAAAGACGCGGGCGTGCAGATGGATCCAAAACAGTTCGTGCCAGCGGTTGCAGGTTATTACAGCGACAGCAATGGCCAGCTGATCTCTCAGCCGTTCAACAGCTCAACCCCAGTGCTGTACTACAACAAAGATGCCTTCAAGAAAGCCGGTCTGAACCCAGACCAGCCGCCTAAAACCTGGCAGGAACTGGCAAAAGACGCCGACGCACTGCGTAAAGCGGGCATGACTTGTGGTTACGCCAGCGGCTGGCAGGGTTGGATTCAAATCGAAAACTTCAGCGCCTGGCATGCACTGCCGGTTGCCACCAAAAACAACGGCTTTGACGGTACCGATGCGGTATTGGAATTCAACAAGCCGGTTCAGGTGCGCCACATCCAGATGCTGGAAGACATGAACAAGAAGGGTGATTTCACCTACTTCGGTCGTAAAGATGAATCCACCGCGAAGTTCTACAACGGCGATTGCGGCATCACCACGGCTTCTTCCGGCTCTCTGGCGGATATCAAGCATTACGCTAAGTTCAACTTCGGCGTCGGCATGATGCCTTATGACTCAACTGTGCCTAACGCACCGCAGAACGCCATCATCGGCGGCGCGAGCCTGTGGGTGATGAAAGGCAAAGATGCCGACACCTACAAGGGCGTAGCCGAGTTCATGAAGTTCCTGGCTCAGCCAGAAATCGCCGCAGAATGGCACCAGAAGACCGGTTACCTGCCAATCACCACTGCTGCATATGAGCTGACCAAGCAACAGGGCTTCTATGACAAGAACCCAGGCGCAGACATCGCCACACGTCAGATGCTGAACAAAGATCCACTGCCGTTCACCAAAGGCATGCGTCTGGGCAACATGCCACAGATTCGTACCATTGTGGACGAAGAGCTGGAAGGCGTGTGGACGGGCAAACAGGCGCCACAAGCTGCACTGGATAACGCTGTGAAGCGCGGAAACGAACTGCTGCGTCGTTTTGAACAGCAAGTGAAGTAATTCCGTTGTCTCGGGGCTGGCGCATGGCGTCAGCCCCGATTTCTCTTTTGGCGAGTCTGCTATGTCCTCATCACGCCCTGTTTTTCGCTCCCGTTTTTTGCCCTATTTGCTGGTGGCACCACAACTGGTGATTACCGCTATTTTCTTCCTGTGGCCGGCCGGTGAAGCGCTGTGGTATTCGCTGCAAAGCATCGATCCCTTTGGTATTTCCAGCACCTTCGTCGGGCTGGATAACTTCAAACGCCTGTTCAGCGACAGCTATTACCTCGACTCTTTCTGGACCACCATCGAATTCAGCGCACTGGTGACGGTGTGCGGCATGACCTTCTCGCTGCTGCTGGCGGCTCTGGTCGACTACGTGGTGCGTCTGAAAAAACTGTACCAAACGCTATTGCTGCTGCCTTACGCCGTTGCACCGGTGGTCGCTGCCGTGCTGTGGATGTTCCTGTTCAACCCTGGCCTCGGCCTGTTCAGCCATCTGCTGAACCAGATTGGCTATAACTGGAACTACGCGCAAAACAGCGGTCAGGCGATGTTCCTGATCGTGCTGGCATCCATCTGGCAGCAGATGAGCTACAACTTCCTGTTCTTCTTTGCCGCACTGCAGTCGATCCCCAAATCGCTGGTGGAAGCGGCGGCGATAGACGGTGCTGGACCGGTGCGTCGCTTCTTCAATCTGTCACTGCCGCTGATCACCCCGGTGAGTTTCTTCCTGCTGGTGGTCAACCTGGTATATGCCTTCTTCGACACCTTCCCGGTGATCGATGCCGCGACCGGCGGCGGTCCGGTGCAGGCCACTACCACGCTGATCTACAAAATTTATCGCGAAGGCTTTACCGGTCTCGATCTCTCGTCCTCTGCCGCGCAATCCGTGGTGCTGATGCTGCTGGTGATTGGCCTGACGATCCTGCAATTCCGCTTTGTCGAGCGTAAGGTGCAATACCAATGATTGAGAATCGACGCGGGCTGGATATCTTCAGCCATACCCTGCTGGTGCTCGGTGTCCTGACCATTCTGTTCCCACTGTACGTGGCGATAGTCGCCGCCACGCTGGATAACGAAGCGGTGTATCAGGTGCCGATGACCTTAGTGCCCGGCACACATCTGTGGGACAACATTTCGCGCATCTGGACCCAGGGCGTCAACGGCAGCGGTCCGGCCTTTGGCATGATGATGCTCAACAGCCTGATCATGGCACTCGGCATCACGGTGGGTAAAATCGCGGTGTCGATGCTCTCCGCGTTTGCGCTGGTGTGGTTCCGTTTCCCGTTGCGCTCGCTGTTCTTCTGGCTGATCTTCATCACCCTGATGCTGCCGGTAGAAGTGCGTATCTTCCCCACGGTGGAGGTGATTTCTAACCTGCACATGCTTGATAGCTACAGCGGTTTAACCTTGCCGCTGATGGCTTCGGCCACCGCGACCTTCTTGTTCCGCCAGTTCTTTATGTCGCTGCCGGATGAGCTGATTGAAGCGGCGCGCATTGATGGTGCCAGCCCGATGCGTTTCTTCTGGGACATCGTTTTGCCACTGTCCAAAACCAACCTCGCCGCGCTGTTCGTGATCACCTTTATCTACGGCTGGAACCAGTATCTGTGGCCGCTGTTGATCATCAACGATCCCAGTCTCAGCACGGCGGTCGCCGGGGTGAAAAGTATGATCAACACCAGCGGTGGGCCGACGCAGTGGAACGAAGTGATGGCGGCAATGTTATTAACCCTGATCCCACCGGTGGTGGTGGTACTCGTGATGCAACGTGCCTTTGTGCGTGGCCTGGTGGAGAGTGATAAATAAATGGCAGGCGTAACCCTTCAGACCGTCACCAAATCGTATGACGGCAAAAATCAGATCATTCAGCCACTGAATATCACCATCAACGATGGCGAATTTATGGTGATGGTGGGCCCTTCCGGCTGCGGCAAGTCGACGCTGCTGCGCATGGTGGCAGGCCTGGAACGTGTGACTTCCGGCGATATCTACATCGACGACAAACGCGTCACTAACATGGAACCGAAAGATCGTGGCATCGCCATGGTGTTCCAGAACTATGCGCTTTACCCGCATATGACCGTGGGTGAGAATATGGCCTATGGCCTGAAAATTCGCGGCATGGGTAAAGAGCAGATCGATCAACGCGTAATGGAAGCCGCGCGCAGTCTGGAATTGGATCACCTGCTGTCACGTCGTCCGCGTGAGCTTTCCGGTGGACAGCGCCAGCGTGTGGCAATGGGCCGCGCCATCGTGCGTGAACCAGCGGTGTTCCTGTTCGATGAGCCGCTGTCGAACCTCGATGCGCGCCTGCGTGTGCAGATGCGTCTTGAGCTGCAACAACTGCACCGTCGCCTGAAAACCACCAGTCTGTATGTGACGCACGATCAGGTAGAAGCCATGACGTTGGCCCAGCGCGTGATGGTGATGAACAAAGGCGTGGTCGAGCAGGTCGGCACGCCGGTGGAAGTGTATGAGCGTCCGGCGAGCCAGTTTGTGGCGTCGTTTATCGGTGCACCGGCAATGAACCTGCTGCCAGGCCAGATCAACAGCGACGGCACGCGCTTTACGCTCGATGCGCTTAATAGCTTGCCATTGGGCGAGAGCAAAGCGAAGTGGGCGAATCGTCCCCTTACGTTGGGCATCCGTCCTGAGCATCTGGTGCTCAGCTCGCAAGCAGCGGGCGGCATTCCATTAGTGGTCGATACGCTGGAGATGTTGGGTGCGGATAATCTCGCGCACGGCCGCATCGGTAATACCCGTCTGGTGGTGCGTTTGCCGCACAGTGAACGTCCGCAATCGGGCAGCACCTTATGGCTGCAACTGCCGCCAGATGCGTTACACTTCTTCGATTCAACCCATGGAAAGCGTCTGGAATGAGTGTAGAAAATTGGCCATACCCACAAATCGTCGCCCATCGCGGCGGCGGTAAACTGGCTCCGGAAAATACGCTGGCGGCAATAGATGTCGGCGCGCAGTACGGTCATACCATGATCGAGTTTGATGCCAAGCTGTCGGATGATAAACAGGTGTTCCTGCTGCATGACGATACGCTGGATCGCACCAGCAACGGCTGGGGTGTGGCGGGCGATCTCTCATGGAGTAAGCTATCGCAGCTGGATGCGGGCAGTTGGTACAGCCGTGAGTATGAAGGCGAGCCGCTGGCACTGCTGCGTGACGTGGCCGATCGCTGCCGCCAGCATCAGATGATGGCGAACGTTGAGATCAAGCCGACCACCGGCAAAGAGGTGGAAACCGGACGCGATGTGGCGTTGGCCGCGCGCGAACTGTGGCAGGGGCAAACGGCGCCGCTACTCTCTTCCTTCTCTTATGAAGCATTGGAAGCAGCGATGCAGGCGGCGCCTGAATTGCCAGGCGGATTATTGCTGGATGAGTGGCACGATGACTGGCAGGCGCTGACGAGTGCACTGGGTTGCGTCTCCATCCATCTCAATCACAAACTGCTGGATGCCGAACGCACCGCGCAGCTGAAAGCCGCCGGATTGCATATTCTGGTGTACACGGTGAATCAGCCCGCGCGGGCGCGCGAGCTATTGAGTTGGGGCGTCGATGCCATCTGTACTGACCGCATCGACATTATCGGTCCCGACTTCCGTTAATTCTGGTTTTGCTGCTGGCCCGGCTGTTGCTGAATCATGCGCTGCTGGGCGCTATCCCTTCGCTCCTGCATTTTCCGCTGTAACTCCTGATTCTGCTGCTGCTGATCCTGTTTCAGCTTCAACTGTTGTTGTTGCTGCTGAGTCTGCATTTGCGACTGCATGCGCTGCTGGCTCGGGTTATAGCCAGGCTTGTTCGGGTCATTTGTGCTGTTCAGCATATTTGCCATGCTGCTTAACGGCAGCAACGCAGCGATAACGATTAGCCATTTTTTCATGGTCTTCCTCCATTAATGCAGCCTGCTGTGTGCTGTCGCCATCAATATGGCAACCAAGGCTGCTGTCATAAGTTTATGCGATGTCACAAAGTCCTGAACCAGGAGTGCGCCGAATTTGGCTTACTGCTACGCTTTTTATCGTGTTTGCAAACACTTGCATCAAAAAATAACAAATGTAAATAATCGCAAAGGAAGATCGCAAATGAGACTAAAGGGCAGCGTGCGTCTGGTTGGCTGGGCATTATTGATGAGTTTTACCGTGGTACAGGGGGCGTTTTCCGCGCCCGCTAGCGCGCCACCGGTGTCATACGGCGTGGACAGTGACACCTTCCATCCGGTGAAGGCGCAGCACGGTATGGTGGCGTCGGTGGATGCGATAGCCACCCAGGTGGGCGTCGATATTCTGAAGCAGGGCGGTAATGCCGTGGATGCGGCCGTTGCAGTGGGCTTCGCATTAGCCGTCACTCATCCACAAGCCGGTAATCTCGGCGGTGGTGGCTTTATGATGCTGCGTACCGCCTCGGGACGCACCACGGCGATCGATTTTCGTGAAATGGCGCCGGCGCGTGCTTCACGCGATATGTTCCTCGATAAGCAGGGTAATGCTGACCCTAAACTGTCGCTCACGTCCCATTTAGCCTCGGGCACACCGGGCACTGTTGCTGGTTTTGCGCTGGCGGCACAAAAATACGGTACGCTGCCGCTGAGTAAACTGCTGGCTCCGGCGATTAAGCTAGCGCGTGAGGGCATCATCGTTAACGATGCGCTGGCGGACGATTTGGCGACCTACGGCAAAGAGACGTTGATCAATCACGACAACAGCCGGGCGATTTTCTACAAGGCAGACGGCAAGCCGTATCAAAAAGGTGAGCGTCTGGTGCAGAAAAACCTCGCGCACAGCCTGCAACTGATTGCTCAACAAGGGCCGGATGCGTTCTACAAAGGCAAAATTGCCGATGAGATCGCTGGAGAAATGGCACAGCATGGCGGATTGATTGGCAAACCGGATCTGGCCGCCTATCGTGCGGTAGAGCGTAAACCGGTCAGCGGCACCTATCGCGGCTATGAAGTGTTCTCAATGCCGCCACCGTCTTCAGGTGGGATTCATATCGTGCAGATCCTGAATATCCTCGAAAACTTTGATCTGGCGAAGTGGGGCTTTGGCAGTGCGGACGCTATGCAGGTGATGGCGGAAGCGGAAAAATACGCCTATGCCGATCGTTCGGAATACCTTGGCGATCCGGATTTCGTCAAAGTGCCGCAGCAGGCGTTGACCAGCAAAGCCTACGCCAAAACCCTGGCGCAGCAGATTGACGTCAACAAAGCGCGTCCTTCCAGCGAAATCAAACCGGGTAAGCTTGAGCCGTACGAAAGCAACCAGACTACGCACTTCTCGGTGGTGGATAAAGACGGTAATGCGGTCGCCGTGACCTACACGCTGAACACCTATTTCGGTAGCGGCATTGTCGCCGGGCAGAGCGGTATCCTGATGAACAACGAGATGGATGACTTCTCCGCCAAACCGGGTACGCCGAACGTGTATGGTTTGGTGGGTGGCGAAGCGAATGCGGTGCAACCGGCTAAACGTCCATTGTCATCGATGTCACCGACCATCATCGCCAAAGACGGCAAAACCTGGCTGGTGACAGGTAGCCCTGGTGGCAGCCGTATTATCACCACTGTGTTGCAAATGGTGGTGAACAGTATCGATTTCGGTATGAACGTGGCGGAAGCGACCAATGCGCCGCGTTTCCACCATCAATGGTTGCCGGATCAGCTACGCGTGGAGAAAGGCTTTAGCCCGGATACGTTGCGTTTGCTGGAAGCTAAAGGTCAGCATGTGAAAGTGATGCCCGCAATGGGCAGCACGCAGAGCATTATGATTGGGCCGGATGGCATGCGCTATGGTGCTTCGGATCCGCGTTCGGTGGATGATTTGAGTGCCGGGTATTAATTTAGCGTAATAAAGTGCGCCGCTACCGCCTCAGTACGAGTTGTAGCGGCGCGATTCATTGCGCAAGTTATTTCAATCGCGCCATGTAGTGCGTATCAATCATCTCGCCGTCGCGCATGGCAAAACGCTTCGCCGTCCCTTCGATCTCAAAGCCAAACTTCTGATAAAGACCCATCGCTTTATGGTTATCAGCGAACACGGTTAACTCGATTCGTGTCACTTGTAGCCAGTTGTCACACAGGTCAATCATCGCGGCCATCAGCGCCGAGCCTACGCCGCGACGGTGAAAGGCAGGATCAACGCCCATGCCAAAGGTAGCGGCATGGCGACGTCGTGCGACAGATTGCACTTCTAGCGTGATTTGCCCAGCCAGTTGATCGTCAATCATTGCCACTAGCATATGCACACCCGGACGCGGATTGCTAAGGCGTTCCTGCCATAGCGTGGGTGACTGGTGTGGCAGTTGCAATGTATTCGCCTGCGTCTCCGGTTGGCTGTAGAGACGTGTTAGTGCAGCAGCATCTTCTGGGATTACGTGGCGAATGACGATCTGACTCATAAAGCGACTCCTTGTGCAAAGTGAATAAAATCCCCTTTAACATCAAGGAATTCTCGCAAGTCGTCAATCGAAAATAATTCTCAAAAGGGGTTTACAGACGCGAATGATAATGATTATTATTGTCATGCGGACCGGGAACGTCTCCTGACTACCGGGTAAGCACGACATTGCTCACATTGCTTCCAGTGTTTCTTAGCCAGCTCGGGTGCTGGCTTTTTTTTTGCCTGCTATTTGCCTCTTTCATCCTCATTGTCCGATCACCACCAAAACGTTCAGCATTTTTGAACAGAGGCGTGAAGTTTTTCAGCTATCAATCAATCTCTCTCAGGCACACACTGTAAAAAACATTGAGGAGAATTGAACATGATCTACTTACGCAAAGCAGAAGAACGCGGTCACGCCAATCACGGTTGGCTCGATAGCTGGCACACCTTTTCTTTCGCCGATTATTACGATGCCAACTTTATGGGCTTCTCGGCCTTACGCGTTATCAATGAAGACGTGATTGATGGCGGCCAGGGTTTTGGTACCCATCCGCATAAAGACATGGAAATCCTGACCTATGTGTTGTCTGGCACCGTGGAACATCAAGACAGCATGGGCAACAAAGAGCAGATCCCGGCAGGTGAGTTCCAGATCATGAGCGCCGGTACCGGCGTGCGCCATTCAGAGTACAACGCCAGTGATAAAGATCCGCTGCATCTGTATCAGATCTGGATCATTCCAGAGCGCAAAGGCATTGAGCCACGCTATGCGCAGCGCCGCTTCGAGGATGTGAAAGGTCGCCAGTTTGTCCTGTCCCCGGATGAGCGTGAAGGATCGCTGAAAGTGTTCCAGGACATGACCCTGTCGCGCTGGGTGTTTGCTAAGGGCGAAGCCGACGCGGTGACTGTCGAAGCGGGTCGTCGTGTATGGATTCAGGTGGTAAAAGGTCTGGTGAGCGTGAATGGCGAACAGGTCGGTACCAGTGATGCGCTGGCGATCTGGGATGAAAGCGCGCTGACCATCAACGCTGACAGCGATGCAGAGATTCTGCTGTTTGATCTGCCGCCGGTGTAACAGCCTGTCAATAAATCGTGCAAGGTTGCCCTCTATGGCGACCTTGCATTTTTTGCCGACTTTTCGTTGGGTGCGTACCGATGTGCACAAAATCAGAGCGGGTATTCATGGTTTTCCGCAAAGCCTGAAATTGACAAAAAAATGATAGACTCATCGTATCTCTGACCTCAGGCGCATACGATGAAGAAGAAAAGGCCGGTACTACAGGACGTTGCCGATCGCGTCGGCATCACAAAAATGACCGTCAGTCGCTACCTGCGAAACCCCGATCAGGTCTCTGCGGCGCTGCGCGATAAGATCGCCGTCGCACTGGATGAACTCGGTTATATCCCCAATCGTGCCCCCGATATGCTCTCTAATGCGACCAGTCGCGCTATCGGCGTACTGTTGCCTTCGCTCACCAACCAGGTGTTCGCCGACGTGTTACGCGGCATTGAAACCGTCACCGATGAGGCCGGCTATCAAACCCTGGTGGCGCACTTTGGCTACAACGCGGACAAAGAAGAGCTACAGCTGCGATCGCTGCTCGGCTGGAACATCGACGGCGTCATCCTCACCGAACGCACCCATACGCCCGGCACACTGCGCATGCTGGAAGTGGCGGGTATTCCGGTGATTGAGATGATGGACTCAGTCACGCCGTGTCTCGATATGGCGGTGGGCTTCGATAACGTCGAAGCGGCGCGGCAGATGACGCATGCTATTCTGAAAAAAGGACATCGCCACACCGTTTACCTCGGCGCACGTCTGGATGAGCGTACCCTGCAAAAACAGCAGGGCTACGAAAAGGCGATGCGTGAAGCCGGGCTCACGCCGCACAGCGTGATGATGGAAGATGCTTCCTCCTTCAGCGCCGGTGCGCAGCTGCTATGCGAGGCGCAGAAACGCTATCCCGAAACCGACAGCCTGTTTTGTACCAACGATGACCTGGCAGTCGGCGCGATGTTTGAGTGCCAGCGCCAGGGGTTAAACGTACCTGCGCAAATGGCGATTGCCGGATTCCACGGCCACGATATTACCCAAGTGGTCACGCCGCGCCTGGCCACGGTGCTGACCCCGCGTGAGCGCATGGGACGCGAATCGGCTGCGATGCTGCTGGCGCGCATTGGCGGCGACCGCAGCGTGACCGAGCCGCTGGATGTCGGGTTTGAAATTGCAGAAGGTGGCAGCATCTGATTTTGGCGATTATTTGAGTCAGTTCACACTTTCGTGCTTTTCCACCTAACAAGGGTTGCCAGTCCCGCAGTGGGCTCCGAAAATGATAATCAAATTTGTTATCGGTAACATTGGCAGGCAACCTGCCGGAGCGCAAAACCATGACCACGCCATCTCCATCGCACCACGTCTTTATCCTAATGGGCGTTTCCGGCAGCGGAAAGTCTGCCGTCGCTAATCAGGTTTCTCATCAGTTGAGCACGGCATTTCTGGATGGCGATTTCCTGCATCCGCGTAGCAACATCATGAAAATGGCCGACGGTCATCCGCTGGATGATAACGATCGCCAGCCGTGGCTGCAGGCGCTGAATGATGCCGCCTTCGCCATGCAGCGCACCCAGGCTATTTCGATTATCGTCTGCTCGGCGCTGAAAAAGTCCTACCGCGACATCCTGCGACAGGGCAACCAAAACCTGAAATTCATCTATCTGAAGGGCGATTTCGAAACCATCGAATCGCGTCTGAAAGCACGTAAAGGTCACTTCTTTAAGCCGCAGATGCTGGTGACGCAGTTTGAGACCTTGCAAGAGCCTGGGGCGGACGAGCCCGATGTACTGGTGGTTGATATCAATCATTCACTGGATGAAGTCGTTGCGGCCACGGTTGCGACCATTGAGGAAGCAACCAACAAGGGTTAGTAATGAGTACCGCAACGCTGGTGTTAACCGCAGCAGGCTCCGTCCTGCTGCTGCTGTTTTTGGTGATGAAAGCGCGTATGCACGCCTTTGTCGCCCTGATGTTAGTCTCAATTGGTGCCGGTCTGTTCTCTGGCATGCCACTGGATAAAATTGCTGACACCATGCAAAAAGGCATGGGCGGAACGCTCGGATTTCTCGCCATCGTGGTGGCATTGGGCGCGATGTTCGGCAAAATCCTGCATGAAACCGGCGCAGTCGATCAAATCGCTATCCGCATGCTGAAAGCCTTTGGTGAAAACCGGGCGCACTACGCGATGGGGATTGCCGGGCTGATCTGCGCGCTGCCGCTGTTCTTTGAAGTGGCGGTGGTCTTGCTGATCAGCATCGCCTTTGCCGTGGCGCGTCGTACCCATGGCAACTTAGTGAAGTTGGTCATTCCACTGTTTGCTGGTGTGGCGGCCTCTGCGGCGTTTCTGCTGCCGGGGCCGGCCCCGATGCTGCTGGCTTCCCAGATGCACGCGGACTTTGGCTGGATGATCCTGCTGGGCCTGTGTGCAGCGATTCCCGGTATGCTGATTGCGGGTCCGCTGTTTGGCAATTTTATTGCCCGCCATGTCAGTTTCAGTGCGCCGCCGGAAGATCATCAGCCAGAAGTGGAAGAGGGTAAGCTGCCGTCGTTTGGCTTCAGCCTGGCACTGATCCTGTTCCCGCTGCTGCTGGTGGGCCTGAAAACCATCGGGGCGCGCTTCACCACACCGGATTCACGTCTCTACGAGTGGCTGGAGTTTATCGGCCATCCGTTTACGGCGATCCTGCTGGCGTGTCTGGTAGCGATTTACGGTCTGGCCTATCGCCAGGGAATGGACAAAGAGAAGGTGATGCAGGTGTGCGGCAGTGCGCTGCAACCGGCAGGCATTATTCTGCTGGTGATCGGTGCGGGCGGTGTGTTCAAGCAGGTGCTGGTGGATTCTGGCGTCGGCCCGGTATTGGGTCACGCGCTCACTGGCGCCGGGATGCCGATTGCGCTGGCGTGCTTCATCCTTTCCGGTGCGATCCGTGTGATTCAGGGATCGGCGACCGTGGCCTGTCTGACGACCGTGGGCCTGGTGATGCCAGTGATTGAACCGCTGCACTACAGCGGCGCGCAGTTGGCGGCGCTGTCGATCTGCATCGGGGGAGGCTCCATCATTATTAGTCACGTCAACGATGCCGGTTTCTGGCTGTTTGGCCGCTTCACCGGTGCAACGGAAGGTGAAACGCTGAAAACCTGGACGCTGATGGAAACCATTCTTGGTACCACCGGTGCCATTGTTGGGATGATCGCGTTCACTCTGCTGTCGTAAGAATTTTTAGGTGCGCCGCAATGCGCACCCTATAAAATTCACCTATCCGCACGGCAGGTTGCCATTGATGGCGACCTGACCGAATAGCATAGCCGATTGGTCGCGCATGTATGACGATGTGGCTGCATCCCGCAGCCGTTGATCATCGCACCAGACTGTTCGTTAATCCTCATCCCGCTCATCATCCGGCTGATCCAGCACCGTATACGCCACCGCACAGAACAGCGAGTTCAGACGCTTCATATCTCCCAGCAACCCTAGATGCAGGGAGCTGGTTTCGATGCTCTGCACATTTTTCTGATGTAGGCGCTCGACGTGAGCGTGTGAGAAACGGCGAATCAGGATGCGAAAACGGTGTTTGGAGCGGCGTAGTCGGCGCGCGCTGGGGATATCTTTCGACAGAAACACCGACAAACTGAGGCGCAGATTGTTGAGTACCTGCTCCTGCAATGTGTTCAGCTCTTCCAGCCCTTCGGGGGAAAATGCCCGACGGGCGTTCAGCGATTTCACCGCCACGTCCGCACACATGCGTTCAATGATATCGCCCGCCTGCTCAAGGTTGAGTGCCATCTCGATGACCTCGGCCCAGCGGCGCGAATCCTCCTCGGCCAAATCCTCTTTCGGCATGCGCGCCAGATAGAGTTTGATGGCGGTATACAGCACATCGACATCATCATCCAGACGCCGCACCGCGCGCTCTTCACGCAGTTCGCCATGCACCACTTTATTGAAGGACTCCATCATATGTTCAACGACATCACCGATGCGCAGGGTTTCTCGCGCCGCATTGGCCAATGCCAGCGCAGGGGTATCCAGCGCGCTGCGGTCGAGATGTTTAGGGCGTAAATGGGCATCGGTTTCCGGCTCGACGGAAATCATACGACGGCACAAGCGCGCCATCGGTTCGGCGAATGGCACCATAATCAGGCAGCGAATCAGGTTGTAAAATACATGGAAAAAGATCACCAGTTCTTCGTCATCGACCGGCATCTTGTCCAGAATATCAGCGATATAATTCACCAGTGGCAAAATCGCCAGGCTGCCAATGAGCTTGAACAGCAGGCTGCCCAGTGCCACGCGTTTTCCCGCAGCATTTGAGCCACTGGCGTTAATCATTGCCAGCAAACCACTGCCGAGGTTGGCACCAATCACCAGACAGAGCGCCACTTTGAATGAAATCACATCCGCTGCCGTCAGTGTAGCGGTGATCAGCACCGCCGCGAGGCTGGAATAACTGATGATGGCGAATACCGCGCCAATCAGTGCATCCAGCATGACATCTCCGGTTAGCGTGGAGAACAGCACCTGCAAGCCCGCCGCCTGGGTAATGGGTTTAGCAGCGGCCACGATCAACTGTAGCGCTAACAGAATTAAGCCAAGGCCAATGGCAGCTCGACCCATTTGTCCGGCCCGCGTCTGCTTACGGCTGAGGAAGAACACCACACCAAAGAAGATGAAGAGCGGCGATAGCCAGGAGAGATCGAAGGTCAGGATACGCGCCATGATGGCGGTACCGACATCGGCACCGAGCACCACCACCAGCGCAGGCGTCAGACTCACCAGATTCTGTGCGACAAACGAGGTGACGAGCAGGGTGGTGGCATTGCTGCTCTGCACCAGCGCGGTGACGCCAATCCCGGCGAGAAACGCCATTGGCTTCTTTTCCACGCTGCGGCTGAGCACCCGGCGCAAATCGGCACCGTACACGCGCATGATGCCAGTGCGCACAATGTGCGTGCCCCACACCAGCAGGGCCACAGCAGATAAGAGATTGAGCAGGGTCAACACGTCGGGCGGTTCCTTATCCTCAGACTTACATTGCACCAACTGCAAGCCTGTGGGTGAGTACCGAGGTGTCGGGCGCACCGAAGTGCGGCCATGGGCAGCCTAAAGGCCGCCGCGACAACGATTAACAGGCTGCATTAACGCTGAATACTGCCGCGTTGCGTTGCCAATTTCTCGTTAAATTTAAGCAACCTGGCGCAACGTCGACATCTCTAACTGTAGACCAATTTGCATGCCAGCAGGGTGTAAATCCGCCACGCTGCGATTCAGCACATCCACTGACAATTCAACCCCATGCGCCAGTACACGATAACGGATCACGTTACCTAGCAGGCTGTGACTGAGAATAGTGGCCGGAATGCCATCCTGCGGTGCACTCAAGCGGATTGACTCAGGTCGAATCGCTACCTGACCCGTGAATGTCTGGCCGGTGAGCTGCGTTGCCTGTTCCGCACTTAGCAGGTTGTAGTTGCCGATAAACCCGGCGGCAAACAGATCGGCTGGCTGCGTGTAGAGGGCTTCGGCGTTACCGTTCTGTACGATTTTGCCACGATTCATCAGCACGATACGGTCAGACAGCGTCAGCGCCTCTTCCTGATCGTGGGTCACGAATATCGTGGTGAGCTTCAACTCTTGCTGGATATTGCGGATCTGTTCGCGCAGATGGCGGCGGATGCGCGCGTCCAGTGCGGAGAGCGGCTCATCCAGCAACAGCAAACGAGGGCGCGTCACCAGCGAGCGCGCTAAGGCAACACGCTGGCATTGTCCGCCAGAAAGCTGGTGCGGATAACGGCGGGCGAAATCGGTCAGCTCGACCAGTGCCAGCGCTTCCATCACCCGTTTCTGAATATCGCCGCCTGGCAGTTTCTGCATTTTCAGGCCAAACGCCACGTTCTTCTCCACCGTCATGTTGGGGAACAGCGCGTAGCTCTGGAACACCATGCCAATGGTACGTTTCTGCGGTGGCAGCGGCACGATATCCTGACCCTGTAGCAGAATTTTGCCGCTATCGACATCCGTCAAACCGGCGATGCAGCGCAGCAGCGTTGATTTGCCGCAGCCGCTCGGGCCGAGCAGGGTAACAAACTCACCTTCATCGGCGCTGAAATCGATATTTTCAAAGATGCTGGTGGGGCCGTAGCTTTTGTTCAGCTGGGTGACGTTCAGATAACTCATGGTCAGCCTCGTTCAGGATTGAGGGCATTCGCCAGCCAGGTGACCAGCAGGACGACAGCAAAATAAGAGATCACCAGCGCACTGGTAAAGTGGCCGCTGCCGTTACGCATATTGTAGAGATACACCTGCAAGGTTTCATAGCGGGTACCGACTAACAGGTTAGCGAACACAAACTCACCTATCAGGAATGAGAAGGAGAGCAGCACCGCGATGAACACGCCTTTACGCAGATTCGGCAGTACCACAAACAGTGCCGCCTGCCAGGTGCTGGCACCCAGCAGATGAGACGCATCAATCAGCTCTTTCAGATTGATCGCCTGCATATTGTTGGCAATAGCACGGTAAATAAACGGCAGCGCGATGGTGAAGTAACAGCCGACCAGAATCCACGGCGTGCCGGTGATCATCAGCGGTGACGAGGAATAAAGCTGCAGCAGGCCAACGGATGACACCACCGGCGGCACGGCAAACGGCATCAGAATCAGCACGTTCATCACCGCATCCAGCTTCGGATAATAGTAAGCGATTACAAACATCGCAGGCAGCACCAGCATTAATGAGAACAGCAGCGCGCCAAAGCAAATCAGCAAGGAGTGGCCCAATGCGGTCAGGAAACGCGGATCGCTCCACAGCTCAATCAACCACTTCAGGGTAAAGCCCTGCGGCAGAATGGTGTCGCTCCAGTCAGTCGAGATGCCATACAGCAACGTCGCCAGCAGCGGGGCGGCGAGGATGATCAGTAGCAGCCAGATAATCAGGCGATGATAAATTTTTTCCGCGCGAGACACGTTCTACTCCTGTGATTTCGCGTTGAGATAACTGCGGCGCACCAGATACTGCTGCACCACGGTAATCAGCGCCATAATGAACACCAGCAGCATGGCCAGCGCTCCGCCGGTATTCGGATCGAGCGAGATATCACCCGACACCAGCGCGGCAATACGTACTGGCACCACGTTAAAGTTACCGGTGGTCAGCGCATAAATGGTGGCGTAAGCACCCAGCGCATTGGCCAGCAGAATCACAAAGGTGCCGAGCAGCGCCGGGAACAGAATGGGTAAGCCAATATGCCACCAGTAACGCCAGCGGCTGGCACCGAGCAGTGCGGCTGACTCTTCCCAATCTTTGCGTAAGCCATCAAACGCCGGATAGAGCAGCAGAATACCGAGCGGGATCTGGAACCAGGTGTAAACCAGCACCATGCCGTCACGCGAGAACAGCTTGAACCCTTCCAGCATGCCGAAGTGGCGCAGCAGCAGCGTCAGACAGCCGTTCATGCCCAGCAGAATCACAAAGGCGAACGCCAGCGGCACACCCGCAAAGTTGCTGGTCATGTTGGTAAACGACATCAGGAAGCGCTGAAAGCGGCCGCTGCCTGGCTGATGCAGCGAATAGCCGGCAATCAACGAGATCAGCAGGCCGTAAATGCTCGACCAGATGGAGATATCCAGCGACAGGCGAAACGCCTGCAGGTAAAACGGTGAAGTGAGGATATCGGTGTAGTTATCGATACCCCAACGCTCGTTCATGTCGCTCCAGAAGCTGTTGATGGCGATCCACAGCAGCGGCGCGAGCTGGAAGGCAACCCAAAAGAAGGCGAACGGCAGCAGCAATAGCGTGGCGAGGGTTTTGCCCTTCATTAACGCGGCTCCGCCAGCAAACCGTGGCACACCGGTTTATCGTGCTCAATGCCCAGCAGCGTGCAAACGATGCCACACAGTTCAGTTTGCTGCGGTTCGAGATCGGGCTGACGGGAGAAGCCCGCACCAAACACAAACAGCGGCACCTGCGTCTCTTCCGGCAAAATGCCGCCGTGCGAGCGGTCATCGTTCATGCCGTGGTCGGCGGTGACGATCACCTGATAGCCCGCAGCGAGCCAGCCGGGCATCCACTGCGACAGATAGCCATCGGCCATACGTGCGCGGTTGCGATATTGTGGCGATGACAGGCTATGCTTGTGCCCGGCATCGTCGATATTCATGGGGTGAATCAGTAAAAAGTCCGGATCGTGGTTCAGACGCAGGCTCTCGGCATCTTCAAACAAGTGGGAATCCGGATAACTGTCGTCCCAGTAAAAGTGGCCGTATTGAATCGGCAAATCGGGGGCGACGGTGTGGCGATCACGCGCATTGTTGAACGGGGATTGGTTATACAGCTCACTCACCCAGTGATAGGCGGCAGCGGCCGTGGTTAAACCGGCGGCGCGGGCGTAATGGAAGATGCTGCGCTGATTGCTCAATCGATTGACGCCGTTATGAATAATGCCGCTCTGCACTGGCGGAATCCCAGTCAGAATGCATTCATACAGCGGACGTGACAGCGAAGGCAGTTCGCAGGTCAGCGTGTAGTATTGGCCGTTGCCCTGTTTGCATTCAGCAAACAGATAGCCCATCGCATGCTGTGCCACCTGATTGCTCAGGCCATCCAGTACCACCAGGATTGTCTTCATTCCCGTTCCTTACATCATTCAAATTGCGGGCACTGCGCTTAGCGGCGCAACGTATTGCGTATCGATGCGCGACATCGCGCCGCCAGGGTGTGTGCAAATTACTGCTTCATATTGATAATCACGTTCTCTTGCCACAGACGCGGCAGCATTTTCGAGCTCTTATCCCATGCAGCCTGATCTTTGATCGGGCGGGCATTTTTGTACTCAGACTGCGGCAGCAGTTTGGCTTGCACATCGGCTGGCAGAGTTAAATGCTCAGCGCGGATTGGACGTGCATAACCTTTCGCCAGGTTGATCTGACCGGCATCAGAGAAGATGTATTCACGCGCCAGTTTGGCGGCGTTCGGGTGTTTGGCGTATTTGTTGATGATGGTGCTGTAACCGGAAATCACGGAGCCATCAGACGGGATCACCACTTCATAGCGGTTTTTGTCGATCTGATCGCGATAATTCAGACCGTTGAAGTCCCATACCACGGCAACCTGAATTTCACCTTTCTCAATGTTGGCAATCACCGGATCGGTCACGCCCAGACGGCCTTCTTTAGCCAGCTCGCCAAAGAATTTCAGGGCTGGCTTCAGGTTCTTCTCATCACCGCCCATCGCGTAGTTGGCCGCCAGTACGCCGTTAGCCGCCTGAGCAGCCACGCCGACGTCACCGATAGTGACCACATACTTACCTTTCTTCAGATCGGCCCAGCTGTGCGGTGCATCTTTAACCTGCTGCTTGTCGATCAGGAAGGCGATGGTGCCGGTATACGCCAGCATCCAGTTGCCTTCGCTGTCTTTCGCCCAGCTTGGAATCTGATCCCAATGCGTTGGTTTGTACGGTTGTGCCAGACCTTTGGTCACAGCAACCGGACCGAACGCGGCGCCCACATCACCGATATCGGCACTGGCGTTCTCTTTCTCTGCATCAAATTTAGCCAGCTCCTGCGCCGAAGACATATCGGTATCGCTGTGCTTCAGGCCATATTTGCTGTTGATGTCATTCCATGTGTCTTTCCAGTTCGCCCAGCTGTCTGGCATACCGACGCTGTTGACCTGGCCCTCAGCACGCGCGGCTTTTTCCAGCGCGGCAAGGTCGTTATCGGCGGCGTGCGCGGCGGGCAGCGCAAGCAGTACGGCACTAGCTACTACAGAGGAGATAAACGCTTTCATCTCGGTTGCTCCGGGTGTAAGTTGTGGGACGTCTTGGTCTAGTCCAGCAAGAACCGAGCCAATGTAGCCCGATCAGATGAAGGTTTTATGACCATGGTGGTGAAATGTGGTGTGACGCGTAGCTCCACATGCGGATACAGCGCGCGAAAGCGTGGGATATGCCTGTCATATTGTAGTCATCGAACTGTCATAGTGCAGAATTGCCCCAAAATGAGGCTAAAAAATGTCGTCGAAAACGGTGGATGTGATTGCTGCGGCGCTGAGCGAACGCATTGAAAACGGTGAATTTGCCAGCGGACGTTTGCCGGCAGAACGCAGTTTAAGTGAACATTATTCCACCACGCGTATTACCCTGCGTGAGGCGCTGGGCTTGCTGGAAGCGCAGGGCGTCATTTACCGTGAGCTGCGTCGAGGTTGGTTTCTCGCCCCACCCAGGCTGGTATATAACCCGGCCCATCACAGCCACTTTCATGCCATGGCCGCCGAGCAAGGGCGCATCGCTCTCACTGAAGTAATTGAGGCGCGGGAAGTCCCGGCACAGCTGGTGATTGCACGACATTTGCAGTTACTGGAAGGGGATAGCGTGTTTCGCATTCGACGCCTGCGACGTATTGATGGGCGCGCGGTGTTGTACGTGGAGCATTACCTCAATCCGGCCTTTTTTCCCGGCCTGCTAGAGGAAGACCTCACCCGCTCACTTACCGATCTCTACGATCAGCGCTATGGCATTCGCTACGGCGGCGCTCGCTTTACCATTCTGCCCGGCCCGCTTCCTGCGCGCGCGGCACCGGCACTCAATGTCGCCAGCGGAACTCCCGGATTACTCATTACACGCATTAACCGCGATCAGCACAAACGGGTCATCGACTGTGACTGCGAGTACTGGCGCTATGACGCACTCTGTGTGGATGTTGATGTGTAGCATATTGTGATTTTGATCACACTACAGCATGATAACGCCAGAGAGTTTCCGTACTTTGAGGCGCATAAAAATGACAACAAAATCAGCACCGGGGCAGCTTATTGCTTCGGTATTACAGTGGGTTCTGAATATTGGCCTGGTGACGTTGGCCATCATCCTGGTGGTGTTTCTTGGCAAAGAGACGATTCATTTAGCTAATGTGCTGTTTAGCACTGGTGAGCAGGCGTCTTCTTACCTGCTGATCGAAGGCATCGTGATCTATTTTCTCTATTTCGAATTTATCGCGCTGATAGTGAAGTACTTCCAGTCCGGCTATCACTTCCCGCTGCGTTATTTCATCTATATCGGCATCACCGCAATCATTCGTCTGATTATCGTTGACCATAAAAACCCGTTCGACACGCTTTATTATTCAGCGGCGATTTTAATTCTGGTGGTCACGCTGTGGTTAGCCAATAGCAATCGCTTAAAGCGCGAATAATCCCCCCTTCTGTCTGGCGTGGCACAACCAGCAGTGCCACGCCCGATTCTCTGCGTTAAACTAGGGCAACTTTTTCTCCGGAGATGTCCTGATGTCGCATCACGCGCTGCGCCAGTTACTCGCACTGCATTGGCTGCCAGCCACTTCCCCCTTGCTTTCCCCCCCTCTGCTCGACTGGTTACTGGAGGAAGACTCCATGACGCGTCGCTTCGAGCAGCATTGCCAGCAGGTGACGGTGGAACTGATCCGCGAAAGCTTTATTACCGCTGACGAGATAGCGCCAGAAGCGGAATTCCTGCCCGCCGATGAGCGCTTTTGGTTACGTGAAATCGTGCTGTGCGGCGATGGCGAACCCTGGTTGATTGGGCGAACCGTGGTGCCAGAAAGCACGTTGAACGGCCCGGAGCAGATGCTGCAAAATCTTGGCACTCGTCCGCTGGGGCGCTATCTTTTCGCCTCCTCGACGCTGAGCCGCGATTTTATCGATCCCGGTCAGGTGGACGATCTGTGGGGACGTCGCTCGCGCCTGCGTTTATCAGGCAAACCGCTGCTGCTAACTGAACTGTTTTTACCAGCGTCGCCGTTGTACCGCGCGCTGAATCAAGGATAAAGGATTGTGGAAAAAACCTTAACCATGACCAAATGGCAGGCTTATCGGCGCCTGATGCGCATCGATAAACCGATTGGCACGCTGTTGCTGCTGTGGCCCACCATGTGGGCACTGTGGTTATCAGGCATGGCGGTGCCGCCTTTGTCTGTGCTGGTGGTATTTGTGCTCGGCGTCATTGTGATGCGTGCCGCGGGTTGCGTGATCAATGATTATGCGGACCGTAAGGTGGATGGTCATGTCAAACGGACCGCATCGCGTCCGCTGGCGAGCGGCGCGGTGACGGAGAAAGAGGCCAAAATCCTGTTTGTCGTGCTCGGGTTGCTGGCATTTGCGCTAGTGCTGACCATGAACCGTATGACGATTTTGCTGTCATTTGGTGGCCTGGCACTGGCGTGGGTCTATCCGTTTATGAAGCGCTACACCCATTTACCCCAGGTGGTATTGGGAGCGGCATTCGGCTGGGCGATTCCAATGGGTTGGGCGGCGGTTAGTGAGTCCTTACCTATTGTTTGCTGGCTGGTGTTCTTCGCGAATATCTGCTGGACGGTGGCTTACGACACGCAATATGCGATGGTTGATCGTGATGACGACCTAAAGATTGGCGTGAAATCCACAGCGATTCTGTTCGGACGTTTCGATAAATTGATCATCGGCTTATTGCAGTTGGCCACGTTGGGGCTAATGGCGCTAGTCGGATTGATGTTGCATCTGAACGGGGCGTTTTACTGGTCATTACTGGTGGCGGGCGGCTTCTTTGTGTATCAACAAAAGCTGATTGCTCAACGTGAACGCGATCCTTGCTTCCAGGCCTTTCTGAATAATAACTACGTTGGTCTGGTGCTGTTTATTGGCGTACTTCTCAATACTCAGCCATTTATTGACCTGTTTTAAATGGTTGCTGCCATAAAAAAAGGCGACTCGTTGAGGGTCGCCTTTCTGTTTTTTAGGCCCGACGTTATTCGTGGGCTACAGCACTTTCAATGGTCAGACGGACATCACTGGTCACCAGCTCTGCCAGCATCTGCCACATAATGTGGGTGCGTTCCGCATCGGCATCGCCTGAATCACTGATGTAGCCTTCATCACGCAGTGACAGCACCAGCGCGGTAAACACCGCTTTGTCGAAGAACTCTGGCGCGTTAATGCCATGCAACACTGACAAACGCTGCGCCAGCGTGCGGCTCTCTTTCTCCAGCGTGCCGCGGTTAATCGTCGGCTTGGCACTCAGAATGGCGAAGGTGATGGCAAAACGCTGCAGCGTTTCACGGATACCGGCAGCCAGCAGTTGCAATGAACGATGGCGGGCCGGATTCATGCGTAACTGCCCATCATGCTCGGTAATCAGGCCTTGTCGCGCCATCTCAGCACAGAGGGCATTCAGCACGCCTGGCAGCTCTGCGTTATCCCAGCGCAGGAACAGCTCACTCTTCAGCATCGGGTAAACCAGACTCACCTGACGCAGCAGCTCCGCCTCACTGATCTCACGATGCTGCTGCACAATAGCGGCAATCAGCGATGGCATGACCAGCATGTGGTGGATGTTGTTGCGGTAGTAGGTCATCAGGACGGCCTGCTCGCGCGGCAGAATGATGATATCGCCGATACTGTCTTGTTCCGTCTCAAACTTGTTCATGCCCATGGCGTGATCAAGCAGCGCTTCAGCACTCATCTCCGGCACGGTCGCTTCCGGCGAATAAGGCACGTTACGCAGCAGCTGGGTGTAGCATTCCAGTTGCTCAATCAACTGTTCACGCGTCAGGGAGCGCTGACGTGAAGCCAGCAGTGCAGTGACGCACAGGTTCATGGCATTGGCGGCACCGGCTTCGTTAATACGCACCATCAGACTTGCCGCAATATCATTTACGGTCGGCGTCATCCATGCCGGGCGTTGTGGTTCAATCGGATCGATCGCATCACGCCATTCCGGCACGTTTTTGTTCAGATAGTTCATCAACGGCAGGGGTTCGCCGAAGTTAACGTAGCCCTGGCCAAGATTGCGCAGTTTACGTAACCCGCGCACCATCTGCAGGAAACTCTCTTTCTCTTTGGCCGCGCCACGTAACTCTTTGGCGTAAGTACCCACTTCCATGACGTGTTCATAGCCGATGTAGATCGGAACAAACGTAATCGGACGGCTACCGCCGCGCAACATGGCTTGCAAGGTCATCGACAGCGTGCCGGTTTTAGGATCCAGCAGTCGGCCCGTGCGCGAGCGCCCGCCTTCAACGAAATACTCGACTGAATATCCGCGGCTGAACAACTCGCCCAGATATTCACGGAACACCGTGGAATAGAGTTTGTTTCCCTTGAAGGTACGGCGAATAAAGAAAGCACCCAGACGACGGAAAATCGGACCTGCTGGCCAGAAGTTCAGGTTGATACCGGCCGCGATGTGTGGCGGCACCAGCCCCTGATGGTAGAGCACGTAAGAGAGCAGTAGATAGTCCATGTGGCTGCGATGGCAGGGCACATACACAATCTCATGGCCATCTTGCGCCAGCTGACGGACTCGCTCGCCACCGTTGACGTTGATGCCCTGATAAAGGCGGCTCCACAGCCAGCCCATCACGCGGTCTGTGACGCGAATGGCCTCATACGAGAAGTTCGCTGCGACCTCTTCCATCATCTCAACAGCATTCTGCTGGGCTTTCTCGTGCGAGATTTTTTTACTACGCGCTTCATCTTCAACCGCTTTTTCAATCGCTTTGGATTGCAGCAGCTTGTTGAACAGATCCTGACGCGCAGGCAGACGTGGGCCTACAGCAGCCAGGCGCTGACGCGCGAAGTGAATGCGAGCCACGCGTGCCAGCTTCTGGGCAATCGACTTATCCGTACCGTGCTCCGTCGCCATCTGGCGCAGGGAAACGGTCGGCGAGAAGCGCACAAAGCTGTCACGTCCGTGCCACAAAATGGCGAAGAATTTCTCTACACCATTAAGGATGCGCAGATGTGGCGTATCTTCTCCCTGGATTTCGCGTCCCGGCGCACGACCAAACATCACCGCCACCGGTAACATCTGTACGTCGAGATCAGGGTTACTACGGTGCAAATCGAGATAGTCGTGGAATAGCTTCACCGACTCAGGATTGGCAACGAAATAGGGGAATACGCGTGGGCCATCATGAATAAACACGTGACGCGGCAGTAGCGTGCCGTCGATCTCCAGCGGAGCCAGCGGATCGGGCAGATCATGTTTCAGGCACTGTGTCCGAAGAGTGAGCAGGTCAGCCTTTGAATCATAAGGCAAAACATACATCACTGGACGAGTCGGATCGATCCCGTGTTCTGAGACAGGATCGGTCGGAATGACCTTACTCTTTACCAAAAAAGAGAGTGGTAAATTCAATAGTTTGTAATAAAGTTTACGCCAACCTGACATAGACAACTTAAAGCCTCTTGTTAGCAAAGCGCGGCAAGCATACCAGAAAGTGCAACGAAGATCTGTGGCTTACACGACCTCAGATAGCCCACATATTGACGCCAAATCACATCAAGGGTTCCAAAGCATGGCAAATAACGTCACCGGTATTCAAAGAATAGTGAATGCAGCCGGTTATTCCTGGCAGGGCTTGCGCGCCGCCTGGAAACATGAAGCCGCATTTCGTCAGGAAGCCATTGCTGCACTGGTGGCGATTGTGGTGGCTTGCTGGCTGGATGTTGATGCGATTTCCCGTGTGCTGATGATTGGCTCCGTGGTGCTGGTGATCATCGTTGAAATCCTGAATAGCGCCATTGAAGCGGTGGTGGACCGCATTGGGCAAGAGCGCCATCCTTTAGCCGGACGAGCAAAAGATATGGGCTCAGCGGCGGTGTTGCTGGCTATCTTACTGGCTCTGTTTGTCTGGATCGCACTGCTCTGGTCGCATTTGCGATAGGTATTCCAGAATCTTCAAACCGCTGATTTTTCCCTCTGTTTTGGTTTTCATTTCGCCAATACCTGTATATACTCACAGCGACTGTATAAACAACCAGGGGGCGGGATGAAAGCGTTAACCACCAGGCAGCAACAGGTCTATGATCTGATTCGCGACCACATTAACCAGACCGGCATGCCGCCAACGCGTGCGGAAATTGCTGCGCAACTGGGTTTTCGCTCGCCCAATGCTGCGGAAGAACATCTGAAAGCACTGGCGCGTAAAGGCGTCATCGAGATTGTATCTGGCGCTTCTCGCGGCATCCGCCTGCTAATGGAAGAAGAAGTCTCCGAAGGGTTACCGCTGATCGGTCGCGTGGCCGCTGGTGAGCCGCTGCTGGCGCAAGAGCACATCGAAGCGCACTATCAGGTTGATGCCAATCTGTTTAAACCTACCGCCGATTTTCTGCTGCGAGTGAGTGGTATGTCGATGAAAGACATCGGGATTATGGATGGCGACTTGCTTGCTGTGCATAAAACCCAGGAAGTCCGTAATGGTCAGGTTGTGGTGGCGCGCATTGATGATGAAGTGACCGTCAAACGCTGGAAAAAGCAGGGTGCCATTGTGCATTTGCTGCCAGAAAACACCGAATTCCAGCCGATTGTGGTCGATACCCGTGAGCAGGCTCTGACCGTTGAGGGTTTGGCTGTCGGCATCGTACGTAACGGCGAATGGCTTTAATCTCTCATTGAATTCCCCCGCTGCGGTTGGTCGCTGTGCTGACCGCAGTCTGATACATTGATTTTCCTCTTCAGGCTGATTGCCGGTTAATGGTCCTATTGACCAGCGCAACAATGGAACGGGCGAATGCGGCTGTTTTCCTCCTCAGATAAAGCATTGTGGCGGCTGGCGCTGCCGATGATTCTCTCCAATATTACTGTTCCGCTGCTCGGTGTCGTCGATACGGCAGTGATTGGCCATCTCGATAGCCCCATTTACCTCGGTGGCGTGGCGGTAGGTGCAACGGCGACCAGTTTCATCTTTATGTTGCTGTTGTTCCTGCGCATGAGCACCACGGGTTTGACTGCGCAGGCGTTTGGCGCGAACGATAAAACCGCTTTAGCGCGGGCGTTGACGCAACCTTTGCTGATCGCCCTGGTGGCGGGCGTGCTGTTTTTATTACTGCGCGCGCCCTTCAGTTTGATCGCAGCCTCATTAATGGGCGGCAGCCCGGAAGTGCAACACCAGGCACAAATTTTTATCAACATTCGCTGGCTTAGCGCACCGGCGACCTTAGCCAATCTGGTGATTTTGGGCTGGTTGCTTGGCGTGCAATATGCGCGAGCGCCGATGGTGCTGCTCATTGTCGGTAACCTGGTGAATATCCAGCTCGATCTCCTGTTTGTGCTGAAGCTTCACTGGGGCGTTGCAGGTGCGGCGGCGGCAACGGCGGTGGCAGAGTACGTCACGCTGGGTGTGGGGTTATGGATGGTGGTACGTGTGCTTAAGTTGCGCGGCATTTCTTTCAATCAGCTAAAACAGAGTTGGCGTGGTGATGCGGCACGCCTGTTCCGGCTCAACCGCGACATCATGCTGCGTTCGCTAATGGTGCAAATCTGTTTCGCGTCACTCACCTTGCTAGGCGCGCGTTTAGGGCCAGATGTTGTTGCGGTGAATGCCGTACTGCTGATGTTCCTGACGTTTACGGCCTATGCGCTGGATGGTTTTGCCTATGCCGTGGAGGCCTGCTCCGGTGAAGCGGTGGGGGCGCGAGATCGCAGTCGCTTATTACTGATTTGGCATGCTGCCTGCCGTCAGGCTGGTATCGTTGCCCTGGCGTTCGCAGCCATCTATGCAATAACCGGCCCCGAAATTGTGGCGTTGCTCACTTCGCTTGAGCCACTGCGAGAGATGGCCGATCGCTATCTTGGCTGGCAGGTGATTCTTCCGCTGATCGGTGTCTGGTGCTATCTGCTGGACGGTATGTTTATCGATGCCACGCGCGGGCGCGAAATGCGCAACAGCATGGTGATGGCGGCAGTGGGTTATGGGCTTGCCTTGCTGACACTCCCGTGGCTCGGTAATCACGGTTTATGGCTGGCGGTGACGGTGTTTCTTGCCTTGCGTGGCTTGACGCTCTGGTGGATGTGGCGACGTCACTGGCGACACGATAGCTGGTTCACTGTTTGAATAAGCGAAGCGTAAACTACAGATTATTCTGTATTTTTTGCGTAATCCTATCTGGCTACTATAATTATCTCATACGGCGCTATTGAGTAGCGCGTTGTGTGGGTGATTACCTGATTTATCAGGAGATCATCGCATCTCACTCAGGATGATGTGGAGGATTATGATGAACAAAGACGAAGCGAGCGGTAACTGGAAGCAGTTTAAAGGGAAAATGAAAGAGAAGTGGGGCAAGCTGACGGATGACGATATGACGGTCATCGAAGGTAAGCGCGAGCAGCTTGTCGGTAAAATTCAGGAACGCTACGGCTACGCGAAAGACCAGGCCGAAAGCGAAGTGAAAGACTGGGAAAGTCACAATAAAGATTACCGCTGGTAACCGGAATTAAGGAAGATGCTCCTACCCCGCCGATCACCCGTCGGCAAGGCACAAGGAAGTGCCACTCACCCTTTTCTCACTCTCTTTTTCGTATCAATCTCATGATCGTGATCGCAGCTATCGTGATGATTGCACGCTGCGACTTCTGCGCAGTTTTCACACAAACCATGGGCTTCAATAACCGTGTGGCGCAATGAGAAACCGGCTTGATCGGCCAATCCCGAAATAATCTTTTCTACGCCCTGTGCGTGTTTTTCACTGACTGCCGCACAACCATCACACACCAGCATCACCGAAGTATGCGCAGGCTCGTCGAAATGGTGGCAAACCACATAACTGTTATTTGATTCGACACGATGAATAAAACCCTGCTCCAGCAGAAAATCCAACGCGCGATAAATGGTCGGAGGTTTAGCCTGCGGCTCGCTGATGCGAAGTTGATCCAGCAGATCGTAAGCACTGATCGAACCATTCTGCTCAGCCATTAAACGCAACACTTCAGCGCGTTGAGTGGTCAGGCGCACGCCGCGGTCAAGGCAAAGGGATTCTGCCTGAGTAAGCAGTTGTGCGGGCGTGAGGTTTGACATAAGTGTTCTCCAGGTTGCAGGCGATGTTATTTTATCACACAAACTTTTACCCTGCTGTGATTGCTTTTTACCCGAGTAAAGACCAGGAAAAATCTCGTTAATCAATAAATTAACTTAACCTTCCTGTTGTGCTGATAAAACTGCTCATTTCAGACCCTCTATGAGATCAGTCATATAGCGTAATTATCACGCTATTTTTGCTTTGCAACTCACCGGGTTAGCGTCTAAGGTTCAAAAGGCCTTAAGTAATATCTGGCATCAATTTAGGATTTGTTCATTTTTCTGCATAACTAAACAACAGAATGGTGTGGTTGTATCCAATTCTGTGAACAGCAGTGCTATTTCCTTTTAATTCACAGCAATGATGTGTTAGCCAGGGTTCAGAATAGCGGCTAACTAAACTGTTTCGTTTCTGAGTTATTCAGCGACATTTCAAAGGTGATGGCAGGCTCATGGTGAAGACATTATTCAGGCACAAAAAAGTAGCTTATCTTGTTGGTTTGAATGCAGTATTTCTTTCTTCTTCAGCTCTGGCAGCAGGTACATGGTATGACGCGCGTAACGATGCCATGGGTGGCACCGGCGTCGCTTCGTCAACCTGGAGTTCAGCGGTGCTGGCTAACCCGGCATTGATGACCAAAGCCAAACCTGAAGATAACGTCAGCGTCATATTCCCTTCAGCCGGTGTGCAGGTTACCGACAAAGACAAATTAATTAACAAAGTTGATGACATCACGGACAGTGTTGATCGCTACAAAAACGTGATCGACAATCTGACGTTTGCCGACTATTTAAGAGGTTATCCGGAATTAAAGGCTGCGGCTGGTGATATGGCTAATCAGCTGGATGACTTAAAGGGTGATAAAGCACACGGTACTGCGGGTGTCGCTTTTGCTGTTACTGTACCGAATGAAACACTGCCTTTTGCCTTTATTACCAAAGCCTACGGCACGGCCAGTGTGCAGGCTAACGTTGTGGACAGCGATATTACCTATCTGCGCGGTGTGGCTAACGGCACGGTGATCCCCGTGCCAGGCGATCAGGATAAACTGAGTTCGAGCGGTCATGGTCTGGCAGCACTAGTCACGGACTATGGTGTGGCACTGGCACATGAATTTGATGTCGCTGGCCATCCGGTTTCTGTGGGCGTGACACCAAAGCTGCAAAAAACCTGGCTGTATAACTACACCGCCAGTATTTATAACTTTGATAAAAGTAATATCAACAACAGCCAATACCGCAGTTCCGATACCGGCTTCAACATTGATGCAGGCATCGCGACCGACTTTGGTGAGCATTGGACGTTGGGTGTGACAGGGCAGAACCTGATCTCACGCGACATCGACACCAAAACAGTGGAAGGCTACCGCGATACCTATCAAATCCGTCCGCTGGTCACGTCAGGTCTGGCCTGGAACTACGGCGCGTTCACCCTGGCAGGCGATGTTGATTTGACGCAAACCAAGCGTTTCAAATCGGAAGAAAGCAGCCAATATGCGGGAGTGGGGGCCGAGTATCGCGTGCTGGATTGGTTAGCACTGCGCGCGGGTTATCGTGCGGATATGAAATCAAATGATGCCAATGTGTTTACCGCAGGTCTGGGCGTTTCACCGTTTAACAACACGGTGCATCTGGATCTTGCTGGTTCAGTGGGTGACGATAATACCTGGGGCGGCATGCTGCAGCTCGGATTTAACTTCTGATTGCGTCATTTCACATCACGCTAACATTCACCCTGAAATGGCGTGAACATGCTCACAAAAACAGGTCGCCATTGGCGGCCTGTTTCATTCCTGGGCGCAGAATTTGTGATCGTTATCAATCAGCGAAGTTGTGCCAGATTCAACTGGGAAAGTAGCCAATCTTTAAAGCTATCTAACGCAAAGTGGCGATGCTGATGCCGTGGGAACACCAGGTAATGGCCGATATAGTGAATCTCCTGGGTGGTCTCAATCAGCGGACAAACTAAGCGCCCACTGGCAAGCTCTCGTTCTGCTAATAATTTGGATTCCAGCACCACTCCCAGACCATCTACGGCAGCGGCAATCGCCATAAAACTGCGGTCAAAGCGCAAACCATAATGGCGCGGAGGCGTCAGGTGATTGGCTTCAAACCAGCCCTTCCATTGGTAGAGTTGCACATCGCACTGAATCAACGATTGGTGATAGAGGTCCTCCGGGCAGCGGATGCGTGCGGCAATCTGTGGTGAGCAAAGCGGTGTTAATTCCTCCACGGCCAGCGGGATTTTCTCGTAAGGCGAAGGACGCGGCTCGCCATAAACAATATCTAAATCATAGTCATCCTGCTCAAAGCGCGCATATTCGGTGCTGGCTGAAAGACGCAGATCAATATGTGGGTGTGCGGCAATAAAGCTTCCCAGGCGGGGTAATAGCCACTGATGGGCAAAGCTTGGCGCGGTGTGCAGACGCAGTGGCCGCGATTCATCAGCGGTGACGAGCGAAAGTCCACGCTGCATCTCATCAAATCCCCGCTGGATATGTTCCAGCAAGATTGCCCCTTCTTTGGTTAGCATGATTTCGCGTGTACTGCGCTGAAACAGGCGCGTGTCGAGCGTCTCTTCCAGCTTACGAATCGCATGACTAATGGCGCTAGGCGACAAATCCAACTCTTGCGCTGCGGCGGTAAATGCCCCTGTGCGGCCTGCGGCTTCAAACGCGCGCAACAGCGACAGTGGGGCTTTTTTTAATAATGTCATTTGTGAATCCCATTCAACAGTTGATGCATTTTTTGCTTTTGTCGGCAGGCGCCAGGGCTGAGTAATCTGCTGCTAAACGGCAAGCAGGTGAAAATGGCACGTGAATCCGCTGCAGCTTTCACCATGACAGATCGCTCTTCTGCTTGCCAACTCTGCTGATTTTCTCTTCTTTCAGGAACAGATATGACGACTCTTGCAGAACCGGAATTGAGCCTTACACAGCGGCTGTCACAGCACGCTTATCGTATTCGTCGCTACGCATTGCAAATGGGCGAAGTACAGGGGCAAGGCTATATCGGCCAGGCTCTGGGACTGGCTGATATGCTGGCCGTGGCATGGTGCCATGCGATGAATTACCGCGCGGAAGAACCCGAATGGGAAGGCCGCGACCGTTTTCTGCTTTCCCACGGCCACTATGCGATTGCTCTTTATGCGGCGTTGATTGAAGCGGGCGTGATTCCTGTGGAGGAGCTGGAAACGTATGGGTCTGATGATAGTCGCTTACCAATGTCTGGCATGGCGACCTACACGCCAGGCATGGAAATTTCAGGCGGATCGCTCGGACAGGGGCTGACGATTGGTGTCGGTATGGCATTGGCATTGCGTCATAAAGGAAATCCGGCTTTTGTTTACAACTCAATGTCAGATGGCGAACTGGATGAAGGGGCAACCTGGGAAGCTGCGATGGGAGCGGCACATCATCAACTGAGTAATTTGATCGTCATGGTGGATATCAACCAGCAGCAGGCAGATGGCCCCTCTGGCAAGGTCATGGGATTTGAACCGCTGGCAGATAAGTGGCAGGCATTTGGCTGGCATGTACAGCGTGTGGATGGCAATGACATTGCTGCTGTGAAGCAGGCATTTGATCGGGCACGCGCGCTAGACGAACCCAAGCCGCGCGTCATTCTGCTGGACACGCTAATGGGTAAAGGCGTGCCATTCCTGGAAGCGCGTGAAAAGAATCATTTTATTCGTGTGGATGCTGACGAGTGGCAACAGGCCATCACCATCCTCGATCAGGCTCAGGAGGCCACGCAATGAGCAGCATCACCACAGAGAAAAAGCCACGCCTGACAACGTCGGCGATGATTGCCTCAATTGCCGCAGAAGGTCAAGCCACGGTTGCTGCGCCCTTTGGTCATGCGCTGGTCAAAGCCGCTGCGACCCGGCCGTCGATCGTTGGGTTGACTGCCGACCTGTCAAAATACACCGATTTGCATATCTTCGCCCAGGCCTATCCAGAACGTCATTTTCAGATGGGCATGGCAGAGCAGCTATTGATGGGCGCAGCCGGTGGCATGGCGAAGGAGGGCATGACGCCATTTGCGACCACCTATGCGGTGTTTGCCACGCGTCGTGCCTACGACTTTATCCATCAGGTGATCGCGGAAGAGCAGCTGAATGTGAAAATCTGCGCTGCGCTGCCGGGGTTAACCACCGGCTACGGCCCAAGCCATCAGGCCACTGAAGATATCGCGCTGATGCGGGGTATTCCGGGCATGACCATTGTTGATCCTTGTGATGCGCTGGACACGGAGCAAGCCGTTGCCGCTATCGCTGACCATCAGGGGCCGGTTTATATGCGTCTGTTGCGCGGTAAGGTGCCGCTGGTGCTGAACGAATACGATTATCAATTCGAACTGGGCAAAGCCAAATTGCTGCGCGATGGCCGTGATGTGCTGCTGATTTCCAGTGGGATTATGACAATGCGAGCACTGGAGACAGCAAAAGCGTTGGCAGCCGATAACGTCGATGTTGCGGTATTGCACGTACCGACCATCAAGCCTCTGGACACTGAAACCATTATCACCCAGTGCCGCCGTGCCGGGCGTTTAGTGGTGGTGGTTGAGAACCATAGCCTGGTCGGCGGTTTGGGTGAGGCGGTGGCGACCACGTTAATGCATGCGCAGATCATGCCCGTGTTTCGTCAAATCGGCTTGCCCGATCAGTTCCTGGATGCGGGCGCGTTGCCCACTTTGCACGACCGCTACGGCATTTCCACAGAAGCGATGGTCAGCGCGATTCGCGTCTGGCTGGCATAACGGCGCGAAAGGAGAACAGCATGAAGGTGATATTTGTCGGCACCGGGGCAATTGGTGTTCCTATGGCTTGCCAGATTCAGCGTGCAGGGCATGCGGTAATCGGAGTGGATGTGTTTGAAGCGTCGCGCCAGCGTGCTCAGGCGCAGGGGATTGAAGCGGTTAGCCGCATTGCAGAAGCACCTGAAGCGGATGTAGTAGTGGTGATGGTCGCCACGCCACAGCAGCTGCAGGCGCTGGTGGCGGAAGCGCTGCCGCAGGTGACTGGTCAGCACTGGGTCATCATGTCCACTGTCGGGCCGCAGGCGGTACGTGAGGCGGCTTCTTCACTGATTGCTGCCGGTGCGCAGGTCGTGGATGCACCGGTCACGGGCGGAACCGCCCGCGCCAGCACCGGTGAGTTAGTGATTTTTGCTTCCGGCGCATCTGCCGCCATTGCCTTTGTTGAGCCAGTACTCAAAACCATGGGATCGGTGTCGATAGTGGGTGACGAGGTTGGCGAGGGGCAGGGGATCAAGGTGATCAATCAGCACCTTTGCTCGGTGCATATTGTGGCAGCCGCGGAGGCGCTAAGTCTGGCAAAGTCGCTGGGGTTAGCACCCGCTCAGGTATTGAAACTGGTCGAGCGCGGCGCGGCGGGATCGTGGATGTTGTCAGATCGTGGTCCGCGCATGCTGGAGGGGACAGATGTCCCGGTCTCCAGCGCCATCAACATCTTTGTCAAAGATAGCGGGTTAGTGGCAGAGGCGGCGACCGCCTGCCACGCTGAGGTTCCGCTGTTACAGGTCGCTCATGCTCGTTATCTGGCGGCAGCAGAAGCCGGATTGGGGCAACGTGATGACAGCAGAGTGATCGAGACCTGGAGCAAACCTGCAAATTAACCGCTCCATCACTGCTGCCCGAAAAATACGATAATACCGGGGTAACACATGAACACGACTTCTGTACCTGCAAACACCCGCGACAATGCGGCGAAAGTCTCTTTCGCCTCAATGATTGGCTCAGCGGTGGAGAGCTATGATTTCTTTATCTACGGCACCGCCGCTGCAGCCTGGTTTGGTAAGATCTTTTTCCACACGCAAGAGCCTATCGTCGGCATTCTGGCGGCATTCGCCACTTTAGCGGTCGGCTTCCTGATGCGCCCGTTTGGCGGCTACCTCGCCGGCCATTTCGGCGATCGCTATGGCCGAAAAACCGTGCTGTTCTGGTCATTACTGGCCATGGGCGGTGCCACCGTATTGATCGGTGCGTTGCCAACCTATGAGCAGGCTGGCGTGCTGGCACCGATCTTGTTGATCTTATTACGCATGATCCAGGGGATCGGATTCGGCGCAGAGTGGGGCGGCGCGGTGTTAATGGCATTTGAGCATGCGCCCGTGAAAAAGCGCGGTTTCTATGGTGCAGTACCGCAACTCGGGATACCACTCGGCCTGCTGCTGGCGAATGGCTCTTTCCTGCTCTCTGCGGCACTGTTTGAAGGTGATTGGGTGTGGCGCATGCCGTTCCTGATCTCGTTTGTGATGGTGGCCATTGGCATCTTTATCCGAATGCAGGTCGCGGAATCGCCGGAATTCGAGAAAGCCAAAGCAGATAAGCAGATTGTGCAACAGCCCGCGCTGGAAGTGATTCGTCGTGACTGGCGCACCATCGTCAAAATTATGGGGCTACGCCTGGCAGAGACGGGTGGCTACTACATCACGACCAGTTTTATGTTGTCCTATGTGGTGCTGGCGGAAATCACAGATACGCGCCATGTGTTATGGGGCACGTTGATTGGTTCAGCGCTGGGGCTCGGCAGCCATCTGCTGTATGGCGCGCTAAGTGATAAGGTGGGACGTCGCCCAATATTCCTGATTGGCGCCATCTTCACCATTCTGTTTGGCATTCCTATGTTTATGCTGATCAACACCGGTGCAGTGATGATGGTGATTGTCGCTGTCGCTATGTCTCTGCTCTTTAGCCATGACCCGATTTTTGCGGTGGAGTCGAGTTGGTTCTCCGAGCAGTTTCCGGCTAACGTCCGCTCCTCGGGTATTTCATTGGGCTACAACGGCGCGTCCGTAGTGGCGGGGCTGTTACCGTTCATCGCAACAGGCGTGTACGGCATGGTCGGCTGGATCGGACCGGCGGTGATGTTCTCGTTACTGGGTGTCATTTCAACCTGGGTCGCCTTCAACACACGGGAAACCGCGCCGGTGAAAGTGGGCGAGCCCTCTCTGCCAGCCTCATCAACCTCAACAGCCCCGACGGTGTGAGTGAAATAACGGGCGGCTGTGTCGCCCGTTATTGCTGTGGTATCATTGCGCAGTTTCTCGTCACTCACTAACACCGGATTTACTGCGTTTCATGACCGATACTTTCTCTTCGCAACGTTTTTCTATCGCTCCGATGCTGGACTGGACCGATCGCCACTGCCGTTATTTTCACCGTAAGTTGAGCGGCGATACGCTGCTGTATACCGAAATGGTGACCACGGGCGCCATTATTCACGGCAAAGGCGATTATCTGGCTTACAGCGAAGAGGAGCATCCGCTGGCGCTGCAGTTGGGCGGCAGCGATCCGGCAGCCCTGGCGCAATGTGCGAAGCTGGCGGAAGCGCGCGGTTACGACGAGATTAACCTTAACGTCGGTTGCCCATCCGATCGCGTGCAGAATGGGCGCTTTGGTGCCTGTCTGATGGCTGACGCCGCGCTGGTCGCAGATTGCATTAAAGCGATGCGCGATGTGGTCAGTATTCCGGTGACGGTGAAAACCCGTATCGGAATTGATGAGCAGGACAGCTACGCATTTCTGTGTGATTTCATTGGTACGGTGGCCAATAAGGGCAACTGCGATACCTTTATTATCCATGCGCGTAAGGCATGGCTTTCTGGTTTAAGCCCGAAAGAGAACCGTGAGATTCCGCCGCTGGATTATCCGCGTGTCTATCAGCTGAAGCGTGATTTTCCGGCGCTGACCATGGCGATTAACGGCGGCATCAAGACGCTGGAAGAGGCGAAAACGCATTTGCAACATATGGATGGTGTGATGATGGGCCGTGAAGCGTATCAGAACCCCAGCATCCTGGCGCAAGTGGATAGTGAACTGTTCGGCCGCGATACGCCGTCTGTCGATCCGGTCGCGGTGGTGCGTGCGATGTACCCTTACATCGAAGCGGAGCTGAGCAAAGGCACCTATCTGGGGCACGTTACACGCCATATGCTGGGCCTGTTCCAGGGCATTCCTGGTGCGCGCCAGTGGCGTCGTCATTTAAGTGAGAATGCCCATAAGCCGGGTGCCGATGTACGGGTGCTGGAAGCGGCACTGGCGCTGGTCGCGGATAAGATTCCACAGGAAGCCTGATTGTAGGTGAGTCGCGGTGGGCCGGTGTGCCCGGCCATAAAAGGGCAGTCCGAACGCCAGGGAAAGCACACCTCTGTGCCGATCTGCCGCGCGAACATTCGCCCCATTTTTGGGAAACGGCCCGATGCTGCGCATGGCTGAAAACGCTCTCAGCCTATTTGTCTCTGGCGCGGAAGCTTTGCTTTTCTGACGGGCCATTTCTGTCCCTTCAGAGAAGCATCGCTGCCGTTAATACGGTTTAAAATGCACCAATAATTAGTGAATTTCATCACTGCTGAAATACCTCTTCTGAATATAACATCTTATTTTTCAATGTATTAACCGTATGCTTATATTGGCACGTATCTTGTAATGCACTCTGTGTTACTTACACAGGAGAGCCTTCGTGGAAATTTTATTTGTTATCGGCTTTTTTCTGATGCTGTTGCTGACTGGCGTTTCACTGCTGGGCGTTATCGCTGCATTGGTTGTTGCCACCGTTGTGATGTTCCTCGGCGGGTTATTCGCGATTGTTATCAAGTTGTTGCCGTGGCTGGTGTTGGCGGTGGTAGCCGTGTGGCTTTATCGCGCCTTTACGACACCGAGCGGTGAAGTGAAATTAAACAGACTGAAAAGAAAAATCAGTAAGTTAGAGCGGCGTGGTTGGCGCTAAATGCGGGAGCGATCACAGAGTCGATAATTGCTTAGTACGAATCTGCAATTAAACATATTTTTTACTTATGTTTTCTGTCAGGATGCGTAAAGTAATTCAAAACGAATTCATCGCCGCTGACCCTACACCAGCGCGAACTATAAAAAGAAAGAAAAAAGGGCTTCCTTCGGGAAGCCCTTAACTTTTTAGGGAATCAGCAAGCTGGAACCTTGCGTGGCGCGGCTCTCAAGAACCTGATGCGCGCGCACCGCATCGCTCAAGGCAAATTTCTGCTCTTCTGGTACCTTCAGCTGAATCGCACGACTGGCAATTAACGAGAACAACTCGTTGCTGGCATTATCCAGTTCCTGACGATTGGTAATGTAACCAAATAGCGAAGGGCGTGTGACAAACAGCGAACCTTTCTTGTTCAGAATCCCAAGATCAACGCCGGTGACGGGGCCCGAGGCATTACCAAAACTCACCATTAAGCCATGACGACGCAGGCTATCGAGAGAAGGCTCCCAGGTGTCTTTCCCCACCGAGTCATACACCACCGCGACCTTTTCACCGTCAGTCAATTCACTGACGCGCTGAGCGATATTCTCCTCGCGATAGTTAATGGTCGCCCAGGCACCGGCATTTTTTGCAATCTGCGCTTTTTCGGCGGAGCCCACGGTACCAATCAGATGCGCGCCCAGCGCTTTAGCCCACTGACAGGCAATCAGTCCCACGCCGCCCGCTGCGGCATGGAACAGGAAGATTTCATCGGCTTTCACTTTGTAGGTCTGACGCAGCAAATACTGCACGGTTAAGCCTTTCAAAAACGAGGCAGCACCTTGTTCAAAGCTAATGCTCTCCGGCAGGATCACCAGACGATCTTCCGCCACGTTATGCACTTCGCTATAGGCACCCAGCGCAGCCTGACAATAGACCACGCGATCGCCGGGCTTAAAGCGCGTCACGCCTGAGCCAACGCGTTTCACCACGCCAGCGGCTTCAGTGCCCAGCCCGGACGGGAAAGCTGTCACCGGATAGAGCCCGCTGCGCACATAGGTGTCGATATAGTTGATGCCAATCGCCTTATTTTCGACCTGAACCCCATGTTCGGCGGGATCGGCCAGCTCAAAATCGACCCATTGCAGTACCTCCGGGCCACCGTGTTGGTTGAACTGAATACGCTTTGCCATTCTGACTCCTGTGATTGTTCATCCTGGGACGGTATACTTGCGCGTCCCTTTCACGATCGGTAATGCATTCACTATGGCAGGAAATAAACCCACCAACAAATCCAACGAACCCCGCGATCGTCAGCTGGAAGGCGTGAAAATGCCGCCGCACTCTATTGAAGCGGAGCAGTCGGTGCTCGGTGGGTTGATGCTGGATAACGAACGCTGGGATAACGTCTCCGAGCGCGTGGTGGCGGATGATTTCTTCAACCGTTCGCACCGCATGATCTTCTCTGAGATGCAGCGTCTGCTGGAAATGGGCCAGCCGATTGACCTTATTACGCTCTCTGAATCGCTGGAAACACTGGGCGAGCTGGAGATGGCCGGTGGCTTTGCTTATCTTGCAGAGCTGGCGAAAAACACGCCAAGTGCAGCGAATATCGGCGCTTATGCGGATATCGTGCGTGAACGTGCCGTTGTGCGCCAAATGATCTCGGTCGCGAACCAAATTGCTGATGCCGGTTACGATCCGCAGGGGCGTAGCAGCGAAGAATTACTTGATTTCGCAGAATCCAACGTCTTTAAGATTGCTGAACAGCGCGCCAATAAAGCAGAAGGCCCGCAGAACATTGAGCAAATTCTGGAAGCCACGGTATCGCGTATTGAAGCGCTGGTGTCGACCCCGCACGATGGTGTCACCGGAGTGGATACCGGCTATCAGGATCTCAACAAAAAGACTGCCGGTTTGCAGGGTTCAGATTTGATCATCGTGGCGGCGCGTCCGTCGATGGGTAAAACCACTTTCGCCATGAACCTGTGCGAAAACGCCGCGATGCTACAAGACAAACCGGTGCTGATTTTCAGTCTGGAGATGCCCAGCGAACAGCTAATGATGCGTATGCTGGCGTCATTGTCGCGCGTGGACCAGACGCGCATTCGTACCGGCCAGCTGGAAGACGAAGATTGGGCGCGCATCTCTGCCACCATGGGCATCCTGCTTGAGAAGAAGAACATGTTTATCGATGATTCTTCTGGTCTGACGCCCACGGAAGTGCGTTCGCGCGCGCGCCGCGTGTTTCGTGAAAACGGCGGTTTAAGCCTGATCATGATCGACTATCTCCAGTTGATGCGCGTGCCGGCGCTATCGGACAACCGTACGCTGGAGATCGCAGAGATCTCGCGCTCGCTCAAGGCTTTGGCGAAAGAGCTGAATGTTCCGGTGGTGGCGTTGTCGCAGCTTAACCGCTCACTGGAGCAGCGCGCCGATAAACGTCCGGTGAACTCGGATCTGCGTGAATCGGGTTCGATCGAGCAGGATGCTGACTTGATTATGTTCATCTATCGCGATGAGGTGTATCACGAAAACAGCGATCTTAAAGGGATCGCCGAGATCATCCTCGGTAAGCAGCGTAACGGCCCTATCGGCACAGTACGATTGACCTTCAATGGCCAGTGGTCGCGTTTTGATAACTACGCAGGGCCGTCTTACGACGACGAATAATCCTTTCCAACGAGATGCATGCACGATTTGTGCATGCATTTCACGTCATCAGAAAATAGTGTTGGACAACCTTGGCTTTAATCAGGTTATCTGTACCAAAGCGCACCCTATAACGCTGTGGAAGCAGAATGACTCAGGTAGACGATTACGACCTTAAGATATTGACACTATTACAATCTAACGGCCGCCTTACCAATCAGGAACTCAGTGATTTAGTCGGTCTTTCGGCGTCTCAATGTTCACGCCGCCGCATCAATCTCGAACAGGCAAACCTCATCCTCGGCTATCACGCACGGCTCTCCCCGGACGCGGTGGGTCTTGGCATGGTGGGCTTGATTGAAGTGCGTTTAAAGAATCACACGCCAGATTATGAAGAGAGTTTCCATCGCATGGTAGCAGAGGAGGATGCGATTGTTGATGCCTTTAAAACCACCGGTGATGCTGATTATCTGCTGAAAGTGGCCGTGGCTGATTTAGCCTCGCTGAGTGCGTTGATCAGTCAGCTGGTGGCTGGCCATCAGAGTGTGGCCCATGTGAAAACCTCCGTGGTGTTGAGCCGTTTAAAAGAGAACGGCTTGATGATTATCCCCGAGCACAAAACGCGCCAAAAAAGTGCATGATGTGCTAATCTGGTGCAATTAACGCACATTGAATGCAAACAACGCGCACCAGAAAACAGATTTGTGCATGAATCAACGATTGAAGCTTGGGTTGATGCACAAAAACCTGCAATAAAAGCGCCTTAGATATCAATTGGATAATCGCTGGTACCCCATAGGTGGCGACTTAGCGCCGCCTATGTGGTGCGTTTTTTGCATTTGAACCGCATCATTTGCACTGAGATTACTCCATGGATAACGTTGTTCAACCCACTAAAATTCCTCATTCACGTATTGAAGATGCGCTGGCGATAGTGCTCGGCACGTTAATGGTTTCCTTTGGCGTGATGATGCTGAAACAGGCGGGCGCGCTGACTGGCAGCACTGCAGGTATCGCGTTCTTAATCAGCTATCTGACGCACCTCTCTTTTGGTAGCGCATTTTTCCTGATTAACCTGCCGTTTTACTGGCTGGCAGTGCGCCGCATGGGCTGGGAATTCACGATTAAAACGTTCTGCGCGGTGGGGCTGGTTTCACTGTTCACACACTTGCATCCGATGTTCATCCATTTTTCTGCGCTAAATCCGTTTTATGCGACATTGTTCGGTAACGTGGTGATGGGGATTGGGTTTATAGTGTTGTTTCGTCACAAAGCCAGTCTCGGCGGTATAAATATTTTGGCACTCTGGCTGCAGGACCGCATCGGTCTGCGCGCCGGCAAACTGCAAATGGCGGTAGATACCTGCGTGGTACTCGCTTCGCTTTTCGTGGTGTCGCTACCGATACTTTTGGCCTCAATTGCGGGCGCGGTGATCCTCAATCTCATCATCGCTATGAATCATCGTCCCGGCCGCTACATGGTTTGATGACGCCTCTTTACCGACTATTTATGACCAATCATGGAGATCTGCACCGTGTTTCAAAACGTTGATGCTTATGCTGGCGATCCAATTCTGTCGCTGATGGAAACCTTCAAACAGGACCCACGCGACAATAAAGTGAATCTGAGCATTGGTCTCTATTACAACGAGGCGGGCATCATTCCTCAGTTGCAAGCCGTGGCTGCCGCAGAAGAACGCCTGCAGGCGCAACCGCATCAGGCGTCACTTTACCTGCCGATGGAAGGCCTGGGCCCATACCGTAATGCGATTGCACCGCTGCTGTTTGGCAAAGAACACCCGATGCTGAAGGCCGGCCGCATTGCTTCCATCCAGACGTTGGGTGGCTCCGGTGCACTGAAAGTAGGGGCGGATTTCCTCAAGCGTTACTTCCCGAACTCAAATGTTTGGGTGAGCGATCCGACCTGGGAAAACCACATCGCAATTTTCAACGGTGCCGGTTTCGACGCACAGACTTATCCGTGGTACGACGAAGAGACCAACGGCGTGAAGTTTGATGCGTTTATTGCCAAGCTGAAAACGCTGCCGAAGCAATCTATCGTGCTGTTGCACCCATGCTGCCACAACCCGACGGGTGCGGATCTGACGAACGCACAGTGGGATGAAACCACCGAAGTATTGAAAGCGCAGGAACTGATTCCGTTCCTCGATATCGCTTATCAGGGCTTTGGTGCCGGTATGGAGCAGGATGCTTACGCGATTCGCGCGATTGCGGCTGCAGGCTTGCCAGCACTGGTCAGCAACTCATTCTCGAAAATCTTCTCGCTGTACGGCGAGCGCGTTGGCGGCCTGTCCATCGTGTGCGAGAGCGCAGAAGAATCTGCACGCGTGCTGGGTCAGCTGAAAGCCACCGTGCGTCGCAACTACTCCAGCCCGCCAAACTTTGGTGCGCAGGTGGTTTCTTGCGTACTGAACGATGAAGCACTGTTGAACAACTGGCTGGCCGAGGTGGAAGCTATGCGCCTGCGCATCATCGAAATGCGCCAGACGCTGGTCAACGTATTAAGCACCAAACTGCCAGGCAAAAACTTCGATTACCTGCTGAAGCAGCGCGGCATGTTCAGTTACACCGGTTTAAGCGCGCAGCAGGTTGATCGCCTGCGTGATGAGTTCGGCGTGTATCTGATCGCCAGCGGCCGCATGTGTGTGGCTGGCCTTAACAGCCGCAACGTTAACCAGGTGGCTGAGGCCTTTGCTGCCGTGATGTAACGCACTTCACCGCATGAGGAAACCGCCATGCCTTCGGGCTGGCGGTTTTTTTATGCGCGTTATCTGGTGCCACCGCCTTTACCTTTGGCTGAGTTGCTGCACACTTAAACGGTGTAATGACGTCTGTATCGAAACCGATGGCAGGCGTCATCGGGCCTCAAATCGGCCTCTACCAAGGAGAAAACAGCATGAACATTTCGGATCTCCTCACCTACTGCATGAGTAAGCCGGGTGCGGAGCAGAGCTATAAAAATGAATGGGATGCCACACAGGTAAAAAGCGAAGGCGTACTGTTTGTCATGGTGCATGAGGTGAAAGGGCGTCCGGCGCTGTCGTTGAAAACCTCGCCTGCGCTGGCCGATTTATTGCGCGAAGAGCACAGTGATGTGTTTCCGAGTGAGCATTTAAATAAGTCGCACTGGAGTACGCTGTGGCTGGATGGCTCGCTGAAGGATTCGCAGATTTATTATCTGGTGGAAGCTTCCTGGCAACAGGCTGACGCCACGCGTGCGGCGGGCGTCAGCCATGATGAAGACGCGCGCTAATTAAGCTGCTGACTCTTCACGCAGGGTGTTGATATCAATCACGAAGCGGTATTTCACGTCGCTTTTCAGCATACGTTCGTAGGCTTCGTTAATCTGGTTCATGGCGATCAGCTCGATATCTGAAGTGATACCGTGCTTGCCGCAGAAATCCAGCATCTCCTGTGTCTCAGCGATACCACCGATCAGTGAACCGGCAATGCTGCGACGTTTGAAGATCAGATTAAAGACCTGTGGAGCCGGATGATCGTGCTCTGGCGCGCCCACCAGCGTCATGTTGCCATCGCGTTTCAGCAGGGCAATAAACGGGTTGAGATCATGCTGAGCAGCCACGGTGTTGAGGATGAAATCGAAGCTGTTGTTGTGCTGCGCCATTTGATCAGCATCTTTCGAAATCACCACTTCATCAGCACCCAGGCGCTTACCGTCTTCAATCTTCGATGGTGAGGTGGTGAACAGCACCACATGCGCGCCCATCGCATGCGCGATTTTCACGCCCATATGGCCGAGGCCGCCCAGACCGACGATGCCCACTTTCTTACCTGGACCGACGTTCCAGTGACGCAGCGGTGAGTAGGTGGTGATACCGGCACACAGCAGCGGGGCAACGCCTGCCAGCTCAAGGTTTTCCGGCACGCGCAGCACAAAGCTTTCATCAACCACCATGCTGGTGGAGTAACCGCCGTAGGTGATGGCGCCGGTTTCGCGATCTTCACCGTTATAGGTGCCAACAAAACCGTTTTCGCAATACTGCTCCAGTCCTTCCTGGCAGCTTGGACAGCTGCGGCAGGAGTCAACCATACAGCCGACACCGACCAGATCGCCCACTTTGTATTTGTGAGTGTGGCCGCCAACGGCGGTAACGCGTCCAACGATCTCATGGCCTGGCACCACCGGGAAGATGGTGTTTTTCCATTCGTTGCGCGCCTGATGCAGGTCAGAGTGGCAAACGCCACAGTACAACACTTCAATCTGCACATCATGAGCGCGCAGCTCGCGCGGCTTATAGTCGAACGGGGCGAGTTTAGTTTTCGCGTCCTGTGCGGCATAGGCATGCGTAATATTCATGGTGTCTCCAATCGGGTGTGTCGTGAGTGTTTTGCGGGATCCCGTTCAGCGAGCTGAAGGGATAAAGGCGTAACGAGCTACGCCAAAAAGGAACTGTGTAAGGATAGTCAGCAGGATGAGATGCGTATATGCCTGAAGTTGTCTGATTCTTGCCTGTTTCTGCATTTTGCTGCGGAATCTGACAGCGAGGTATCAGGCCCGACTGACTGCAATATTCAGCGAGTAAACTAGAGAGTGCGGCGTCTGTGGATTGAAAGAAATAAGAAGGCCCGCACTGCGGGCCTTCAATTTTACTTCTTCTTCAACATCGGCTTAAGGAAGCGAGCGGTGTGGGATTTTTCACACTCCGCCACGGTTTCTGGCGTGCCAGAAATCAGGATTTCGCCGCCGCCGCTACCACCTTCTGGGCCGAGATCGACAATCCAGTCAGCGGTTTTGATCACGTCGAGGTTGTGTTCAATCACCACAATGGTATTGCCCTGATCGCGCAGCTGATGCAGCACTTCCAGCAACTGCTGAATATCAGCAAAGTGCAGACCCGTGGTTGGCTCATCAAGGATATAGAGCGTCTGCCCGGTACCGCGTTTCGACAGCTCACGCGCCAGTTTCACACGCTGCGCTTCACCGCCTGACAGCGTGGTTGCAGACTGACCGAGGCGAATGTAGGACAAGCCCACGTCGATCAGCGTTTGCAGTTTACGCGCCAGCGCAGGGACGGCATCAAAGAACTCACGCGCTTCTTCGATAGTCATATCCAGCACTTCGTGAATGCCTTTGCCTTTGTATTTAATCTCCAGCGTTTCGCGGTTATAGCGTTTGCCTTTGCACTGATCGCACGGCACATACACATCCGGCAGGAAGTGCATTTCGACCTTGATCACGCCATCGCCCTGGCAGGCTTCGCAACGTCCACCGCGCACGTTAAAGCTGAAGCGTCCTGGATTGTAGCCACGGGAACGTGCTTCAGGTACACCGGCAAACAGCTCACGCACCGGGGTGAAAATGCCGGTGTAAGTAGCAGGGTTCGAGCGCGGCGTACGGCCAATAGGGCTCTGGTCAATGTCGATGACTTTATCGAAATGCTCAAGACCGGCGATCTCGCGATAAGGTGCCACCTCCGTGGTGGTCGCGCCGTTCAGCTGACGCTGCGCAATCGGGAACAACGTATCGTTAATCAGCGTGGATTTACCGGAACCGGATACACCGGTGATACAGGTAAACAGACCCACCGGAATCGTCAATGTGACGTCTTTCAGGTTGTTGCCGCGCGCACCGGTAAGTTTCAGCACTTTTGCCGGATCGCCTTTCACGCGTTGTTGCGGAATGGCGATTTCGCGCTTGCCACTCAGATACTGACCGGTCAGCGAAGCTTCGTTAGCCATAATGGCATTCACGTCACCCTCAGCCACCACCTGACCGCCGTGCACACCCGCGCCAGGACCGATATCAATCACGTGGTCAGCGGCGCGAATCGCATCTTCATCGTGCTCGACCACAATCACGGTGTTGCCGAGATCGCGCAGGTGAATCAGCGTACCAAGCAGACGTTCGTTATCGCGCTGATGCAGACCAATTGAGGGCTCATCCAGCACATACATCACGCCCACCAAACCCGCACCGATTTGACTTGCCAGACGAATACGCTGCGCTTCGCCGCCAGAGAGGGTTTCTGCGGAACGCGACATCGACAGATAATTCAAACCGACATTAACGAGGAAGCTCAGGCGATCGCCGATCTCTTTCAGGATTTTTTCGGCGATCTGCGCACGCTGCCCGCTCAGTTTCAGATTGCGGAAGAAGTCGGTGGCATGGCCAATACTCATCTCAGAGATGGTCGGCAGGTTGGTATTATCAACAAATACATGGCGTGCTTCACGGCGCAGGCGTGTGCCTTCGCAGCTGGTGCAGGAGCGGTTGCTGATGAATTTCGCCAACTCTTCACGCACCGCATTGGATTCCGTCTCTTTATAACGGCGTTCCATGTTGTGCAGCACACCTTCAAACGGATGACGACGTACCGAAGTGTCGCCCCGATCGTTGATGTATTTAAATTCGATACTCTCTTTGCCGGAACCGTACAGAATCACTTCACGCGCTTTGTCGCTCAGGCTGTTAAACGGCGCTTCGACATCGAAATCCAGATGCTCTGCCAGCGAGCGCAACATCTGGAAGTAATAGAAGTTGCGGCGATCCCAGCCACGAATTGCACCGCCAGCCAGTGACAGTTCAGGGTTCTGCACCACACGATCGGGATCGAAATACTGCTGCACGCCGAGCCCATCACACGTTGGGCAGGCACCAGCCGGGTTGTTGAACGAGAACAGGCGCGGTTCCAGTTCACTCATGCTGTAGCCACAAATAGGGCAGGCAAAGTTAGCCGAGAACAGCAGCTCTTCGGCATCGCTGTCATCCATGTCGGCGACGATGGCGGTGCCACCACTCAGTGCCAACGTGGTTTCAAAGGATTCGGCTAAGCGCGTTGCCAGGTCATCGCGCACGCGGAAGCGGTCCACCACGACTTCGATGGTGTGTTTTTTCTGCAGTTCCAGCTTTGGCGGATCGGAGAGATCACAGACTTCGCCATCGATACGGGCGCGGATGTAGCCTTGCGCCGCGAGGTTTTCCAGCGTTTTGGTGTGTTCGCCTTTGCGATCTTTCACCACGGGTGCCAACAGCATCAGACGACGGCCTTCTTCCTGCGCCATCACCTGATCCACCATCTGGCTCACGGTCTGTGCTGCCAGCGGAACATCGTGATCCGGGCAGCGCGGCTCACCCACACGGGCAAACAGCAGACGCAGATAGTCATGGATTTCGGTAATGGTCCCGACCGTCGAGCGCGGGTTATGCGATGTGGATTTCTGCTCAATAGAGATAGCGGGCGAGAGACCTTCAATATGGTCCACGTCCGGTTTCTCCATTAATGAAAGAAACTGGCGCGCATAGGCCGAGAGCGATTCAACATAGCGACGCTGACCTTCGGCATACAACGTATCAAACGCCAGCGAAGACTTACCGGAACCCGACAGACCGGTGACCACAATCAGCTTATCGCGAGGGATGATCAGGTTGATATTCTTCAAATTATGGGTGCGAGCACCGCGGACTTCGATCTTATCCATTCACCTTTCCCGGATTGAACAACACTCGCCATGCCTTGCCAGCATGACCAGCAGAAACGCGTTAGTATGGCACAAAAAATAAACTGAATAAATATCCAGTGTTTTTGCTATTCTGTGTGCCAAATAAAAATTGCGAGCCTGCTCTGAAGTGGGCACCGTCATTGTGACGTGATACAATTTTTGGCTTAGACTTTTAGCATCAACTCATCGGGAGACAGCAACATGGCCAGTCGTGGCGTAAACAAAGTGATTCTTGTCGGGAATCTGGGTCAGGATCCGGAAGTGCGCTACATGCCAAATGGTGGCGCGGTAGCCAACATTACGCTGGCCACGTCGGAAAGCTGGCGCGACAAGCAAACCGGTGAAAACAAAGAGATCACTGAATGGCACCGCGTTGTGCTGTTCGGCAAACTGGCTGAAGTGGCGGGTGAATACCTGCGTAAAGGCTCTCAGGTTTACATCGAAGGCCAGCTGCGTACCCGTAAATGGCAGGATCAGAGCGGTCAGGAAAAATACACCACCGAAGTGGTTGTTAACGTTGGCGGCACCATGCAGATGCTGGGTGGACGTCAGCAGGGCGCGAACGCAGGCGGCGCACCAATGGGCGGCCAGGGCGGCGGCAATAACAACGGTTGGGGCCAGCCACAGCAACCTCAGCAGCAGCCTCAGGGCGGCAACCAGTTCAGCGGCGGCGCACAACAGCGTCCGCAGCAGCAGAGCGCACCGGCGAACAACGAACCGCCAATGGACTTTGACGACGACATCCCGTTCTGAGTCAACGCTCACGCATAACTACTCGCTAAGGCCTCGTTTTACGGGGCTTTTTTGTATCTGGCTCTCAGGTTTCTCAATCAAAAGAAGGGACGCATTTCCCATCAAGGAGTGATAATGAAACAGCATCAGGCAGAAGTGTTATTAAAAACCGCACTGGCGGATGAGCAGGCTCAGTTTCGTCGAGGGCAGTGGGAAGCGATTGATGCTTTGGTCAATCATCGACAGAAATTATTGGTGGTGCAGCGCACGGGTTGGGGTAAAAGCTCCGTCTATTTTATCAGCGCCAAAATTTTTCGCGATCGCGGTATGGGTCCGACCATCATTGTTTCACCGCTACTGGCGCTGATGCGTAACCAAATTGAGTCGGCTCGTCGACTGGGTATTGTTGCTGAAACCCTCAATTCTTCGAACAGCAGTGCCTGGTCTTCAGTGACACAACGGGTGCTGGACAATCAGGTCGATTGTTTACTCATCTCTCCAGAACGTCTCGCCAATGATCAATTCATCGAAACCGTACTGCAGCCGATTGCCAACCGTATCGCGCTCATGGTGATTGACGAGGCGCACTGTATCTCCGATTGGGGGCACGATTTCCGTCCTGACTATCGGCGCATTGTCAGCATCTTGCGGCAACTACCGGCGAATACGCCAGTGCTCGGCACCACCGCTACCGCCAATAATCGTGTCGTTGCAGATATACAGCAACAGATGGGCGACATTGTGATTCAGCGCGGTGAGCTGATTCGTAAAAGTCTGGCGCTGCAAACGCTCATTTTGCCGAATCAGGCCTCTCGCCTTGCCTGGCTGGCGCAGGTCATTCCCTCTCTTCCGGGAACCGGTATCGTCTATACGCTCACCGTGCGGGATGCCGAGCAGGTTGCGGCCTGGTTACGCACGCAGCACATTGATGCGCGCGCCTATCATGGCAGCGTTGAGGCCGCTGGTTTCGACAGCAGCAACGACTATCGTCAACACCTTGAGACCTTGCTGCTAACTAACCAATTGAAAGTTTTGGTGGCCACCACCGCACTGGGAATGGGATATGACAAACCTGATTTGAGCTTCGTGCTGCACTATCAGACACCCGCTTCCATTGTTGCTTACTACCAACAGGTAGGGCGTGCAGGACGTGGCATCGACCATGCGGTTGGCGTGCTGATGTCAGGCGGTGAAGATCGCGATATTCACCAGTTTTTCCGGCAGTCTGCTTTTCCAGCAGAAACTCAGGTATATGATATTTTGCAAGTGCTGGAGGAGAGTGATGGGTTGTCGATTCGTGATATCGAACAGCAGACCAATCTGCGCCAGGGGCAAATTGAAAAAGTGCTGAAATTGCTCAGCGTTGAGAATCCTGCTCCGGTGATTAAGGTCAAATCCCAATGGCGGAGAACGCCGGTCGCTTATCTGCTGGATCGCGAACGTATCGTGCATCTGACGCAACAGCGCGAGCAAGAGTGGCAGGAGGTGCAGCGTTATATCTCACAGCGCAGTTGCCTGATGACGTTTCTGCGATTATCACTGGATGACACAGACCCCGTATCCTGTGGCAAATGTGCCAGCTGCCTCGGTCGACCTTTGATTGACCCGCAGGTGGATGCGACACTGGCTCATCAGGCAGCGACCTTTCTACAGCGCGCCGAAACGGTGATTTTGCCCAAAATTCAGGTGGCTGCTCAGGCATTTGAAGAGTACGGTTTTCGCGGCAATTTACCTGCCGCTCTGCGTGCGCAGGAAGGTCGGGTGCTTTCGCGCTGGGGAGATGCCGGATGGGGATCTCGCGTAGTGGCCGAGAAAGCAGCCGGTCATTTCAGTGATGAGCTGGTTGCTGCCATAGTGGAAATGATTGAACAGCGCTGGCAGCCAGCACCTGCTCCACGGTGGGTTTGCTGCGTACCGTCGTTGCGTCAGCCTCAATTGGTAGCGGATTTTGCCCGCCGATTGGCACAGCGACTCGGCATACCCTTTGTCGATGCACTGCAGAAAGTGAAAGATAACCCTCAGCAACGTCTGCAGAATAATCGCTTCCATCAATGTCGTAATCTGGATGGCGCATTTTCCACCAGCGCTGACCTGCCTGCCACTGCCGTGTTACTGGTAGACGATATTGTCGATTCAGGCTGGACGATGGCAGTGACTGCAGCCCTGCTTCAGCAAGCGGGTAGCGGCATTGTCTATCCACTGGCGCTGGCAACCTCAACGGTGAAAGAGTGATGAATTTATCTCCTGTTGCACAGGCAACGCTTTTGTTAACCAGCGACTTCTCGCGCCAGAGTGAGGATGAGGTGAAGCCGCTAGGTAATGCTGAATGGGGGCGATTCGCCCTGTGGCTGAAACAACAATCTGCAACACCCGCCGATCTGCTCGGCTCTGGTGCTGATGTCATGCTAGCCAGCTGGGTTGATTCTCATATCACGCGCGAGCGTATTGAAGCGCTACTGAGCCGTGGACATAGCCTGGCGTTAGCGATTGAACGCTGGCAGCGTGCGGGGTTGTGGGTGTTAACACGTTCTGACGCTGAATATCCAAGGCTGCTAAAGCAACAGCTGCGCACTGACGCGCCGCCGGTGCTATTCGGCTGTGGTGATATCACTCTGTTAAATCACCCAGGCCTTGCGGTGGTTGGGTCAAGAAATGCCAGCGAGCGGGATTTAACGTTCAGTCGTCAGGTTGCGGCAAGAATTGTCTCTGCGAATATAAATCTGATTTCGGGTGGTGCACGAGGCATTGATGAAGCCGCGATGCTGGGCGCTTTGCAACATAACGGAGCCGTCATTGGTGTCCTCAGTGATAGTCTGCTCACCGCTGCGACCAGCGCCAAATGGCGTAAAGGTCTCATGGCAGGAAAGTTATTGCTGCTTTCGCCTTTCTATCCGGAAGCAGGCTTTACTGTGGGTCACGCGATGGCGCGCAATCGATATGTTTATTGCCTGGCGAAGAGTGCGTTGGTCGTACACGCGGGTCACAAGGGCGGTACGCTGGCTGGTGCGGAAGAGAATCTGCGCAAGAAATGGGTACCGTTGTGGGTTAAGCCGACCGACGATGTACAGGCCAGCAACGCCCAACTGGTCACACAGGGTGGGCAATGGTGCGCTGCTCACCCCGATGACATTGATGTTGCGCAATGGATGACGACTCATCGTCATCAGCCTTACCAGCAGGATGATCTATTGAGCGGCGCATGGCACACGATGCCCGACAAGATCGCGGATGCTAATGTGGCTCAGGAACCAGAAGGAATCTGGCATCCATCCGATTTTTACCTGATTTTTCAGGCGCAATTGCCTGCACTGGCCGCCTATCCGGTCACGATTGAAGATCTGGGCTTGCGAACCGGTCTGCATCAGATTCAGCTGACTGAATGGTTGCAGCGTGCGGAGCATGAGGGGCTGATTGAACAGCTGGCAGGATCAAACCGTTATCAATGGAAGCGTAAAATCTAGCTGCTGAATGCCGCCCATAATGGAAGCCGGACAATTCTGCCCGGCAAAGTGACTGCTAATGCGGCCGCCACTCCCGCAAAATCACCTCAGTATCACGCACTAACACCGGGTTGCCCGGCAGAATCAAATCCGCCCAGATTTCATTGTGCTGATTGATCTGCTGTTGTGCGGAAACGTAAGTCCGGTCAGCGGTGGTATGCGCATCGGCGGCAACGGTGATGTGATAGCCCAGGCTGGCACCCACTTTGATGGTGGTATCCACGCAGTAATCGGTCGCGCAGCCGCAAATCACAAAGCTCTCAATGCCATGTTGATCAAGCTGAGCCGCCAGGTCGGTTTGCCAAAAACTGTCACAGGCGGTCTTGTTAACGTAGATCGCGTTGGCTGGCTGATCCAATTCCGGCACGATCTGCCAACCTTCGCTGTTTACTTCGAGGCCTGGCTCAACGTGCTGAATGAAAATCACCTGATCGGCCGCTGCCGTCAGTTGATTGATGCGCTGACAACGTCCGTCACGATCAAAACGTGGCGAAGCCAGCACGCCGTTTTGCATATCCACTACCACGACAACCCGATTAGCCATCACTGCCTCCTTTATATAGAGGATGACAGTATCGCGATTGTTACGCATGCAGGTAAAGCAAATCTGTTTTGCATTTCAGCTCGCCGCCGCGCATGCTAATTAACCTGTTTTTAGGAGGTGTGACGTGAAGGTGGTTCCGGAAATCTTTCCTGATAAGTGCGATCAGGCGCAGTTCCAGCATTTTGCTGAACTGCCGGGTATCGAGCTGTATCAGGCGCACATCTCGCGTTACGCTTTTGAGCCGCATACCCATGAAGCCTTCGGTATCGGCACCATTGAATCGGGTGCACAGCGTTTTCGCTACCGCGGCACGCACTATACGGCACCGCAGCATTCACTGGTAATGATGAACCCTGATGAATTGCACACCGGGGAATCGGCCTGTGATGAGGGCTGGCGTTATCGCATGATCTATATTGATCCGCAGGAGATGGAGCGGCTTACCGGCGATCGTCACTGGTGGTTTAGTGAAGCGTTGCGCACAGATGTCCGCCTGGCACAGCCCTTTTCCCAGCGTCTGGCACAGATGTGGCAAGCCACCAGTGCGCTGGAACGCGAGAGTCTGTTGCTGGAACTGCTGGAGCTATTACGCCCGCTGGCACATCAGGGAAAATCCCGACCCGAAGAGGGCGCCCATCGCTTTGATGCGGTAAAAGCCTATTTGCGTGAAAACCTGGCGGAGCCGGTTCGTCTTGATGAGCTGGCCGCCCTGGCGTCTTTGTCGCCGTGGCATTTTCTCCGCAGTTTTAAACACCACTTCCATGTTACGCCACATCAGATGCTGATGGCCTTTCGCCTGTTCGAAGCCAAGCAACGTTTAGGAATGGGAGAAAGCGCGGCTTCGGTAGCGGCGGCTGTTGGATTGACCGATCAGGCACACCTCACGCGCGCGTTTGCTCACCGTTATGGCATCACGCCAGGGCGTTATCAAAAGCAAGTTTTCCCCTCACGTTAACCGCAATCTGCTACAAGCCTTTATTATCCGGTTACGCCACACTGCGGCGGAAAAGTGATAAAGGAAAAGAGAATGTTTGCTGGAATCGTATTTGCACTTGCCGCAGGACTGATGTGGGGGCTGATTTTTGTCGGCCCACTGTTGATCCCAGACTATCCGGGCACCCTACAATCAGCCGGACGCTATGTGGCATTCGGTCTGGTCGTCTTGCCGCTGGCGTGGCTGGATCGCCGCCGTCTTAAACAACTGGCGCGCAAAGATTGGCTGGAGGCGCTGAAATTATCGCTGGTCGGTAATCTGCTCTATTACGCCTGCCTCGCCAGCGCTATCCAGCGCACCGGTGCGCCCATCTCGACCATGATAATTGGCACCTTGCCGGTGGTCATCACCGTGACGGCCAACCTTTGCTACGGCCATCTTGAAGGGCGACTTTCCTGGCGTAAACTCTTTCCGGCGCTACTGATTATTGCTGCTGGCCTGGGCTGCGTGAATGCCGCTGAGATGCAAATGCAGGGACCGGAATTTGACTGGTCGCGCTACCTGACAGGGCTGTTACTGGCGATTTTAGCGGTCGCCTGCTGGACCTGGTATCCGCTGCGCAATGGCATCTGGCTGCGCGCGCATCCACAGCATAAAGCCGGTAGCTGGGCAACGGCACAAGGGTTGGTGACCTTACCGCTGGCGCTGGTGTTCTATTTATTCGTGTGCGGTCAGCTTTACTGGCAGCAGCCTGAGTTCGCTCTGCCATTTGGCCCACAGCCCACGCGTTTTCTCCTCATCATGCTGGCGATTGGGCTGATATGTTCATGGTTAGGCACGCTATGCTGGAATGCGGCCAGCCAGCGTGTGCCAACGGTCATCATGGGGCCGCTGATTGTGTTCGAAACGCTGGCGGGTCTGCTGTGGACCTTCCTCTGGCGACAGAGCTGGCCGCCGCTGCTCACTGGCATTGGTATTGGCTGTCTCATCGTTGGCGTAATCTATGCCATGCGTATTAAACCGCAGCCGAAAGTCAGCGCGCTTTAACATGAATTTCTGGCTGCTGAGTAGAGGGGCTCAGCAGCCCTTTCTTCAGTTTTTTTAGGAATTTGCCCCCTCTGTTTTGCGCTCCTCTTCGCCATTTATATCCTCAGTCACCACCGCGATATAACTTTCCCTCGCTTATCCTTGCCTGTTTTTACCCCACTTTGTCATAACTCATGTTGCATTCAGGGGGGCAATCCTGTCACTCCAGCGGGTGGAAACGAGGTGATAACCCGCGGGGAAGGCTAAAAAAACCGGCGCCGGCAGGGTTAAAAAGGTGTTCTATCTGCATTTTTACTGCGATTTGGCACTGAAAATCACCGCTTTAAGCCACCATTTTCTCAAGATGCTGCTCCGGTGTTGAGAAACATCCGCTGAATTTGCATGAAAAAATGATTAAACACAGCGATGAATTACCGGGCGATATTTCCCATAAGTCGCCATTTTTTACTGTTATTGTTTAGGCATGATAACGTTTCCTATCAGGAAGAATCCTGGTGTCATTATCAGCTTATTGATCTTGATAAATGCCATCGTACGATCGTCACTTAAAGTGATAGATCCAATTAAAAGAAGATAACCTGTGTGACTGATTACATGGCGTTGTTCATGAATGCTTAACAGAATTGTCTGCATTCAGGTCTGAACATTAATATCGATAAAGTAATAAAACGAAGCGCCAATCTCACCGTAATGAGATTGGGCTGCGTATGAAAGGCTTGAATAGCGAGACTTTTGCTGATGTGAATCAATTTTACCGCAAAAAAGGAAGCAAATCCGCGATGATATTCATCAGGAAAAATTGGTGCGAATTGTTATGTTACGAACGCCGAATTAAATGATCTTCATCTCTTCTGGTAAGAACAAATCTCAGCATTAAGTCAAATAACAACGGTCTTAATGGTGTTAGCGATTATCGGAGCCTGAAGGATAGTGGTAAACGCTGCGGCTAATATCCAGCAAACGACAGCTGCGACGCGTTCCAATGTCGAAGGTGGTTTGAAGGAAGTTAACGGCTTGCCGCTTCTCATTTGTAGTGAAGAAGTTTTTCAGCACGCTTTGCAGCATCTCTTTATCGGAACTCAACGACTGCAGTTCACGGGTAAGGTTTTGTAGTTGATCCTCCAACTCTTTAATTTTTCTGCCTTCTTCTGAAGAAAGCCCAGAGAACTTTTTCTTCCAGCTGTAGAAGGTGGCCTCGGAAATGCCAAGCTCTTCACAAATCTCCCTGACTTTCACTCCCGTTTCAGAAGCTTTAATGGCATTTGTGATTTGCTCTTCGCTATATCGTGACTTTCTCATAAATGCTCTTACCTTTCTTATCAATTAGTGGATGAGAATTACTGTATTAATATCTGGTACTGCAAAAAGAGTATTAATGCAGTATTAAAGTGCGCGATTAGAATTGCGAGGTTTAAATTAAGTTATTTAGAATAAATATCATCATGGGATAAATCTTATTTTATTCTGAATGTCATTGAACGCCTTCCTGGCTTTGGGTTTTTGATATAGATTCATTCCATCCCAAATGCAGAAAAATACTACAATCATTGGAAATACGGCATAACCTGTTTGTGAAAATCACAGGGTGTGCCAGTAAACCTTTGCTTCGAATTCAGGCTGAAATCGTTTACATCCGCAGAGTTTCGCACCAGGTTTAATCGGAATTTTCCTGAATTCATTCAAAGAATCCTGACGGGAGTCTCATTTTTCGGACCAGTTTGGTTTGAAGTTATTAATTTAAGTCAGGCCCACTGAGCGCTTGTTAATTCATTTCAAGGACGTTGTACCGAAAGGCAGTTGCTGTAAGTAATACTAAGGATCAGTCGATGAAATTGAGCGTAATGTCTAATGCCGCCTGGATGATGTCTGAGAAGATCGTCTCGGTGTTTGGCGTCATATTTGTGACCTCCTACGTGGCGAAGTCATTTGGCCCGACCATATTCGGTCAGATGGCGTTTTCAACCTCGTTGTTCTCGATGGTACAGACCGTAGCGATTTTCGGTACCGAAACCATCCTGTTCAAACGCATCAGCAAAAGTGCGCCGAAAGGCCTGCGGCTGATGGCGGTGGCCCGCACCATGCGGTTGGTCTTGTTGTTGCTGACCTCCATCCCGGTGTTGATTTGGGTGTGGTACAACATGCAGGAAAATTTCCTCGCATTTGCCCTGGCCTCGTTTATCTCCTCCGTTTTTGTGACGCAGGATACGTTCAGCGTTTATAACAATGCGCGTCTGGCTTCCCGACTCAATACCGTGGCCAACTCGGTCGGCCTGCTCTTGGGCTTTACCCTGAGTTTCGCCATTGCCTGGCTGCATCTCAATCCCTTGTGGCTGACGCTGTCGATTGTCATGGTCACGCTGGTGCCGTACGTCATTAAACGGTCTAACTTTTACCGCGAAAACCAGGACATGGCGCCACCGCAGGAGAAGCGCAATACCTACCTGCGTTATCTGCTGTACGCCGGTTTACCGTTGGCAATTTCCAGCATCTTCATTTCCGTGCAGGTTAAGGCGGCCCAGATGTTTCTGGCGGGTATAGCCTCCGCTCGCGATCTCGGCCTGTTTGCTGCCGCCAATACCATTTCGGCGTCCTGGATATTCATTCCGGTTGCCATCATCACTTCCTGCTTCTCGGAGATCTTCCGGGAGCGCGGAGCAGCCGCCATCAAGCTCACTGCGCGGCTGAACGGCTATGTCATGGGTGTTTCATTGTTGTTGTTAGCGGTGATCGCGCTGTATGGCGAGCAAATCATCATCGCTTTGTATGGTCACGAGTACACACAGTCAGGGAGTCTCATTACGTTACTGTCGTTAGCAACCTGCTTTTCGGCAATGGGGACCGTAGCGTATCGCTACATGGTGAAAGAGGGCGGATTTAACTATCTGCTGAAGAAGATCATCTGCCTGATGGTGATCAGTCTGCCGCTGTCGTGGTGGCTGATCCAGGGCTACGGCATCATGGGTGCCGCCTGGAGCGTCTTCATCTCTGAACTTCTGTCCCTCACCGTAATGAATTACTTCTTCAATAACGGCGTCATTCAGAAGATTCAAGTTTCCTCACTCAACTACAAAACCTACAAATGAGGTCCGATATGCTCAAGTTGAAAGATGAACTCAGAAGAAGTGTCCAGTACTTCATCAAGAAGATGCCCTGGGCTTACCAGGACCGCATCTATTACTTTCATAAATTCCGCAAACTGCCCAATTTGCGTCAACCGAAAGTGTTTAATGAGAAGGTGCTGTACCGGAAATTCGTTTTTGGCGATTACCAAATCTATGGCCGCCTGTCGGATAAATATTCGGTGCGCGAATACATCGCCGAGAAAGTGGGCAGCGAATACCTGATCCCATTGGTGTATGAGACCAGCGACCCGCACTCGCTGCATACGCTGCCGAGTTGGAAGAACACGGTAATTAAGCCCAATCACGGCTCCAATATGGTGGAAATCCTGCTGGAAGAGCCGGATGCGCTGAAGAAGCAGAAAATTATCAGTGACTGCCATCGCTGGTTGAAGACCGACTTTGCCAATGAAGCGCGTGAGATTCACTATCGCTACATCAAGCCGCGTATCCTGGTGGAGCAGTACATTGGTGATGGCAAAACTGCGCCGATTGATTACAAGTTTCACATGTTCAACAAGCGTGACGGCAGCTTTGAATATGTGCTGCAGGTGATTTACAACCGATGTAACCCGTTACTGTCGATGAATTTTTATGTGAACAACCTCAATGAGGCGTACCACAAAATTCGCGATACCGGGCTGGATGTGAATCCACAAATGGCGCAGTTACAGCACGCATTAGCGCTCAGTAAAACCCTGGCGAGCGATTTTGATTATGTGCGTGTGGACTGGTATATCGATGGTGATCGGATTTACTTTGGCGAGCTGACGTTTACGCCAGGTGCCGGGTTGGTAACCGGGTTGGACCGTGGATTAAACCAGATGATGGGTGATATGTGGATTCAAGACCGCCGCGGTACGCAGATACCGGGTGTGACGGTGCCGGAAGTCGCTATTCCAGCCGTACTGAAGAAAATTTGAGTATCACACAGCAAAATAAAAAACCCCGCTTAGCGGGGTTTTTTATTGGCTGCGATTAAGGCATCGGCCAATCAGCAGGCGTCTGGCTCATCACTTCAACGAAGGCGTTTTTGGAGATTTCCATGAAGTTGTGCAGATTTTCCATGCTCAGGGTAATGCCGAGCAGGCCGGTGACAAACCAGCATGACATGCCTACACCAATACCGCCGCACATCAGTGCCATCACGTGGTGACTGTTCTGACGCAGTTTAATTTTCATGGTGCTGGCAAAGAACATCATGATGGCGCTGAGCAGCTCCCAACGCATGACGATTAAACTGGTGGTTAACGTAGCCATCTGCAAAAACCTCTTCAAATCAGTAATATCCCTGACATTGATTGGACATCACTGGCGGCAGAGAAGGAGGGTCAGGGAGGCCCTTCTGGCCGTCTTACGCGGGGGTAAATCTGTGACTTGGGTCACATTATATCACCCGATTTGAAATTTTGAACAAAATTTATACCTGGTATGGTAGAAAGATTTTTATCGAAGCGGGGGAGATGACAGAGGCAAAGCGGGAAGGTGCGCCCGTGAAGGGCGCGCAGAATGTCACTGAACCGGGCAGCACTCGCCGGTTGTGCGCTGGGCAAAGCTGTTCATGTTTTCACTGCAATCGAAACTCAGCAGACGCGGACGCTGAATCATCGCCTGACGGCGCATGGTGTGACGATAGGCGGTCGGCGTCTGGGAAAACTGACGGCGGAACACGCGCGAAAAAGTTTGCTGTGAATCGTAACCGTATTGCATCGCGATATCGAACACTGGACGCTGAGTCTGGCGTAACGCTTCAGCGGCCAGAGTCAGGCGGCGCTCACGAATATAGCCACCCAGCGTTTGTTTCGTCACGGTACGGAACATACGCTGCAGGTGCCATTTTGAGTAGCCGGATTTTGCTGCCACTTCGTCGATCGACAGGGCCTTATCCAGATTTTCATCGATCCAGTGTGTCAGTGAATGAATGATTTCCTGTTGCATCATAGCCTCATCCTTCTGAAAGGTTTATCGGGTTTGAAATTCGAAGTTTTGATGGGGTGCGAGTATAATTCCTCAAGTTAACTTGAGGTAAAGGCCTTAAATGAAAAAAGAACGCAATTACCCAAAACCGGTGTTAACGCCGGGTGAAGTGGCGAAACGTAGCGGCGTGGCCGTTTCCGCGCTGCACTTTTATGAAACCAAAGGTTTAATTTTCAGTTCGCGCAATGGCGGCAATCAACGGCGTTACAGCCGCGATGTGCTGCGCCGTGTGGCGATTATCAAGATTGCGCAGCGCATCGGTATTCCGCTGGCCACTGTCAGCGACAGTTTGATGCATGTACCAGCCAACAAGCGTATGTCGACGCAGGAGTGGGATGCGCTGACGCAGCACTGGCGTGAAGAGCTGGATAAGCGTATCGAAACCCTGACGCGCCTGCGCAACGATTTGGATGGGTGTATTGGCTGTGGCTGCTTATCGATGCGCGATTGTCCACTGCGTAATCCCGGTGACCGTCTGGCGCAGCAAGGTTCGGGAGCGGTGTTACTCGACCCTGAACAGGACGAGCATAAAGGTTAATCCGCTATACTTGCCGGGAGACTTTGACCGGCAAGGAAAACCGCATGATTACTGTTCACCATCTGGAAAATTCCCGTTCGCATCGCGTGTTGTGGCTGCTGGAAGAGCTGTCGGTGCCGTATCAAATTAAGCGTTATCAGCGCGAGGACACGCTGCTGGCGCCGGATTCATTAAAGAAGATTCATCCGCTGGGTAAGTCGCCGGTGATTACTGATGGCAATCGGGTGATCGCCGAGTCAGGGGCGATTCTGGCGTATCTGCAGCAGAAATATGATAGAGAGCATTTGTTCGCCATCACGGATGAGGATGAACAGATTCAGGCGCGTTACTGGCTGCATTACGCAGAAGGGTCGCTGATGCCATTGCTGGTAATGAAGCTGGTGTTTGGGCAACTCGGGAAGAAGCCGGTGCCGTGGATTTTACGTCCGGCAGGCGTGGCGTTGAGCAAAGGGATTCAGAAGGCCTGGTTGAACAAGCAGCTAAAACTGCACAGTGGCGTGATTGAGCAGCATCTTAGCCAGCATCGTTATTTCGCCGGGTCACGGTTTAGCATCGCCGATGTGCAGATGAGTTTCCCGCTGCTGGCGTTGCAAGTGCGGGGATCGTTGAAAGAGATGCCGGCCACCGCACGCTGGCTGGAATCGATGCAGCAACGTGCTGCCTGGCAACGCGCGATTGAGCAGGGCGGGGCGATTACGTTTAGTTAGTTTGTCGCTGCAGTGCTGTGGGTTGGGTGCTGTGAGTTGGGTACTATAGGTTGAGTACTGTGGGTTAGTCGTTGTGGGTTGGGTGCTGTGGATTATCGCTGTGAGTTGGGTGTCATGCCCAGCAAAGGCCCGCCCGATCGCAAAGGAATAACGCATCCATGCAGATCGGCCGCGCCGTCCATGGCGCGGACGCTTTGCTCTTCGGGCGGGCCTTTGCTGGGCCTCAAGTTAATTATCGCTTCATGAGGCATCCACCTCTTACCATCGGTGCAGTTGGGGAGGAAAACTGTGCGATGAATGAAAAATATCGATATTTTCCAGCCAGTTCCGACCCCTTAAGTTTCGCCAAAAGCAGTGTAACCACGTTGTTAACCCGCGCCAGTCTGCGCTTTATCCTGCCTGATAATCGATTAGTAGTTGAAAACCCCATAGCAAACGCCAGATAATCGTTTGCCTTTTTCCGTGTCCCCCTTTTACGACCTGGAATACGCGGCCACGTAAACGTTTGCCTCTTTTCTCTTTGAGAACCTTCACCAGGATGATGCGCAAACGCGGGCCGTGGGGCTCATTACATCTTAAAAAACGCAGAGGATTTACTATGTCTGGCGACTCACGCCCGGCCAGTGGAAAACTGGACGCCTGGTTCAACATCTCGGCACGCGGCAGCAGCGTGCGTCAGGAAATTTTGGCGGGGCTAACCACCTTTTTAGCCATGGTTTACTCCGTCATTGTCGTACCGGGTATGCTGGGTAAAGCCGGCTTCTCGCCGACTGCCGTGTTTGTAGCGACCTGCCTGGTCGCCAGCTTTGGTTCGATCATCATGGGATTGTGGGCCAACCTGCCCATGGCGATCGGCTGTGCGATTTCCCTGACCGCCTTCACCGCGTTTAGCCTGGTGCTGGGCCAGCACATTAGCGTCCCGGTTGCCCTTGGCGCGGTATTCCTGATGGGCTTGCTGTTCACGTTGATTTCGGTCACCGGGATTCGCGCCTGGATTTTGCGTAACCTGCCGATGGGCGTGGCGCACGGCACGGGAGTCGGTATTGGCTTGTTCCTGCTGCTGATTGCGGCCGATGGTATTGGCCTGGTTGTGAAGAACCCAGCGCCGGGCTTGCCGGTGGCACTCGGCCACTTCACCTCGTTCCCGGTGATTATGGCGCTGATCGGGCTGGCGGCCATCTTTGGTCTGGAAAAACGTCGTGTGCCAGGCGGAATTTTGCTGACCATCGTAGCGATTTCTGTGGTGGGTCTGATCTTTGATCCGGCTGTCACCTATCAGGGGCTATTCGCTATGCCGAGCCTAAAGGATGCCAACGGCCAATCCGCGATGTTTAGTCTCGATATCATGGGTGCGCTGCAACCGGTGGTGCTGCCAAGTGTGCTGGCGCTGGTGATGACCGCGGTATTTGATGCCACCGGCACCATTCGTGCAGTGGCGGGCCAGGCGAATCTGCTGGATAAAAACGGCCAGATCATTAACGGTGGCCGCGCGTTGACCACCGACTCCGTCAGCAGCCTGTTTGCCGGTTTAGTCGGTGCTTCGCCTGCGGCGGTGTATATCGAATCTGCAGCCGGAACGGCTGCGGGCGGTAAAACTGGCCTGACAGCGATTGTCGTCGGTCTGTTGTTCCTGTTGATTCTGTTTATGTCCCCACTGGCCTATCTGGTTCCGGCCTACGCGACGGCGCCAGCGTTGATGTACGTTGGCCTGCTGATGCTGAGCAACGTGGCGAAGATTGACTTCAATGACTTTGTCGATGCGATGTCGGGTTTGGTCACTGCCGTGTTCATCGTCCTGACTTGCAACATCGTGACTGGCATCATGCTCGGCTTCGGCTCGTTGGTGATTGGCCGCCTCTTTGCGGGTGAATGGCGCAGGCTGAACGTGGGCACCGTGGTGATTGCTGTTGCACTGGTGGCCTTCTACGCGGGTGGTTGGGCCATCTGACTTTTGAACGCGCTTATTTCCAGATAAGTCTCTTTCTGGTTCACGCCGCACGCAGGGTTGCCCCTTTGTGCGGCGTTTTGTTTTACACTTTCCTGCGCAACAACATCGCTTTAATGAAATTGATTCGCCTAAGGAAAGCATGGAAATCTTCTTTACTATTCTCATCATGACGCTGGTGGTGTCACTCTCCGGCGTGGCGGCGCGCATATTGCCGTTCCAAATTCCCCTGCCGTTGGTGCAGATTGCCGCTGGTGCATTGCTGGCCGTGCCGAGCTTTGGCCTGCATGTCGATTTTGACCCCGAACTGTTCCTCGTGCTGTTTATTCCGCCGCTGCTGTTTGCCGATGGCTGGAAAACGCCGATTAACGAATTCCTGCACCACGGACGCGAAATCATGGGCCTGGCACTGGTGCTGGTGCTGATTACCGTGGTCGGAATTGGTTATCTGATTTACTGGCTGGTGCCGGGTATTCCGCTGATCCCTGCTTTCGCGCTGGCTGCGGTGCTGTCACCTACCGATGCCGTGGCGCTCTCCGGCATTGTCGGGGAAGGGCGCATCCCGAAAAAGATCATGTCGATTGTGCAGGGCGAAGCCCTGATGAACGACGCATCCGGCCTGGTATCACTGAAGTTTGCGGTCGCGGTGGCGATGGGCACCATGGTGTTTACCTGGGGTGGCGCCAGCGTGGAGTTCCTCAAAGTGGCGATCGGCGGTCTGGTCGCGGGTGTGGCGGTATGCTGGCTATATGGCCGTTCGCTGCGTCTGCTGAGCCGCTGGAGCGGTGACGATCCGGCGACGCAAACCGTGCTACTGCTGCTGCTGCCTTTCGCCTCTTATCTGATTGCTGAGCATCTGGGCGTGTCAGGTATCCTCGCGGCAGTTGCGGCGGGTATGACCATCACGCGCTCTGGCATTATCCGCCAGGCACCGCTGGCGATGCGTTTACGTGCGAATAGCGTATGGCAGATGCTGGAGTTTGTGTTTAACGGCATGGTGTTCCTGATGCTGGGCCTGCAACTGCCGGACATTCTGGAAACTTCCGTCGCGCAAGCCAATGCCGATCCGAACGTCGAGCTGTGGATGCTGTTCACCGATGTTGCCCTGGTGTATGTCGCCTTGATGATTGTGCGCTTTGGCTGGTTGTGGATGATGCAACGTGCCAGTTTGCGTTTCCTGAAGAAGAAGCCGCTGGAATTCTCAAACTACTCATTCCGTGAGTTGCTCATCGCCTCTTTTGCCGGTGTGCGTGGTGCCATTACATTGGCCGGTGTGCTGTCGATTCCGCTGTTTCTTAGCAATGGCGAACCGTTCCCGGCGCGCTATGAGCTGGTGTTTATTGCCACCGGCGTGATTCTGTTCTCGCTGTTTGTCGGGGTGATTCTGCTGCCGATATTGTTACGCGGTATGGAAAGCACCGATAAATCGGGACATCGCCGTGAAATCCAGTATGCGCGTGCGGCAATGGCCAATGTGGCGATTGAGAGCCTGCACAAAATGGAGCAGCGACTGGAAAACGATGCAGAAGAGAATATCGATCCGGAACTGTTGAAAGAGGTCAGTTTGCGTGTGATTGGCAATCTGCGCCGCCGCGTGGTGGGCAAAGATGAGGTGGATCAGGCGCTGTTTGCCGAAAACCTGGAGCGTCGTTTCCGCCTCAATGCCCTGCGTGCCGAGCGCGCCGAGGTTTACCATCTGCGCGCGACGCAGGAGATCTCCAACGAGACGATGCAGAAGCTGTTGCGCGATCTCGACCTGCTGGAAGCGTTGTTGATTGAGAAAGAGGAGTAAGCACAGCTCAACAGCTAGCATATAGCGCCGCTACACCGATAACCGTGGCGGCGCGTCCGGCCAATGCTCGCGGCAGCAATCGATCCACGCCTGCGCACTGCGCGACAGATAGCTGCCTTCGCGCCAGATCAAACCCAGACTCCACTGCAACTCCGATTCCAGTGGCAACCACAGCAGCGATTGCTTATCCAGCCGCTGGCAAATCGGCTCGGGTAAAATTGCCAGCCCCATTTCGGCTTGTACCATTGCTGCCAGGAAATCCCACTGCGCGCTGCGCACCGCAATCTCCGGCGTCAGCCCCTGACGCTGAAATGCCTTCATCAACTGACGATTAAGCGAGAACTCTTCATTCAGGATCAGCAGTGGATGAGCCGCCAGTTCCTTGAGACCCAGGCTGCTGCGATTGAGCCACTGCGCGCTGCGCGGCAGCAGCACGCACAAAGGATGACGCATCAGTTCCAGCGTATTGAGCGGCAAATCCGCATCGACCGGCAGCGCAGTGAGGGCGATATCCAGCCCGCCGTTCAGCACGGCCTGCTGCACCGTTAAGCCGCCGGATTCGACAATCTTCAATTGCACACCCGGATAGCGGCGGCGAAACGCGGAGATCGAACCGGCGATCTGCATCCCGACCATCGGCGGGATGCCCAGCCGCAGTTCACCGGTTTTCAATTCATTGATATCGCCAATCTGCGCTTCCAATTGATGAAACTCCTGCAAAATCGCCAGCCCGCGCTGATACACCGCCTGACCGCTGTCGGTGAGATGCAGCTTGCGTCCCTCACGCAGCAGCAGCGTGCAGCCGAGTTCTTCCTCTAACTGGCGCAGCATTTTGCTAATGGTAGGTTGCGTGACAAACAGCTTCTCAGCGGCACGGGTGAAACTTTGCTGGCGTACCACCTCGGTGAAATAGCGTAGGGCGCGGACGTCCATCAAGCATTCCTTTTTGGCATAGTTTGAATAATTTTAATTCATTTCTTTCACAGTTTGACGCGGATTTATACTAAGCCCAACGTTTAATTCTGGGGAGAAGGAAAATGGCGCTTGCATTGAGTCCGCGCAGAACGGACATCCTGCAACGTGTTTTTGTGCCATTGCAGTTGGTGCTGTATATCGGCCTGTTTATGGCCAGCGACAAACTGGTGAGCTGGCTGCATTTGCCGCTGCCTGCCAATGTGGTGGGAATGGTACTGCTGTTGCTATTGATCATGACACGCGTGGTGCCGCTGCGTTGGGTGAAAGCCGGGGCCAACTGGCTGCTGGCGGAAATGCTGCTGTTCTTTATTCCTGCGGTGGTGGCGGTGGTCAATTATAGCGATTTGCTGCGCAGTGAAGGCTGGCGCATCTGTGTGGTGATTGCGGTGAGTACCTTATTAGTGCTGGCGGCGACCTCGCTGGTGGTGGATCGTCTGTACCGCTTCGAACTGGCGCGTGCAGCGCGTAAGCAGGCGCATCATGGCTGATTTCATCATTAGCCTGCTGTGTCTGGCGCTGACGCTGCTGGTCTATTACGTCAACAAACGCCTCTATCGCCGCAAACAGACATTGCTGCTGATGCCGCTGGTAATGACGCCGGTGGTGCTGGTGGCGCTGCTACTGCTGACACACGTCAGCTGGAAGGATTACATTGCCGAGAGTCATTGGCTGATCTGGCTGCTGGGCCCGGCAACGCTGGCGTTTGCGGTGCCGGTGTATGAGAACCTGGAGATCATCAAGCGCCACTGGCTATCGCTGAGTGTCGGCGTGTTAACCGCCACGCTGGTGGCGGTGTGCAGTTCGGTATGGCTGGCGCGACTGCTGATGCTGCCGGAAACCATCCAGCGCAGCCTCGCGGTGCGCTCGATTACTACGCCATTTGCACTGGCGGCTGCACTGCCGATTGGCGGCCAGCCGGATTTGGTGGCGCTGTTTGTGGTGATAACCGGGGTGTTTGGCATGGCAGTAGGCGATGTGCTGTTTCTGCGTATCGCCATCAAGCAGGGCGTGGCAAAAGGTGCCGGATTTGGTGCTGCGTCGCACGGTGCGGGAACGGCTCGCGCTTATCAATTAGGTCAGCAAGAGGGCGTGGTATCGAGCCTGGTGATGATGCTGTCAGGCGTGGTGACGGTGATTCTGGCACCGCTGTTGAGCCACTTGTTATGGGCGGCCTGATGGTCGCTTTTTGCGCACTGTCATCGATTTTTACGTAAAGGTTTCCAAATAAAGTTGTCTCCTGCTGCCAGGCTGTTACCCTTTGCGCCGACTTATTTGTCCTTCATGGAGTGGAATCATATGTTTAAGCAACTTGTTACTGGAAGCGTATTGGGTCTGGCACTGCTGAGCAGCGGCGCGCAGGCAATTGAGGGCAGTGTTGACGTGGGTGAGCATAGCACCAACCTGAACCTTGGCCTCGGCACCACCTCTCCTGGCCTGTTCTTGAAAGGCAACTGGCTGCGCAGCGATCACGATGGCAGCACCTACGGTCTGGGTGCGGGCTACAACATCGATTTTGGCGACTTCCGCATTGCCCCTACCGCCAAAGCACTGTTCACCCATCCGGAAGATGGTCGTGATGGCTTCACCGTGGCTGTAGGTGCCGGTGCACAGTACAACTTCAACAGTATGTGGGGCCTGTACGGCGAATACTACTACGCGCCGGAAGCGTTCTCCGATCGGCTGGACAGCTACAAAGAAGCGTCTGGTGGTCTGAGCTTCACCCCGATTTCTCTGCTGAATCTGCGTGTGGGTTATCAGTACATCGAGTTGAACAACAAAGGCGATCGCAAAGACAACGTGCTGGTCGATGGCCCATACGTGGGCGCGTCACTGCGTTTTTGATGATGAAACCCGATGCACCTGATGGCGCGTCGGATTCATCATCGCACAAATTGAATGCCGCCCATTTGGGCGTAATGCCGATCAGTTAAGACAAAAATGATCGGTTGAATGATCCGGCAGTTCTGCAAAAATCCGTAATCTCTCA
>NZ_JASGBX010000018.1:0-114625 GCF_030053335.1 Pantoea sp. EABMAA-21
GGTCGTTAGCTCAGTTGGTAGAGCAGTTGACTTTTAATCAATTGGTCGCAGGTTCGAATCCTGCACGACCCACCATCAAGTTTAAAGTTGTAAGCCGCTCCTCGAGCGGGTCGTTAGCTCAGTTGGTAGAGCAGTTGACTTTTAATCAATTGGTCGCAGGTTCGAATCCTGCACGACCCACCACTATGTAGAAAGGCGCCCTAAAGGCGCCTTTTTGCTTTTCTGCGTTTCTCAAATCTTCAATTCTTCAATTCTCAAAGTTTTAGCTGAACTTGCTATGAGTCCGTGCGTCAGCCCGTCAAGGCGGGACGGATCGCGAAGGAGTCTCACATCCCTGTGGATCGGCCTCGCCATCCATGGCTCGGACGCTTTGCTCTTCCGTTCCCGCCTTGCCGGACTTATGTGGCTTTGGTTAATGCTTTTAAAAAACCGCAGAGATGTGCCATGAAGGCGGCAATAAGGGGCGGTGAAGTAAAGCTTGTGGCGCAGGGATGCGCCACCAGAGCCTACAGGGATTTATTCACGGCGTCTTTACGCAACCGCCCCTTATTGTCGACTGGAACGCTCTGTCGTTGTTTACTAGCAGCTAGAATGCACGACGGATGACCCCATTCCCAAAACGTACGCACAGTCATGCCTTTTTCTTTTTGTCAGCCGATTTATCAGGCGTCAAACTCTTCCAGATATGCAACACCGCATAGCTGCGCCACGGGCGCCAAACCTGCGATAACTGCTCTGCCACTTTGGCACTCACCCCACCAAGATTATTACGAATCGCAATATCCTCCTTAGGGAACGCATCCGGCCAGCGCAGGGCGCGCATGGCGATATAGCTCGCCGTCCACGGCCCTACGCCTTTTAATGCCAGCAGCTGCTGCTGAACTACGTCAGGATTCACCGCGCCATTAAAGCGCAGCGCACCGGAGGCACACGCCTGTGCCAGCGCCTGAATCGCCTGCGAGCGAGCGCTCACAATACCGAGGCTGGCAATATCATCAATGGTTGCGGTAGCGAGCGATTCCGCTGTCGGGGGCAGGCGAGAGAGTTCTGGCCAGGGCGTTGCTAAAGGCTCGCCGAAACGCTGCGCCACGCGACTGCTTAGCGTGGTGGCCGCTTTCACCGTTACCTGCTGACCAAGAATTGCGCGCACCCCCAACTCAAAGCCGTCAAACGCCCCAGGAACGCGTAACCCAGGATAACGTGCCAGACTCTCAGCTAACAACGGATCCTGGCTTAGCTGCTCGCTGATGCGCTGTGGTTGGGCATCGAGATCAAACAGGTCGCGCAGGCGACGCAGCAGGGCAGGCAAAACCGGGGTTAAGGTGGTAGTGAACTGCACCTTGAGTGCCTGCTTCTCCGGCAAATGGCTGACGCGTACCCAGCCCCGACAGTTTCCCAGCGCCACTGTACGGTGATAAGCACCTTCGCTAACCCACTCAACCTCTTTCATCACGCGCTGCTGAAGAAAATCCAGAATGGCATCCCAGTCGTAAGGGGGGCGATAACTCAGGCGCAGCTCTGCGCTCTCCTGCACCGTGGTCACGCTCTCTGGCTGACTCTGCTTGCGCAGACGCGAAGGCGTCATACGGTAGCGTGCCTGAAACACATCATTAAAGCGGCGCAAACTGCGAAAGCCGCTGGCGTAGGCGATTTCGGTGACGGGCAACGAAGTCTCAGTCAGAAGTTGCTTCGCCAGCAGCATGCGCCGCGTTTGGCGCAACTCCAGCGGTGACACGCCCAACTCCTGCTGGATCACGCGGCGAAGCTGGCGCTCACTCAGGTCAAACTCGCCGGCGATGTCGGCCAGGGTCTCTTGCTCTTCCAGCAGGCCCTCTTCGATGCGACGAATCAACCGGTCGGCGATGCGGTGATGACTATCGACCGGTGCGAAGCCCGGCGCTAACTCAGGACGGCAGCGCAGGCAGGGCCTGAAATGCGCTTTTTCGGCGGCTTCAGCGCTGCCAAAAAACAGGCAGTTCTTCTGCATCGGCGCTTTAACCGGACAAATGGGCCGACAGTAAATGCCGGTCGAGGTCACGCCAACAAAGAACACGCCGTCGAAACGACTGTCGCGCGAGGTCAGCGCCTGGTATGCAATCTCGGGATCAAACATCATCGTCTCCAGCTAATAAACCGGCTATACCTTTCCTAATTTAAAGCGCAGAAGCGCTGGCTGCTCTCGATCATCCGAATCACGTACTTGATAAAGTCATCGGGATGATGGACGTTCTAAAGGAGGTTCCCCAGCGGGCCAGCGCGGTTCAAATCGACTGTTCGATGAGTCTCTCGTTTGCCGCCTTCTTGCGCCTTGCACTATTTTGGGTATCGTCGCGCAAGTGGCTGAGCAAAACTCGCTGCTTTCGGACAGCTAACCAGTTTATGCTCATGACCGAAAACAGCCAGTTTATCGCGGCAGAAGTGCGATAATGACACACTGATTTATGCCGGAGTTGCCTTATGTATCATGCCAAAATCATTCCCACGCCAGTTGGTGAGCTGACGTTGATTGCGACCGATAACGGGTTATCAGCGATTCTGTGGGAAAACGAAGGCTCGCAACGCGTGCCGCTGAAACCCATCAGCCGTAACGATCAGCATCCGATCCTGTGTGAGGCCGAACGCCAGCTGCGCGAATATTTTGCCGGAGAGCGCCAGCAGTTCGACATGCCTTACGACACGGTCGGCACTGAATTCCAGAAAAAAGTCTGGCAAGCGCTGCTCACCATTCCGTTTGGTGAAACCCGTAGCTATCAGCAAATTGCGGAACAGATCGGCAACCCGAAAGCCATGCGCGCGGTGGGGGCGGCCAACGGTAAAAATCCTCTGTCGATCATGGCGCCCTGCCATCGGGTGATTGGCAGCAACGGTAAGCTCACTGGTTTCGCGGGCGGTCTGGCGGTCAAAGCGTTCTTGCTGGAACTGGAAAACCCGCAGAAATCGTTAGGTGGCTTGTAAACCGCATAAAAAAGAGACGACACTCTCGCGCAATTCCGCTATCGTGTTTAGCATATAAAACACGATAGCGGTTTTGATGCCGCATCATCGCTGTAACAGGCGATTTTGTTAAATTGAGAAAACGAGAGCCGTGTCATGAGTCTGATGTTCGATCCTGAAAGCGCGATTTATCCCTTTCCGCCGAAACCGGCGCGTCTCAGCCAGGATGAAAAATCCCACTACATCTCTGAAATCAAACGCTTATTAAAAGAGCGCGATGCGGTGCTGGTCGCGCATTACTACACCGATCCTGAAATTCAGGCGCTGGCGGAAGAGACCGGCGGCTGCGTCTCGGACTCACTGGAAATGGCGCGCTTCGGCAGCACCCATCCGGCAAAAACGCTGCTGGTGGCGGGCGTGCGTTTTATGGGCGAAACCGCCAAAATTCTCAGCCCGGAAAAAACCGTGTTGATGCCGACGCTGCATGCAGAGTGTTCACTCGATCTTGGCTGCCCCATTGAGGAGTTCAATCGCTTCTGTGATGAACATCCGGACCGCACGGTGGTGGTGTACGCCAACACCTCGGCCGCCGTCAAAGCGCGCGCGGATTGGGTTGTCACCTCCAGTATTGCGGTTGAGCTGATTGAACATCTCGACAGCCTTGGTGAGAAAATTATCTGGGCACCGGATCGCCATCTGGGCCGTTACGTCACCCAACAGACCAAAGCGGATGTGCTGTGCTGGCAGGGCGCGTGCATCGTGCATGACGAGTTCAAAACTCAGGCCCTGCAGCGCATGAAAACGCTCTATCCGGAGGCAGCGATCCTCGTGCATCCGGAATCCCCGCAGGCGATCGTCGATCTGGCGGATGCTGTGGGCTCCACCAGCCAGCTGATTCAGGCGGCGAAAAACCTGCCGCATCCGCAAATGATCGTCGCCACCGATCGCGGCATCTTCTATAAAATGCAACAGGCGGTGCCGGATAAAGAGCTGCTGGAAGCGCCGACGGCGGGTGAGGGCGCGACCTGTCGCAGCTGCGCGCACTGTCCGTGGATGGCGATGAATGGCCTGAAAGCCATTGCCGAAGGGCTGGAGCACGGCGGCAGCGAGCATGAAATCCATGTCGATGATGCGCTGCGCGAAGCCGCATTGATACCGCTTAACCGCATGCTAGACTTTGCAGCACAACTCAAACTCAAGGTGAAAGGGAACGCGTAAGGCGGCTTTCATACAGGTGCAGATCATGGACTTCTTCAGCACACAAAATATTTTGGTTCACATTCCTATTGGCGTGGGTGGCTACGACCTGTCATGGATCGAGGCGGTGGGCACCCTTGCGGGTCTGCTGTGTATCTGGCTCGCTAGCCAGGAGAAGATCATCAACTACTTCTTCGGGCTGATTAACGTCACCTTGTTTGCGGTGATCTTCTTCCAGATTCAGCTGTATGCCAGCTTACTGCTGCAACTGTTCTTCTTCGTCGCCAATGTTTACGGCTGGTACGCGTGGAGTCGTCAGAACACCGCCAATGAAGCCGCACTGAAGATTCGCTGGTTGCCGTTGCCGAAGGCGCTTGGCTGGGGCGCGGCGTGCGTCATCGCCATTGCGCTGATGACGCTGTATATCGATCCGGTGTTCGCGTTTCTGACCAAAATCGCCGTCGGTATCATGCAGAGTTTCGGCCTGAACGTGGTGATGCCGCAACTGCAGCCGGATGCCTTCCCGTTCTGGGATTCCTGCATGATGGTGCTGTCGATTGTGGCGATGATTCTGATGACGCGGAAATACGTCGAGAACTGGCTACTGTGGGTGGTGATCAACGTGATTAGTGTGATGATTTTTGCCCGTCAGGGCGTGTATGCGATGTCGCTGGAATACGCGATTCTGACGTTGATCGCGCTTAACGGTTCCCGCTTGTGGATGCAAAGTGCGCGCGAACACGGGTCGCGCGCGCTGTCGAATCAGTGATGGTGATGGGCGTGACCATCCAGCGTGAGATGTTCATGTGAGTGCTGATGCGAGCTCTGCTCCGCGCAGAGTTCGCAATCATGACCGGTACAAGGCTGGTACTCCATCTGCACAGTGGCATGCGCAATCTGATAGTGTTCATGCAAATATTGATGAATACGTATCAGCAGCCCGTCATGATCGTAAGGTGGGATCACCTGCACATGTAATGTCAGCACCGGCTTCTCTCCCACCTGCCACACATGCACATGATGCACATTGCGCACTTCCGCGATGTTGCGTGTCAGCTCGCGTGCCAGTTTATCCACGTTAATCCCGCTCGGCGCGCCCTCCAGCAGCTCATGCAGACTTTCCCGCAGCAACGACCACGCACTGCGTACCACCAATAGCGAAACCAGCAGTGAGAGAATCGGATCGATCGGTGTCCAGCCGGTCAGCATGATAATGATAGCGGCAACAATCGCGCCAACGGAGCCGAGCAGATCGCCCAGCACATGCAGCGCCGCCGCACGTACGTTGAGATTTTTTTCTTCACTGCCACGATGTAACAGCCAGAAAGAGAGCAGATTAGCCAGCAAACCGGCAATCGCAATCCCCAACATTAATCCGCCAGCAACCGGCTGAGGTTGATAGAAACGGCGCAGCGCTTCCCAGACAATCAGTGCCGTAATCACCAGCAGCGCGATGGCATTCACAAAGGCGGCAAGTGTGGTGAGGCGCAGTAAGCCAAAGGTGTGGCGGGCGCTGGGTTTGCGCTGAGCAAACTGCACGGCCAGCAGCGCCATCAACAGCGCGGCGGCGTCAGTGAGCATATGTCCGGCATCCGCCAGCAGCGCCAGCGAACCCGATACCACGCCACCAATCACTTCGGCAATCATAAACAGCGCGGTGACGCCAAACGCCGCCGCCAGACGCGTACGATTGCCGTTATGCGCGCCGTGAGAATGAGTGTGTGCCATAACTTTCCAGTTGTTCCAGTAACCTGTTCGTTAATGATATCAGTAAATTGAGCGCATCATCGTCCAGACGCTGCTGTTTTGCCTGATCGGTGAGCTGCTGACAACGTTCGGCCATCTCATCCATGCCGAGCAACAGCCAGCTGCCTTTCATGCGATGGGCGGCACGCTCGACAGCGGGCCAGTCATGCTCGACGCTGGCCGCCAGTAGCGCATCGCGATCCTGCTGCAGCGTGCGTTGCAGTGTCTGGCAAATGCGCGGGATAAAGGCCTCATTGTGCTGGGCCAGAATCAATAAACTGTCGGGCAGTTGTCGGAGAGGATCGCGCACCGTGCGTGTCAGCAGAGCCGCGAGATCATCCAGCTCAATCGGTTTCAACAACAGCGCTTCGTCTTCTTGCAACGCTACCTTGAGCAGTTGCACGTCGGCGGAGCAGAGTACGCGCAGTGCTGGTTTGCTGCGTCGCTGCTGGCGGCGGCGTAAGATGCGCAGCAGTGTTAATCCATCCGGGCGTGGCATCATCTGGTCAATCAACAGCACATCAAACGGCTGAAGCGCATCGGCGCGCAACAGGCTACGCCCCTCTTCGAACACCTGCGCCGTGATAGCGAATCGAGCCAGCTGCTGCTGCAAGACCAACAGATTGGTGGGATGGTCATCAACAATCGCCACCCGCAGATGCGGATAGCGCGGCCAGGCAGCATGGCGTTCGGTGGGCGCATCCTCACAGAGGTCGAGCGGCAATATCACCTTCACTGTGGTGCCTTGTTCCGGCGCAGAAGTCAGCGTTAACTGGCCGCCCATACGTTGCACGATCTCGCGGCAGATAAATAAACCCAGGCCGCTGCCCTGCACGGCGTGGCTTTTGCCCGACGGTGCCTGATACCAGGGTTCAAACAGCTGCGCTTGTTCGCTGAGTGGAATACCGCTGCCGCTGTCGGCGACCGTTAACTGAATCTGATCGGTGACGGCGAGCGACAGCCTGACTTCACCCTGGCGCGTGAACTTCAGCGCGTTGGCCACCAGATTGTTCACCACCTGCTGCAGGCGATCGCCATCCAGCATCACGCGCGTCGGCAAGGGCGTGAGCGCCTCAACCAACAATATCGGACCGGATTCGCGCATCAAAGGGTGATAGAACTGCAGCTGTTGCTGCAGCCAATCTGCCAGATGGAGCGGATGCGGTGCCAGGCGAAAACTCTGATTCTCAATGCGTGCATGGTCTTGCAGATCGTTCAGTAGCGCCATCAGCGAGCGCGCACTGCTGTGCATCAGTGTCAAACGCTCGCTAGGATGCTGCTGCTGTTCGAGTTCCAGCAGGCCGAGAATCGCCTGCATTGGCGTGCGCAATTCGTGGCTGGCGGTGGCCAGAAACTGACTTTTGGCGGCGTTAGCGCGCTCTGCTTGTTCACGCTGCAGGCGATCGCGCCGCTGTTGCAGGTAGCGGCGCAGCAGCAGCACTAACAGCAGCAAAATGATCATCCCGGCCGCCATCAAAATCATCAGCGGCACATTGCGCATCGCCATAGTGGTGCCTGGCTGGGGCGGCTGCGACCAGTTAATGCGCATCTGATTGAGCGTATCCGCTGGGATTTGCTGCAGTGCATGATCCAGCAACCCCTGGAGTTGCGGCTGATCCTGGCTTACCTGAGGTGCCAGCGGCCAGGCAACATCGCTGGCGGCAAAGGCTAAATGGACACGATTATCCGCGTGGCTGGCCATGCGCCAGCGTGCAGACAGGACATTATCTACCAGTGCATCAATCTGACCGCTGTTCAGGGCTTGCCAGAGCTGGGCACGGTCATCGAACAGTTGGGGCGTGATGTTCTCAGGCAGAAGCCGTTGCGCCAGGTCGGCGCGCAGTACGCCCACTCGCTGATGTTGCAGGGATTGCCAGCTCATCGGCTGCTGCGTATTAAGCGTGTAAATCCCCCAAATCGCGCGCCACACTGGCAATGTGTTGCTGCTGGTATCGTCGCCGTTCAGGGGTTGTAGCAAATTCAGCATCACCTGATGTTGCTGCATCAACGTCTGCGCCTGTTGGGGATTGCTCACCCAGCGCGGTGTGAAACGCAGCCCGGTGCTTTGGCTTAACGCATTAAGCAGATCAATACCAAAGCCGCGAGCATTGCCGTTGCCATCGCGATAGCTCCAGGGGGCATTATCCACTTCTGCGGCATAAGGAATCTCGCTCTGTGCGGACAGCCATTGCTTCTCAGCAGCCGACAGCATCAGCGTTTGCGTATCCTGATAACGCAGCAAAGGCGGGCTCCAGCGCTGTTGCACGCGATTACTGAACTCCGCGGGCAGCAGGCGCAGCTGGGTATTGAGCCAGTGGATCAGCGTGGGATCGCGCGCCAGTGCGCGTAGCGACAGTTCACCGGCGCCGGGATCGGCGGTGATCTGGTAAATCTGCCCCTGTTGCAGCTGATTAAGCAGAAAGCCGGCGCTGGTTTCATCCGCCACCAGATAGTCACTCTGCTGATTGAGCAGCGCATACAGCGCCTGTAAATCGCCTGGCAGGCTGTGCCAGCGATGGTTTTGCACAAAGGCATCAGGCAGTTGTGCCAGTGTGGCTTCCGCGATGGTGAGCTGGGCATTTTCACTGTTGAACATCACCGCGCGTTGATTATCACGATTGCGGTAAATGCGGATCGGACTGTTAACCCAGCTGTCGCTGACCAGGATGTTTTCCGGCAGCTGTGCATGTTCGTTGCTCAATACGAAATCGACCTCACCGCGCTCCAGTGCCGCCAGCTGCTGGGAACGATCGGCGTAACTTTGCAGGCTAAAGCGCGTGCCGGTGAGTTGGCTCAGCGCGCTAAGGTAATCGGCATCAATCCCCCAGATACGATCGCCAATGCGCATCGCCCAGGGCGCGCTGTTTTGCGCCGGGACGGCAACGCGTAAGGTGGGTTGCGGCCATGGCTCGACATGCGGTGCGGGCATCATGGCGGGGAGCATCACGCTGCTGGCGGGCTGTAAGTCGGCGCGAGCCGTTAAGCTGATCAACAGCAGACACAGCCACAAGATGACTTTCACTGTTGGGCTTTCCACAGTTCGGCCAGCTCCACCACCGACTGCACGCCGGTTTTCTCCAGAATGTTTTTCTTGTGGGTGCTGACGGTTTTATTGCTGATATGCAGTTGCTCGCCAATCTGCAAATTAGACAGCCCGCGCACTAGCAGTGCGACGATTTGCTGTTCTTTCTCGGTGAGCGGCAGCTCGATACGCTCGGGCAGCGGCGGAAAAGCTTGCTGCCCGCCGAGCACCGCCAGAATCGCACTCAGCAATTGCGCCATGCTCTGGCTTTTTACCACATAGCCCGCCGCACCAAGCGACACGGCACTCAGCAAGGTGTGGCGACTCTGCTGTGCGGAATAGATTAACACCGGGCAATTTGGATCGCGGGCGCGCAGACGGCGCAATAATTCGAGGCCATCGCTGTCCGGCAAGCCAATATCGAGCACGATGAGATCAAATTGATGGTGCTGTAAAAGCTGGCGCGCTTCAGCTTCAGTCGCGGCGGCGTGCAGTTTTACCGGGATAGGGGAGTGAACACAGGCCGCTTCCAGAGCGACTTCAACTAACGGATGGTCATCAATAAGCAGCAGTGAAGCCATGAAACAGTTCCTCTGAATTTCATGGTTTTAGCATAGCGGAAAAGCAGGTGCGGAAATACAAAGGGAGAGCCGAAGCTCTCCCTTTGTGTAACTAAAAAAAGATTACTGTGAAGTGCCGTCAGTTTTCTTGTTGACGTCTCCACCACCTTCCTTCGTTTCAACTTTTTTATTTACATCCGGGCATTTACCATCTTTACACATGGTATTTTTGTGAACTTCTTCAGCGGACATATTGCTGGAATCAGTGCCGGAAGTCGCCGCACTGTTAGCATTGGTGCTACCGTTATTGATTTTGCTGTTATCAACATTATTCGGTGGCAGATTCTGTTTAGCGCCACCTGCAGCCGCGCCAGCTTCCGCTGAGGCATTCGCTTCACCATTATTATTCGCTGCAGCCATTGCTGCACCGCTGCCCAGGGTCATCGCTGCCGTCAGAAAGATAATTGCAAACTTATTCATCATTATGCTCCTTTAATCGATGGAGAGTTGCCGTCAAACACCACGGGTGCTGAGTGACGAAAATAACGTACCGTGACGGAATATAATTCCATCGTTAACGCTTCGCTTAAAAATTAAATAGCGCAAGAACCTCATTCCTCAGTGCTTACGTTTAAAAAGCTTAGTTCATGAGCGTATAAATGCAAATTTCACAGAAGCATTTACGCGAGCGTGGAATTTACACTCGCAGCCTGAAGGGATACATTTAACGGGTTGCGCCCGGCGAACGCGGGGCCAGAAATTTGAATGGAATTATGTATGGATTATCAGAACGACGATTTACGCATCAGAGAAATCAAAGAATTATTACCGCCTGTTGCTTTGCTCGAAAAATTCCCCGCTACCGATAAAGCCGCTGAAACCGTTGCTCAGGCACGTCAGGCGATTCACCGCATTCTGCACGGTCAGGACGATCGTCTGCTGGTGGTGATCGGTCCTTGCTCAATCCACGATACCGAAGCCGCTAAAGAGTATGCGAGCCGTCTGCTGACGCTGCGTGACGAGCTGAAAGGTGAGCTGGAAGTGGTCATGCGTGTTTATTTCGAAAAACCGCGTACCACTGTGGGGTGGAAAGGGCTGATCAACGATCCGTTTATGGATGGCAGCTTCCAGATCAACGATGGCCTGCGTCTGGCGCGTAAGCTGTTGGTGGATATCAACGACATCGGTCTGCCAGCGGCAGGCGAGTTCCTTGATATGATCACCCCACAATATATGGCGGATCTGATGAGCTGGGGCGCGATTGGTGCGCGTACCACCGAATCCCAGGTGCATCGTGAACTCTCTTCCGGTTTATCTTGCCCGGTCGGCTTCAAAAACGGCACCGATGGCACCATTAAAGTGGCTATCGACGCGATTGGTGCCGCCAGCGCGCCGCATTGCTTCCTCTCCGTCACCAAATTCGGTCATTCGGCGATTGTCGAAACCAGCGGTAACGAAGATTGCCATATCATTCTGCGCGGCGGCAAAGAGCCGAACTACAGCGCAGAACACGTGGCAGCGGTGAAAACCGGTCTGGAGAAAGCGGGCTTGCGTCCGCAGGTGATGATCGACTTTAGCCATGCCAACAGCAGCAAGCAGTTCCAGCGTCAGATGGTGGTCGCTGATGATGTGGCGCAGCAGATCGCGGGCGGTGAGCAGGCGATTACTGGCGTGATGATCGAGAGCCATCTGGTGGAAGGGAATCAGAGCCTCGACAGCGGTAAAGAGCTGGTTTACGGCCAGAGCGTCACCGATGCCTGCATCGGCTGGGAAGACACCGAGAAAGCCTTGCGTCAACTGGCGCAGGCAATCAAACAACGCCGCGGCTAATTGCTTAACGCGCAATAAAAAAGGCCAGACTCGCGTCTGGCCTTTTTGTTTTTAAGCCGGGAATTACCTGGCTTTACCCTGGTTAGCCACGGCTGCAGCTTTCGCGGCAATCTCGTCGGCATCACCCAGGTAGTAACGCTTCAGCGGTTTGAAGTTCTCATCGAACTCATACACCAACGGCACGCCAGTTGGGATGTTCAGTTCGAGGATTTCATCTTCGCTAAGGTTATCGAGGTATTTTACCAACGCACGCAGTGAGTTACCGTGTGCTGCAATGATCACTTTCTCACCGCTTTTGATGCGCGGCAGAATGCTTTCATTCCAGTAAGGAATAACACGTTCGATGGTCAGTGCCAGGCTCTCGGTGGTTGGCAGCTGTGCGTCGGTCAGTGATGCGTAACGTGGGTCGTGGCCCGGGAAACGCTCATCCGCACGATCCAGTTCTGGTGGGGTGATGGCAAAGCCACGACGCCACTGTTTTACCTGATCGTCGCCGTATTTGGCGGCGGTTTCAGCTTTATCCAGACCCTGCAGCGCACCGTAGTGACGCTCGTTCAGACGCCAGGTTTTCTCAACCGGCAGCCACGCCTGATCCAGCTCATCCAGCACGTTCCACAGGGTGTGGATGGCGCGTTTCAGCACGGAGGTATAAGCGAAATCAAACACGAAACCTTCTTTCTTCAGCAGCTGACCGGCTGCTTTGGCTTCGGTGCGACCTTTGTCTGACAGATCCACGTCATACCATCCGGTGAAGCGGTTTTCCTGGTTCCACTGGCTTTCGCCGTGTCGCACCAGAACCAGCTTAGTTACGGCCATAGCTTAACTCCTTAATGCTTGATGTTTCGATGATTATAGAAACCGGCTGCGGCCACCTGAAAAGCGGCACACTGATAGCGCCATACCATAGCGGAAAACAACGCACGGCGTAAGCCTGTCGCTAACGCAGTGCGCGTTTTTCATCCGCTGGCTTACTGCGGTGTGAAGCGATAACGCGTCACAGACTGCCAGCGATCGCCGGGTTGAAGCCAGCAATCAGGCTGCGGCCACTCGGTATGGTTGGGCGAATCCGGTAAAAATTCACTCTCCAACGCGATGCCCTGGAAAGCAGTATAGCTGCCCTGTTCACGGGCGCGTGTTCCATCCAGATAGTTGCCGGAGTAGAACTGCAGCGCCGGTGCGGCGGTAAACACGGTCAGCGCCAGTTTGCCATCGGCCGACCACAGTTCGGCGGCGGGCTGAGTGCTGTCGCCAGCGGTGCTGAGCAGAAACGCGTGGTCATAGCCTTTCACCGCTTTTTGATCGTCATCGGCGAGGAAGTCATCCATCACACACTTCGGTTGATTGAAATCGAAGCTGGTGCCGGCCACGGCTTTCAGTGGCGCGTTAGGGATGCCTTCGCTATCGACCGGTAAGTAACGATCCGCGTGCAGTTGTAAGCGATGCTGGCGTGCATCGCCATGATGCGCGTCAAGATTGAAGTAAGCATGGTTGGTGAGGTTCACCGGGCAGGGCTTGTCGGTCTGCGCGTCATAGGTGATCGACAGGCAGTTATCATCGCCAAGATGGTAAATCACTTCGGCAATCAGGTTGCCAGGGAAACCCTGATCGCCATCGGGTGAATCGATACGATAGTGCACTTCGGTCTCGCTCTGGCTGACAATTTGCCAGCGGCGCTTATCGAAGCCTTCCGGTCCGCCGTGCAGTTGATGCGCACCCTGATTAGCGGCCAGCAGCAGATTTAGCGGCTTAAGCTCAGCCGAAGCGATGCGGTTGGCGTAGCGGCCCACCGTCGCGCCAAGGTAAGCATCCTGATGCAGATAGTCCGATGGTGTGGCGCAGCCGAGCAGCGCTTCACGCACGCTGCCATCCTGCATCGGCACGCGCGCGGAGAGCCAGGTCGCGCCCCAATCCATAAAAGTGACCACCATGCCGTTGCGATTGCGCAGCACGGTGATGCGCCACGGTTGCCCGTCTGGCGCATGAGAGTTGACGTCGCTTACCATTGGCCCGCTCCTGCTGACGCTTTGCACACGTAGAAGGTTTCTTTGATGCCGGTCTGCGCTTCGTATTTTTCGGCAACCGCGGCTTTCACCTGATCCACCAGTTCGGTTGGCATCAGTGCCACGATGCAGCCGCCAAAGCCGCCGCCGGTCATACGCACGCCGCCACGCGGACCGAGCTCTGCCTTGACGATCTCCACCAGCTGATCGATAGGCGGTACGGTGATTTCGAAATCATCACGCATTGAGGCGTGGGATTCGGCCATCAGTTCACCCATGCGCTTCAGATCGCCACTGCTCAGCGCATCGGCGGCTTCCAGCGTACGGGCATTTTCGGTGATGACATGGCGCACACGTTTTGCCACCAGCGCATCCAGCTGCGATTCCGACGCGGCAAACTCTTCCAGCGTGACATCGCGCAGCGCCGGTTTGTTGAAGAAGCGTGCACCGGTTTCGCACTGCTCACGGCGGGTGTTGTACTCGCTGCCCACCAGGCTGCGGCGGAAGTTGGAGTTGATGATCACCACCGCGACATCCTCCGGCATCGAGACGGCGCGTGTGCCGAGTGTGCGGCAGTCCAGTAGCATGGCGTGATCGGGCTGACCCAGCGCAGAAATCAGCTGGTCCATGATGCCGCAGTTGCAACCAACGAACTGGTTTTCCGCTTCCTGACCGTTAACCGCAATCGCAGCGCCGTCCAGCTTCAGCTGATAGAGCTGCTGGAACACGGTGCCGACCGCCACTTCCAGTGACGCCGATGAACTCAGGCCCGCACCCTGTGGCACGTTGCCACTGATCACCAGATCCGCACCGCCAAAGCTGGCATCACGCTTCTGCAGATGTTTCACCACACCGCGCACGTAGTTGGCCCACATCGGCTCTTTTAACGCTTCAATCGGCGCATCCAGTGAGAAGCTGTCCTGCTGATTGTCATAATCAACCGCGACCACGCGCACCTGGCGGTCGTCACGTTTGGCGCAGGCAATCACCGTCTGGTAATCAATGGCGCACGGCAGCACAAAGCCGTCGTTGTAATCGGTGTGCTCACCAATCAGATTCACGCGGCCTGGCGCCTGAATGCTGTGCGTCGGTTGATAGCCAAAAGTGTCAGCGAAAACCTGTTGAGTAGTGGACTTTAATGACATTTATTGCGCCTCGCGGAAATGGATATCGCTGACAGAACGCAGACTTTCTGCTGCCTGTTCCGCCGTTAAATCACGTTGGGTTTCGGCCAGCATTTCATAGCCAACCATAAATTTGCGCACCGTGGCTGAACGCAGCAGCGGTGGATAGAAGTGGGCATGCAGCTGCCAGTGATCGTTGGCTTCGCCGTTAAAGGGCGCGCCGTGCCAGCCCATCGAGTAGGGGAAGGAGCACTGGAACAGGTTGTCATAGCGGCTGGTGAGCTGCTTGAGCGCCAGCGCCAAATCGCTGCGCTGAGCAGCGGTCAAATCTGTGATGCGTTTGATGTGGGCTTTTGGCAGCAGCAGGGTTTCAAACGGCCACGCGGCCCACCATGGCACCACGGCCAGCCAGTGTTCGGTCTCCACCACGGTACGACTACCGTCTTTCAGCTCGCGTGCGGCGTAATCCACCAGCATCGGCGAACCTTTTTCGTCAAAGTAGCGGCGCTGATTATCATCTTCTTTTTGCGCTTCATTAGGCAGAAAACTGTTAGCCCAGATCTGGCCGTGCGGATGGGGATTTGAGCAGCCCATCGCTGCGCCTTTGTTCTCAAACACCTGCACCCATGGATAGTGCTGACCGAGATCGGCGGTCTGCTCTTGCCAGGTGCGCACAATATCTTCCAGTCCACTGAGCGGCAGTTCCGGCAGCGTTTTACTGTGGTCAGGTGAGAAGCAAATTACCCGGCTGGTGCCGCGTGCGCTCTCACAGCGCATCAGCATGTCGTCGCTTTGCGGCGCATCGGGTGTATCGGTCATCAGCGCGGCAAAGTCGTTGGTGAAAACATAGGTGGTTTTATAATCGGGGTTTTTATCCCCGGTGATACGGGTGTTGCCGGCACACAGGAAGCAATCAGGATCGTGCGCAGGCAGTTGTTCCAGCGCAGGCGTTTCCTGCGCACCCTGCCATGGACGCTTGGCACGATGCGGTGAGACCAACACCCACTGATCGATCAATGGGTTATAACGGCGATGCGGATGATCAACCGGATTAAATTTTTCCATAACGAGTCCTGGTAAACGGCAAACGGATCAAAATCACTGCGATCAAGGTAGCACAAAGGCGGGCCCCAAAGCGTGATCCAGTCTGGATAAATGGTATCGTTTACACAAGGTGACGATTCTCATTTTGTGGGGTTATAACGCGCGTTTGCTGAAATACCAGGCGGGTAAATGGTAGCGGTTACATCGGCTATTCAATGAGGTGAATATTAATGCGCACGCGACAATGTAAAAGGGTTTAGCAGAAGACCGGATTGAAGCATAAATATGCCCCTACGATGCAGGGGCGGGGTTGATGACGACGAGGTTATCGCAAATCATCCTGCTGGAATCCGTATCCTTCATCCTGCTTCACAAAGCTCAGGCGATGAGTAATACACTGCGGCGCATCTTCGGCGTGGTGTGAGACAAACAGCAACTGCGTTCGTCCTTCACCAATTAGCACATCAACAAAGCGGCGCACCAGCTGGCGGTTAATTGGATCGAGCCCCTGCAGCGGCTCATCCAGAATGAGCAGGGTAGGATGTTTGACCAGCGCACGCGCAATCAGCACCAGGCGCTGCTGGCCCCATGACAAACCGTGGAACGGCGCATCGGCCAGATGATTGTCCATGCCCAGTAAGGCCAGCCACTGGCGCGCCAGCGCTTTCTGCCGATCCGAAGCGGGTTGATACAAGCCAATTGAATCGAAAAAGCCCGAGAGCACCACGGTGCGCACGTTGCAGCTGACGCGATAATCGAGATGCAAACTGCTGCTGACGTAACCAATGTGCTGTTTGATGTCCCAAATGGTTTCACCGCTGCCGCGACGGATACCAAACAGGGTTAAGTCGTTGCTGTAGCCTTGCGGATGATCGCCGGTCACCAGACTCAACAGAGTGGATTTACCCGCGCCGTTGGGCCCCACAATTTGCCAGTGCTCGCCGGGATTCACCTGCCAGCTCAGCCCATCGATCACCGCTTTATCGTTATACGACACCACGCCATTACGCAGAACAACACGCGGCGCATCTTCCGCCAGTTGTGGTAACTGATCCGGTGCATCCGCTTCTGGCAACGCCATGCCGTCGAGTTTCTCACTGTGTGCCAGTTGCGCAACCAGTGCTTCTGCCAGTATCGCCTGGCGTTCGCCCACGTGGGTCAGGGTGCACTCGGCCAGCACACCGACCTGTTGCACAAAGTCAGGAATATCGTCAAAGCGGTTGAGCACCAGCACCACGGTAAAGCCATGCAGGTGCAGATCGCTCAGCGTCTCCGCCAGGCTGGCGCGTGAGGCAACATCTAATCCATCGAAAGGTTCATCGAGAATCAATAAATCGGGCTGCGCCATCAGCGCCTGGCACAGCAGGGTTTTGCGGGTTTCGCCGGTGGAGAGGTATTTGAAGCGGCGATCGAGCAGATAGGTGATGCCAAACTGCTGGGCCAGCGCCTGACACCTCGCCTCATCCTTCACTTCATCCTGAATGATCTGTGCGGCGGTGCGGCCAGTATCGTCTTCGCCTTCACTCAGCAGATCGGTGTTGTTGCGTTCCCACTCCTGCGCCACCAGCTTTTGCAGCTGCTCCAGCGAGAGGCGCGTGCGACGCTGAAAGTCCTGGGTAACCGCGCCTTTACCCGGCAAGAGTTCACCAGAAAGTGCGCGCGCCAGGGCGGATTTACCGCTGCCGTTGGCGCCGACAAAGGCCCAGCTTTCGCCGCTTTTGAGAGTCAGATCGTTGAGGGACAGTGCTCGGGTGTCGCTAAGGTGAAATATGCCTTGCGAAATTTGCAATGAAGCCATGATTCATTCCGTTTTATGCATCGTGTTACTCAGTTGTAGCGAGCGACGCAGACGAAGTCAAATCATGGCCTGGTTTTCAGAGCAGTGTGGCGATGATGGCGTGTTCCGCATTAAAACTGGCGGTTACTCTGTCGCCCGGCTGCAGATTCTGCTGTTGCACCTGCGCGTTGTTCACCGTTGCACACAGGGTTTCACCACTCGGCAATGTCATCAACACTTCGCTGACCTGTTCACCTGGCTCGATGGCGCTGATCGTTACCTGCAATTGATTATCGCTGTTTACCACATCCCGGCTCACCTGAATCCACGGTGCTTTGATCAGCACCAGCACCTCTTTGCCACTGTCGAGCTGCAGACGTTCGGCACTGCGTTCGGTGATTGCCACCTGCAAACGCGTGACGCCGTCGGCCAGCTGAACCTCAATGTGCTGCTGCACCTGATGGTGATCGCGCGCCATCACCGTGCCAAATAGCTGATTGCGCGCACTGGTTTGCAGGGAGAAACGCGCAATCGCCGCCAGTAAACTGTCGAGCGGCAGGCTGTCGTTTTGCAGCGCATCAAAAGCTTTCTGCTGGATCTGCTCCATCAGGTGAAACAGCTGAATCAGACGCTCGCCATAGCGCGTCAGCTGCGCGCCGCCGCCGCCTTTGCCTCCGGTGGCACGGTCGACTAAGGTTTGATCAGCCATCTGATTCATGTCGTTGATGGCATCCCAGGCACTTTTGTAGCTGATGCCCGCTAATTTAGCGCCCTGGCTGATGGAGCCGGTTTCCTGCACGCGTTTCAGCAGTTCGATGCGACGAGGGTCGGCAAACAGCTTCTGCTGAAGACGAATGTGAAGAGAAAGTTCTGCCTGCATGTCAGCTCCTTAAGTGAGTACGACAAGTGTAAGGCCAAAAGTAAAAGCACGAAAAGGGCAGTGCGTTTTTTTCCCTAACCGTTACAATCACTTTTTTATTTTCTGCGTGAGGTTTCCATGCTGGAACTGCTTAAAAGCCTGGCTGTGGCTGTCATCATGGTGCCAATTGTGATGGCCATTATGCTCGGTCTGATTTACGGCCTGGGTGAAGTGTTCAACGTCATCTCCAAATTTGGCCGCCGCGACGATCGTCCTGCCAACAGCTCGCAACACTGATTTTACAAGCGCCCGCACTCAGCGGGCGTTTTTTCTTTAACTTCCCCTCAATCCTGCCGATATTAAGTTCATGACAGCATTTGTTCCCACGTTGTATTATCGAATATATAACGTAACAAGGAGTAAAAAATGCTGAAAATCAATTACCGCTGGGCTGCTATTACCGTACTGACTGTTTCCATGGCCGGTCACGCTGTGGCGGCAGAGAAGATCACCGTGTTTGCTGCGGCATCGTTAACCAATGCGATGCAGGATATTGCCACGCAATATCAGAAAAAGAGCGGCGTTGAAGTGGTATCGTCCTTCGCTTCATCCTCGACGCTGGCGCGCCAGATCGAACAGGGGGCACCGGCCGATCTGTTTATCTCTGCTGATCAGCAGTGGATGGACTATGCGGTGGATAAAAAGAGTGTGGTGGAGAACACCCGCTACACCTTGCTGGGCAATGATTTAGTGTTGGTGGCACCGAAAAGCGACAGCGCAAAAGCGGTGACTATCAATGCAAAAACTGACTGGAAAAGTTTGTTGAAAGGCGAACGTCTGGCGGTGGGCGATCCGGATCATGTCCCGGCCGGGATTTATGCCAAAGAAGCGCTGCAAAAGCTGGGCGCGTGGGATACGGTGTCGCCGCAGCTTGCACCGGCTAACAACGTCCGTGCCGCATTGGCGCTGGTCGAACGCAATGAATCACCGTATGGCATCGTGTACGGTTCTGATGCGGTTGCCAGTGACAAAGTGCAGGTAGTAGGACGCTTCCCGGACGATAGCCACAAGCCAGTGGAATATCCGATGGCGGTGGTAAAAGATCATCAGAACGCAACGGTTGAAGCCTTCTACAAATATTTGCAGGGGCCGGACGCCGCTGCTGTGTTTAAACAGTATGGATTTGCGCCGAAGAAATGATACTCAGTGATCCCGAATGGCAGGCCGTGTTTCTCAGCTTAAAAGTTTCCAGCGTAGCGGTGCTGTTTAGCTTGCCGTTTGGCATCATGATGGCCTGGATTCTGGCACGTTGCCGGTTTCCAGGTAAAACCTTACTCGACAGTCTTATCCATTTGCCGCTGGTATTGCCACCGGTGGTGGTGGGATATCTGTTGCTGATTGCACTGGGCCGACGTGGATTCATCGGCGAGTGGCTTTACGACTGGTTCGGTTTCACCCTGGCCTTTAGCTGGCGTGGGGCGGTACTGGCTTCGGCCGTGATGGCTTTTCCGCTGATGGTGCGGGCGATTCGTCTGGCACTGGAAGCGGTGGATACCAAACTGGAACAGGCAGCACGCACGCTCGGTGCCGGTCGCTGGCGCGTGTTCTTCACTATCACCTTGCCGCTTACGCTACCGGGCATCATTGTCGGTACCGTTCTCGCTTTCGCCCGTTCACTGGGTGAGTTTGGCGCCACCATCACCTTCGTTTCGAATATCCCCGGCGAGACGCGCACCATTCCCTCGGCGATGTTCACCCTGATTGAAACCCCCGGCGCAGAAGGCACTGCCGCACGCTTGTGTGCGGTGGCCATTGCGCTGGCGTTGTTATCGCTGGTGGCCTCTGAGCTGTTGGCACGTTGGGGCCGTAAGCGGCTGGGGGCAGCCTGATGCTTAATCTCAATATTTCCCAGTTGCTGGGCGATCACCAACTGAACGTCAACGTGCAGGTTCCCGGCAGCGGCATTACGGCTGTTTTTGGTGTATCCGGTGCGGGCAAAACGTCGCTGATCAACGCGATTGGCGGTTTGACACAGCCGCAAAGCGGCCAGATTCAGCTCAACGATCGTCTGCTGTTTGATTCGGCGACGCAGGTCAATCTGCCGCCGGAAAAACGCCGCGTTGGCTATGTGTTCCAGGACGCTCGGCTGTTTCCGCACTATCGGGTGCGCGGCAATTTGCAATATGGCATGGCTGCTGCCATGAAGCCGCAGTTTAACGCGCTGGTGGCATTACTGGGCCTTGAGCCTCTGCTGAGCCGTTTTCCAGCCTCGTTGTCAGGCGGCGAGAAACAGCGCGTGGCGATTGGCCGTGCACTGCTTACCGCGCCCGACATCTTATTGATGGATGAGCCGCTGGCGTCACTGGATCTGCCACGCAAACGCGAACTGATGCCGTATCTGCAAAAGCTGGCGAAACAGGTCGATATTCCGATTCTTTATGTCTCGCACAGCATGGATGAAATTCTGCAACTGGCGGACAACGTGCTGGTGCTCGACAACGGCAAAGTCAAAGCCTTTGGTTCGCTGGAGAAGGTGTGGAGCAGTGCAGCCATGCGCCCGTGGCTGCCGATAGCCGATCGCAGCAGCGTGCTCAGAGTGCAGGTTCTGGAACAGCATCCCGATTACCCGATGACGGCACTCTCTTTAGGGGATCAGCATATCTGGGTAAGCCGCGTCAACCAGCCGCTGAAAACCGCACTGCGCATTCGTATCGCTTCTGGTGATGTGTCGCTGGCCTTGCAGCCGCCGCAAAACACCTCGGTGCGCAATATCCTGCCGGCTCAGGTGGTCGAGTTATTGGAGATTGACGATCAGGTGGAAGTGAAGTTGCGCATTGGCATTAGCGAACTGTGGGCGCGAATTTCGCCGTGGGCGCGAGATGAGCTGGGGATCCGGCCCGATCAATGGCTGTATGCGCAAATTAAGAGTGTGGCGATCACGGCTTGACCTTAGGGTCATCAAGGGCGATCAGACAAAATGTGTGCGATGTGCGGATGAAAGCACCCGGTGTGACCCTCATTATTAACGATAAGGTGCAGCAGCGGCCGCACCTTAAGCATTCGCAAGGTGCGCCGTGGTGCGCACCGCGAACATCCTGTGCTTACAGGACTTCCTGATAAATCACTTCGGCAATACCTGGCTCCAGATTGGTGCCAATCACCTTTTTGCTGCGCGCTTTAATCGCCTCATCAGCATTGCCCATCGCCACGCCTAAACCGACCTGCTCCAGCATACTGAGATCGTTGTAGTTATCGCCGAACGCCAGCACATCCTGCATGCTGAAGCCCTGGCTCTCTACCCACTGTGCCAGACGCTTGCCTTTGCTGTTGCCCGCCTGAGCGATATCCACCTGATCGTGCCATGACCACTCACACGCCAGGCCGAGTTCGGCTTCAGTGCGTTCAGCAAACTGCTGCAATGCACGGGTGTCAGGGTGGGAAAGAGCGAACTTCCAGATGGATTGCGCATCCAGCGCCGCCTGCGCCAGGCTTGGCACCTGCAGGAACAGAGGACGCTGCGCTTCCGGTAGGGATTGTGCCCAGTTCAGGGTGCGGGTCACATGGCCTGTCGGCTCCTGATACAGCATCGCATCATCGACATACAGCAGGCCGTGAATGTTCTCCTGATCGAGCATCTCAATCACGCGGGTCGCCTGGCTTTTTTCCAGCGGATCGGAAGCCAATACTTTTTTCGCCTGATAATCGTACAAGTAGGTGCCGTTACAGCAGATTGCGGGTGTATCCAGCTGCAGCGCCTGATAAAAAGGATGAATGGCGCAGTGGTGGCGACCGGTCACAATCAGCACTTTGACCCCCGCCTGTTGTGCGCGGGCTAAAGCTTCGATCGATTCAGGCAAAATGGTTTTAGTAGGGGTCAGCAGGGTGCCGTCGAGGTCAAGGGCGATTACGCGGTAGCTCATTACACTTTCCGTCCGGGAGTTAGCAAAGCATTGAGTCTACACCCGGCAGCGGCCCTGAGACAAAAAACAGGGCACAAATGAATCCAGCGCGGCAAAATGAAACGCGCTACAGTTATCCCTTTCATCAGGCAGCGAATAAGGAAAAACGCATGAAACAAGTCGTGTATACCGCCAGTCCCGAGAGCCAGCAGATCCATGCGTGGCAGTTGCAGGAAGATGGCGCACTGACGTTATTGCAGGTCACGGATGTGGCCGGTCAGGTGCAGCCGATGGTGGTGAGCCCGAAGAAAGATTTCCTCTATGTCGGTGTTCGTCCGAATTTTCGCGTATTAGCGTATCGCATTGCGGCCGACGGTTCTCTGAGTCTGGCGGGTGAAGCGCCACTGCCGGGCAGCCCAACGCATATTTCGACCGATCGCCAGGGTAAATTCCTGTTCTGCGGTTCTTACAATGATGCATGCGTCAGCATCAGCCCGATCGACAGCGATGGTTTGCCGCAAGCCCCAAGCCAGGTGATTGGCGGCATGGATGGCTGCCATTCAGCCAATATCGATCTCAGCAACCAAACGCTGTTTGTGCCAGCACTGAAGCAGGATCGTATTTGCCTGTTCCAGCTTAACGCCGATGGCACTCTGGCACCGCGCGAGCAAGCACAGGTCACCACAGTTGAAGGTGCGGGTCCGCGCCATATGGCATTCCATCCAAATGGCGCGTACGGCTATGTGGTGAATGAACTTGATAGCACCGTGGATGTGTGGGCACTGAACAACGTGCATGGTCAGGTTGAGCGTGTGCAGAGTCTGGATATGATGCCAAAAGATTTCAGCGACACGCGCTGGGCGGCTGATATCCATATCACGCCAGACGGCCGTTTCCTCTATGCCTGTGACCGCACCAGCAGCACCCTTACTGCATTTAGCATCAGCGAAGATGGTTCAGTGCTGGCGATTGAAGGTTATCAGCCAACCGAAACCCAGCCGCGCGGCTTCAATATTGATAACAGCGGTCAGTATCTGGTGGCGGCAGGACAGAAGTCGCACCATATCGAAGTCTACAAGATTGCCGATCGCGGTCTGTTGCAACCGCTGGCGCGTTACGCGGTGGGACAAGGCCCGATGTGGGTGGTGATTCACGCACTGGATTGATGATAAAACGGCGCCATTCGGCGCCGTTCTCATTTTAAGAATACAGAACTGTGATCGACGCGCTTGCCAGTGCATGGAAGTGCACATTAAAGCCGACCATGGCGCCGCTCGCGCCGGCGTCGACATCAATCTTATCGGTGTCCATCGCGTGCACAGTAAAGATATAGCGATGCGGATCACCCTGTGGTGGTGCTGCGCCACCGTAACCGGTTTGACCGAAGTCGGTACGGGTTTGAATCGCACCCTGCGGCAGCTCGACCACGCCTGAACCGGAACCTTGTGGCAGCTCGGTGACGTCAGCCGGAATATTTGCCACTACCCAGTGCCACCAGCCAGAACCGGTGGGGGCATCCGGATCGAAGCAGGTCACGACAAAGCTCTTTGTCCCTGCAGGCACCTCATCCCACGCCAAATGGGGAGACAGATTGTCACCCTGACGTCCCATCCCATTGAAAACGTGACGTTCGGGCATTTTATCGCCGTCTTTAAAATCCTGGCTAACTACGCGCATGACTTCTCCTTTTTCCGTTGTGCAGTGTGCTCTCCATCATGGTGGAAAACGCGCTCCACTTCCAGTTCGCTTAGGCCAGGAAATGTGCCTCAACGTCCAATGCCGCGCGCACCGCCTGGGTTAACTGCGCCAACTCTGCGGCAGAAATCAGATAAGGTGGCATCAGATAGATCAGCTTGCCGAACGGACGGATCCACACGCCACGTTCGACAAAGAACTGCTGCAGCGCCGCCATATTGACCGGTGAACGCGTTTCAATCACACCAATCGCGCCCAGCACACGCGCATCGGCCACCGCATGATGTTCACGCAACGGCAGCAGCTCACGACGCAGTTGCTGTTCAATCGCCGCCACCTGCGCAGGCCAAAGTCCCTCGTTGATCATCGTCAGGCTTTCAACGGCCACCGCAGAAGCCAGCGGATTGCCCATAAAGGTCGGGCCATGCATAAAGCAACCTGCCGCACTGCGGCTAATGGTGTCGGCCACTTCGCGCGTGGTCAACGTGGCGGAGAGCGTCATGGTGCCGCCGGTCAGCGCTTTACCGAGGCAGAGAATATCTGGCGTAATCCCGGCGTGTTCACAGGCAAACAGCTTGCCGCTGCGGCCAAAGCCGGTGGCGATTTCATCGGCAATCAGCAGGATACCGTAGCGGTCGCACAGCTCACGCACCTGTTGCAGGTAGCGCGGGTGATAGAAACGCATACCGCCTGCGCCTTGCACAATCGGTTCAAGGATCACCGCGGCAATGTCGCGATGGTGCGTCTCGGCTAACCGGGCGAAATCAGCGAAGTCCGCATCGTTCCACTCATCATCAAAACCGCACTGCGGCGCAGCGGCAAACAGATGCTCGGGCAGATAGCCGCGCCACAGACTGTGCATCGAATTTTCCGGATCGCACACCGACATCGCGGCAAAAGTATCGCCGTGATAGCCACGTTTTAACGTCAGGAATTTCTGTCGCGTTTCACCGCGCCCCAGCCAGTACTGCAACGCCATTTTCATCGATACTTCAACGGCAATCGACCCCGAATCGGCGAGGAACACGCACTCCAGCGCTTCAGGGGTCATCTCGACCAGTTGACGGCTCAATGCCACTGCCGACGGATGGGTAATGCCGCCAAACATCACGTGCGACATCTGTGCCATTTGTTGCTGCATCGCCTGATTGAGGCGCGGATGGTTATAGCCATGAATCGCTGCCCACCATGACGACATACCGTCGACCAGTTCACGTCCATCGGCCAATTGAAGCTGGCAACCGTGCGCTGCCACCACCGGATAACAGGGCAGGGGATCGCGCATTGACGTGTAAGGATGCCAGATATGCTGGCGGTCAAAGTTGAGGTCGTCTTGGGTGAACATCAATCTTGTAAACCATTTTGAAAAGATTTAGTTTACAAGTATAACCACGTTAATCGTCGGGATGAACCCCTTTTTTTTGGAGTAAGCAATGGCAAACCGCTGGACACTGACACAAGCCCAGGCTCTGTTCGATAAACCTTTCCTTGAGCTGATGTTCGAAGCGCAGCAAGTTCACCGTCAGCATTTTGACCCGCGTCAGGTGCAGGTCAGTACGCTGCTGTCGATCAAAACCGGTGCCTGCCCGGAAGATTGTAAATACTGCCCGCAGAGTGCGCGCTACAAAACCGGGCTGGAGTCCGAGCGGCTGATGGAAGTGGAAGCGGTGCTGGAGTCGGCGCGTAAAGCCAAAGCGGCAGGATCGAGCCGCTTCTGCATGGGCGCTGCGTGGAAAAACCCGCACGAACGCGACATGCCGTATCTGGAGCAGATGGTGCAGGGCGTTAAAGCCATGGGCATGGAAACCTGCATGACGCTGGGCACGCTGGATAACACCCAGGCGGAGCGTTTGGCCAGCGCCGGGCTGGATTTCTACAACCACAACCTCGATACCTCGCCGGAATTCTACGGCAGCATCATCACCACGCGCAGCTATCAGGAACGCCTGGATACGCTGGATAAAGTGCGCGGCGCAGGCATCAAAGTCTGTTCTGGCGGCATCGTCGGCCTGGGTGAAACCGTGAAAGATCGTGCTGGCTTGCTGGTGCAGCTGGCGAACCTGCCGACACCGCCAGAAAGCGTGCCAATCAACATGCTGGTGAAAGTCAAAGGCACGCCACTGGCCGATAACGATGACGTTGAGCCGTTCGACTTTATCCGCACTATCGCCGTGGCGCGTATCATGATGCCATCGTCACACGTCCGCCTGTCCGCGGGTCGTGAGCAGATGAGCGAACAGACACAGGCGATGTGCTTTATGGCCGGTGCTAACTCGATTTTCTACGGCTGCAAGCTGCTGACCACGCCAAACCCGGAAGAGGACAAAGATCTGATTCTGTTCCGCAAGCTGGGCCTGAATCCAGAACATACCGCCACTACCGCCGGTGATAACGAACAGCAGTATCAGCTCAGTGAGCAGCTGGTGCACGCTGATACCGAGCAGTTCTACAACGCGGCGGTGTGATGGGCTGGTCATCTCGCATCGAACAGGCGCTGGCGGCGCGACGTGATGCCGATGGCTGGCGTCTGCGACGCCGGGTTGAACACAACAGCGTGCGTGAGATAACGCTGGAGGGGCGTTCATACCGTCACTTCTCCAGCAATGATTATCTCGGGCTGAGCCAGCATCCAGCGGTGATTGCGGCCTGGCAACAGGGCGCGGCAGAGGCGGGTGCGGGAGCGGGCGCATCGGGTCATGTGACGGGCTATAGCCGTCATCATGCACAGTTAGAAGAGCAACTGGCTGACTGGCTGGGTTACAAGCGTGCGCTGCTGTTTATCTCTGGCTTTGCCGCCAACCAGGCGGTGATCCACCTGCTGGCGGAAAAGCAGGATCGCATTCTTGCTGATAAGCTGGCGCATGCTTCATTACTGGATGCTGCCAGCCACAGTCCCGCGACATTACGCCGCTTTGCGCACAACCAGCCGGAGAGTCTGGCAAAACTGCTGGCTAGCCCGTCGGAAGGCGGTACGCTGGTGGTGACGGAAGGCGTATTCAGCATGGATGGTGACAGCGCACCGCTCGCCGCTCTTGCTGAAGAGACGCGCCGTGCTAACGGCTGGCTGCTGGTGGATGATGCGCACGGTATCGGCGTGCACGGTGAGCAGGGGCGCGGCAGTTGCTGGCAGCAGGGCGTGAAACCGGAATTGCTGATTGTCACCTTTGGTAAGGGCTTCGGCGTCAGCGGTGCTGCGCTGCTGTGTGACGATGCTACGGCGGATTACGTCGAGCAGTTTTCACGCCATCTGATCTACTCCACCGCGATGCCACCGGCACAGTGTTGTGCGCTGCTGGCGGCATTGCAGCAAATTCAGCAGGGCGATGAACTGCGCGAGCGGCTGAATAGCCATATCGCGCGATTCCGGGCGGGTGCCGCTGATTTGCCCTGGCAACTGATGCCATCAGCCAGTGCTATTCAGCCGTTGATCGTCGGGGAAAACAGCGCGGCGCTGGCGTTGTCACAACGACTGGCACAAGCGGGATGCTGGGTTAGCGCCATTCGGCCGCCAACGGTGCCGCCGGGCACGGCGCGGCTGCGCATTACGCTCACTGCTGCCCATCATAACGACGATATTGATCGTCTGCTGGAGGCGCTGTATGACGCTGCAGGTTAACAAGCAGGCGGTCGCCAAAGCGTTTGGCCGTGCCGCACAGCATTACGAGCAGCATGCCGAGCTGCAACGGCAGAGCGGCGATGCGCTACTGGCGCTGGCACCCGCGGGCTTCGGGCCGCATCTGCTGGATGCGGGCTGTGGCACCGGTTGGTACAGCCGCTACTGGCGCGATCGTGGGCGCGAACTGACGGCGCTGGATCTCTCCAGTGCGATGCTGGACGCCGCGCGTGAGCAGCGCTCGGCGCAGCACTATCTGCAAGGCGATATCGATCATCTGCCGCTGCCGGATGCGTGCGTCGATGGCGTGTGGAGCAATCTGGCGGTGCAGTGGAGCAGCGATCTGCGCCTGGCGTTGCAGCAGTTTTTGCGCGTCACACGGCCGGGTGGCAGCGTGCTGTTCTCAACCTTGCTCGATGGCTCCCTGCATGAAGTGCATGAAGCCTGGGCTCGGTTAGATGGCCGTCAGCACGCCAATCGTTTTCTCAGCGCAGCGCAGTTCTCTGCCGCTCTCACAGGCTTACCGGCGCAGTGCCAGCCGCAGACTATCACGTTGCATTTCCCCAGCGCGCTGAGTGCCATGCGTTCTTTGAAAGGCATTGGTGCTACGCATCTGCACGACGGCCGTGGCGCACAGCCGCTCACACGCTCGCAGCTCACGCAACTGGAGCAGCACTGGCCGCAGGATACGCAGGGTTATCGTCTTAGTTATCACTTGATGTACGGAGTTTTGAGCAAATGACACGCTGGTTTATTACCGGAACGGATACCGAAGTGGGCAAAACGGTCGCCAGTGGCGCACTGTTGCAGGCGGCAAGCGCAGCAGGTTTACGCACCGCAGGATACAAGCCCGTGGCCTCGGGCTGCGAGATCACCCCAGAGGGCGTGCGTAACAGTGATGCGCTGGCGTTGCAGCGCTACAGCAGCCTGGCGCTCAGCTATGAGCAGGTGAATCCACTGGCATTTGTCGAGCCGACGTCACCGCATATTGTCAGCGCGGAAGAGGGCAGGCCGATTGAGTTTTCTGCGCTGTCAGCCGGATTGCGTGCGCTGGAGCAGCAGGCCGAATGGGTATTGGTTGAAGGTGCGGGCGGCTGGTTTACGCCATTATCCGAGACGCAGACCTATGCTGACTGGGTCGAAGCGCAACAACTGCCGGTGATTCTGGTGGTGGGGGTGAAGCTAGGTTGTATTAACCACGCGATGCTGACAGCGGAAGCGGTGAAGGCGCGAGGGTTGCGGTTAGCCGGTTGGATTGCCAATGATATTCAGCCGCCAGGTAAACGACATGCCGAGTACATGGCCACGCTGCGTCAACGTATTGATGCACCGTTCCTCGGTGAAATTCCCTATCTGGACAGCGAAGCACAACAGGCCGAGTGCGGTCAGTATTTAACGTTGCCGCAGTCATGAGCCTGTTTCAGATGCGCATTCATGCGCACTCTACTTCATATCGCCCGTAGGATCGTTATGGATGGCGATTCGATGTCAGGTACGCAACAGTGCGCACCTGACATCATTTCGTCCGTAGGGCCGCCATAGACCAGCACCTTCAATGTCAGAATGTGATGCAACATTTTGGCTGCAGTTCATCGATGGCGACCACATCATCATGTCGCTGTCAGCCACTTATTCACCGTCACATCATCCAGCAAAGCGACTTTACCCTGCGCCACATTGCGACCACGGTGAAGCAGCAGGAAATAGTCTGCCACGCGGCGGATGAAGGAGACATGCTGCTCCAGCAGTAAAATGGTCAGGCCGTAATCGCGATTAAGACGGCGTATCAGGTTGCCCATCTCCTCTTCCAGCCACGGCGACATTCCTTCGGTCGGCTCATCCAGAATCAGCAGTTTAGGTTGCAGCACCAATGCTCGCGCCAGTGCCAGCTGCTGCTGTTGATCCATCGGCAATTCGCCACTGCGCTGATGACGCAAGGAATAGAGTGCCGGGAACAGGTCAAACACCATTTCAGGAATGGCACGGCTGCGATCGTCCTGAGCGGCCATCAGCGCGATCATTAAATTATCTTCCACGCTCATCTGCGAAAAGATATGGCGACCTTGCGGCACATAGCCAATTCCCATGCGCGCACGCTGTTCGGCGGGCTGCAGCAACAAATTCTCGGGTGGCGAGCCATCTTCCTGCCAGATCATTGAGCCACTGTTAATGGGCAAGCGACCCATAATGCAGTTCACCAGCGTGGTTTTGCCCATGCCTGGACTGCCCAGCACACCCGTACAGGTGCCGGGCGGCAGATCGAGATCCACATCCCACAGGATATGGTTGTGACCGTAAAACTGATTCACCGAACGTAAACTCAGCATCTGACATACTCCTTCCAGATTATTTGCCTGAATGCTTCCGCTCTGTGTCGTCTGGCATACAGTCGTGCACGATTAAGGTGGACACTGCTGTTGATGGCCTGCAAGGCAAGCCGTATGGACTCGTTACTCCATCGTTAAACTACTGCAATTACCAGGCCAGGTTAATGGAACGGGATATTCTGAGTCAGAATCCAGCGAAAGCGGGCTTAAAAGGTGAGAAATACTTAATAATCCCGCTGAGTAATAACCTGACTGCACTTTGACGGTGCTGAATGCTTAACGTTTCTGGTGCATCTGTTCATTGATAAGGCAATCACTGAAGATATAAGTGGTCTTAAGGCACGGTATTTACGAGAACAATGGTGCTTGACTTGCCAAAAGGATAGTTAAAGCGGTTTAAGGCAGGCGGAAAAAAAACGAAAAAAAAAATATTTCGCACGCCAGGATAAGAGCGGGGAAAATTATACACAGCTGATGGGCTCGGGGCTGGATTCAGTTATCCACTATTCCTGTGGATAACCTTGTGCATTAGCGACTGAAAACCGCGTGAAAGCGAGGAAATACGCGGCCTGCATACATTATGCTGCGAAACTGGACTTTGAACTCATTACCAATAAAATCAGCAGGTTAATTAAAAGCAAGCCTGAGATTTTTCTGCCTTGTCATCGGACTGCAATTTAATGACGCTCTCTTGACAAATGTTAAAAGCGTCACGGCTCTGGGGATAACCTTGCGCAACAAGCTTTTGCCTTTTGCCGCTTAAATTGCACTGAAGCGAGACAGCTGCTTTCCCCGTTATCGTGCAAGATATCTGTAAATATATCCAGTATTTTTTTCTGGCAAATTCGTCATAGCAGAGTAGAATTATCAGCCTGCTCGCTGACATCTTCTGCAGGAACCGCAAAACCATGAGTAAAGCCTTCAAACTCAACTCTGATTTCAAACCTTCAGGCGACCAGCCCGAGGCCATTCGTCGTCTTGAAGAGGGGCTGGAGGATGGTCTCGCACATCAAACCCTACTGGGGGTAACCGGATCGGGTAAAACCTTTACCATCGCCAACGTGATTGCCGATCTCAATCGCCCGACGATGGTGATGGCACCAAACAAAACGCTGGCGGCGCAGTTATACGGTGAAATGAAAGAGTTCTTCCCGGATAACGCCGTGGAGTTTTTTGTCTCTTATTACGATTACTACCAGCCTGAAGCCTATGTGCCGAGTTCTGACACCTTCATTGAGAAGGATGCGGCGGTGAACGAGCACATTGAACAGATGCGTCTCTCAGCCACCAAAGCGATGCTGGAGCGCCGTGATGTGATTGTGGTGGCCTCGGTCTCGGCGATTTACGGCCTGGGCGATCCCGATCTCTATCTGAAAATGATGCTGCACCTTACGCGCGGCATGATTATCGACCAGCGCAGCATTCTGCGCCGTCTGGCGGAACTGCAGTATACCCGCAACGATCAGGTGTTCCAGCGTGGCACCTTCCGCGTGCGTGGCGAAGTGATCGACATCTTTCCGGCTGAATCCGACGACATCGGCTTGCGTGTCGAACTGTTTGACGAAGAAGTTGAGCGTCTGTCGCTGTTCGATCCGTTGACCGGGCAGATTGAGTCCGTGATCCCGCGTTTCACTATCTATCCGAAAACGCACTACGTGACGCCACGCGAACGAATTCTGCAGGCGATGGAAGAGATCAAAGTCGAGCTGGTGGATCGTCGCAAGGTGCTGCTGGAGAACAATAAACTGCTGGAAGAGCAGCGCATCAGCCAGCGTACCCAGTTCGATCTCGAAATGATGAACGAACTCGGCTACTGCTCTGGCATTGAAAACTACTCGCGCTATCTCTCGGGTCGCGGTCCGGGCGAGCCACCGCCGACCTTATTTGACTACCTGCCCGCCGATGGATTGCTGGTGGTGGACGAATCGCACGTTACCATCCCCCAGATTGGCGGCATGTATCGCGGCGACCGCGCACGTAAAGAGACGCTGGTAGAATATGGCTTCCGCTTGCCTTCGGCGCTGGATAACCGTCCGATGCGTTTTGAAGAGTTTGAAGCGCTGGCACCGCAAACCATCTATGTTTCGGCCACGCCAGGTAACTATGAGCTGGAAAAATCCGGTGACGAAGTGATTGATCAGGTGGTACGTCCCACCGGGCTACTGGATCCGATTCTGGAAGTGCGTCCGGTCGCCACTCAGGTGGATGACTTACTATCAGAAATTCGCAAACGCGTGGCGATCAATGAACGTGTGCTGGTCACTACGCTGACCAAACGCATGGCGGAAGATCTTACCGAATATCTGGTGGAGCACGGCGAGAAGGTGCGCTATCTGCACTCCGATATCGATACGGTTGAACGTATGGAGATCATTCGTGATTTGCGTCTCGGTGAGTTCGATGTGCTGGTGGGCATCAACTTACTGCGCGAAGGTCTCGACATGCCGGAAGTGTCGCTGGTGGCGATCCTCGATGCGGATAAAGAGGGCTTCCTGCGTTCCGAACGCTCACTGATTCAGACTATTGGCCGTGCGGCGCGTAACATCAACGGTAAGGCGATTCTGTACGCTGATAAGATCACCCCTTCGATGGAACGCGCGATGGGCGAAACCGAACGTCGTCGAGAGAAGCAGCAGCGTTACAACGAAGAGAATGGCATTGTGCCGCAGGGCCTCAACAAGAAAATCACCGATATTCTTGAGCTGGGCAAAAACGTGGTGAAAACGCGCGGTAAGGGCAAAACCGCCTCACGTGTGGCGGCAGAAGAAGAGGCCAATTATCTGGCGCTGACGCCACAAGCCATGCAGAAGAAAATTCACGAGCTGGAAGTGCAGATGCAGCAGCACGCGCAGAATCTGGAGTTCGAAGAGGCCGCCAGTGTGCGCGACCAGTTGCACCAGCTGCGCGAGTTGTTTATCGCCGCCTCCTGACGGTGCAGAAAGACGTATCATTCGGATCGACTGAGCACATACGTGTTAACTATGTGCCCGGTCTGATCTGCTACCCATGTGCCAGGTCGTACCTGAATTGCGACCCTACGTAAGATCCTTAAAATTCGCCCTCGTAGGGTGCGCATTTATGCGTACTGCCTGCGCGAGGTTAAACTGCCTGAATCGCGTGTTCTAGCGCAATTCGCAGCAGCTGGCGATCGTGACGATACTTGATATCGGCGGCCTCCAGCGGTTCGCGTACAATCAGGCGATCTTCCACGCCGCTGACGTCCGCTGACGGGCTGACCACCACGGCATCTATCACTCGCCTGCCGATGGCTTTTTCCATCATCGCCAGTTTATCCGCCACCGTCAGGCTGGCGGCCGGGCTTAACTCACGTCCAAGATTGCCAATAAACACCATGGTGGCGGGCGTACGGCGCAGCGCGCGTGCCATCTCCTCCATCAGCAGAATTGGCATCAGGCTGGTGTAAAAACTGCCTGGGCCAATCAGGATCAAATCCGCTTCCGCAATCGCATCCAGTGCTTCTTTAGTGGGAGTGACATTGGGATGCAGCATCAACTCTTGCGGCGGTAGCTTCATTTCATCAATTGCCGTTTCGCCATACACCATATTGCCTTCGCAATCCTGCGCCACCAGGTCTACCGGTTGCTCCGACATCGGAATCAAGAAGGCATCGACTTTGAGCAGATTGCGAATGATGTTGATGGCTTCCAGCGGCCGCACGCTAAGGTGATCGAGCGCTTTGAGCATCAGATTACCGAGGTTGTGACCGGCCAGTTCGCCGTTACCGGCAAAACGGTATTCAAACATTGCCGAGGCTACGCTCGGTTCCATGATCAACTGGTTCAGGCAATTACGCATATCTCCCCAGGCAATACCGCCTTCCGAACGACGAATGCGTCCGGTGGATCCGCCGTTATCGGTGGTGGTCACGATGCCGGTCAGGCGTGAGCCCAGCGGTGCCAGCGCCGACATCACACGACCCAGGCCGTGCCCGCCGCCCAGTGCTACCACGCGATCCAAATCTGCCAGGGTACGATTCATGCTGTTCCTTTTAACGGACAACTGCAGGTTGTCATGCAGTTGAAGTGATGTGTATCAATATCTGTCGCGCATTTTACCGTATCCTGCGGCGAAAATGCGGTGAAAAAAACGTTATGTATCAATATATATAGCGAAATTCACTGATGGATGCGAGAGAGAAATCGCGCTACCATTCGAATTAACCGTGTTGTCCATAATGACAACAGACTCCCAAGCCTTGCATGCCTAAGTCATAACGATATGGATGCCTGGCCGCAGCATCGCTGCCAGGGTGCAGAAAGAAATGACTGCATCTCCCGTATTTGGAAAGGTGTTCAGGTGCCACAATTTACAGATGCCTATGCGCGCAGCTTCTACTATCTGCGCCTGTCGGTCACGGATGTCTGCAACTTCCGTTGTACCTACTGTTTACCCGATGGTTATAAACCGAACGGTAATCACAACAAAAGTTTCCTCTCGCTGGACGAGATTCGCCGCGTGACGCGTGCCTTTGCGGCCGCGGGCACGGAAAAAGTGCGTCTCACCGGCGGCGAACCCTCTATGCGCCGCGACTTCACCGATATCATCGCAGCAGTGCGTGAAAACGCCGCCATTCGCCAGATCGCCATGACCACCAACGGTTACCGAATGGCGCGAGACGTGCGCGCGTGGCGTGATGCCGGGCTCACTCACATTAACGTTAGTGTCGATAGCCTTGATGCGCGCCAGTTTCACGCCATCACCGGCCAGGACAAATTCGCGGAAGTGATGGCCGGAATTGATGCCGCGTTTGACGCCGGGTTCGAGAAGGTCAAAGTCAACAGCGTGCTGATGCGCGATCTCAACAGCCACAGCCTGGCGACCTTCCTCGACTGGATCCGCATCCGTCCAATTCAGCTGCGCTTTATCGAACTGATGGAAACCGGCGAGGGCGGTGATCTGTTCCGTCGTCATCACATCTCGGGTGAGGTGATTCGCGATCAGCTGATCATGCAGGGTTGGCAGCTTCAGCCGCGTGGACGCAGTGACGGTCCGGCGCAGGTGTTCCGCCATCCTGACTATCAGGGCGAAGTCGGTTTGATCATGCCCTACGAAAAAGATTTCTGCGCCAGTTGCAACCGTCTGCGCGTGTCAGCCATGGGCAATCTTCATCTGTGCCTGTTCGGCGACGGCGGCGTTTCGCTGCGCGATTTACTGGCATCCGACGATCAGCAGGGCGAGCTACAGGCCCGCATCGCCCACAGTCTCGGGCAGAAAAAGCAGACGCATTTCCTGCATCAGGGCAACACCGGCATCACACAAAACCTCTCATTCATTGGCGGCTAAACACAGGAGTTACAGCCATGGGTAAACCTACCGGCGAGTTTGTCGCCTTGAATGTGGCGGTGATGACCGTCTCGGACAGCCGTGATGCCAGCAATGATAGCTCGGGCGACTACTTGCGTGAGGCACTGACAGAAGCCGGGCACCAGGTGGTGGATCGCGCGATTGTGCCTGATAACCGTTACCGCATTCGCGCCACCGTGTCGCGCTGGATTGCCAGTGATGATGTGCAGGTGGTGATCGTCAATGGCGGCACCGGATTTAACAGCAAAAACAGTACGCCGGAAGCGCTGCTGCCGCTGTTCGACCGTGAAATTGACGGCTTTGGCGAACTGTTCCGGATGATCTCATACGAAGAGATTAGCAGTTCCACGCTGCAATCACGCGCGGTGGCCGGGCTGGCGAACCAGACGCTGATTTTCGCCGTGCCGGGATCAACCAATGCCTGCCGTAGCGGTTGGGAACGCATTATTGAAGAACAGTTGGATGCGCGCACGCGTCCCTGTAATTTTGTCTCTCATTTGAAGAAGTTGTAAGCATGTCATCATTAACTCATATCAATGCCGCTGGTGAAGCCCATATGGTGGATGTCTCCGGCAAAACTGAAACGGTGCGTGAAGCCCAGGCTGAAGCACTGGTGCTGATGAGCGCGGAAACGCTGCAGATGATCATCGACGGCAGCCATCATAAAGGCGATGTGTTCGCCACGGCACGCATCGCCGGTATCCAGGCCGCGAAACGCACCTGGGAGTTGATCCCGCTGTGCCATCCGCTGATGTTGAGCAAGGTGGAAGTGACGCTGGTGGCCGAGCCTGAGCACAACCGCGTGCGCGTCACCTCTCGTTGCCGTCTGACCGGAAAAACCGGCGTGGAAATGGAAGCGCTGACCGCCGCATCGGTGGCCGCGCTGACCATTTACGACATGTGCAAAGCGGTGCAGAAAGATATCGTGATCGATCAGTTGCGTTTGCTCAGCAAAAGCGGCGGCAAATCCGGCGATTTTCAGGCGGTGGCACATGATTAAGGTGCTGTTTTTTGCCCAGGTGCGTGAATTGACCGGCATCAGCGCGTTAGAGCTGAAACCGGAATATCAGGATGTAGCAACCTTGCGTGCAGCGCTGGCGGAGAGGAACGATCGCTGGGCGCTGGCGCTGGAGTCCGGCAAATTGCTGGCAGCGGTCAATCAGACGCTGGTGCCGATGAGCCATCCGCTGCGTGCGGGTGATGAAGTGGCGTTCTTCCCGCCGGTCACCGGAGGATGAGCATGGCCACTCGTATTCGCGTTGGCGTTGAGCCTTTTGATGTCGGCGAGGAGTATCGCCAACTCGCCGCGCATGACAGTGATGGCGCGGTGGCCACCTTTACCGGCAAAGTGCGCAATCACAATCTCGGTGACAGCGTGGCCGCTTTAACCCTGGAACACTATCCGGGTATGACGGAAAAAGCGCTGGCGGAAATAGTCGAAGAGGCGCGTCAGCGCTGGGCGTTGCAGCAGGTGACGGTGATCCATCGCGTGGGCGAACTTTTCCCTGGTGATGAAATTGTGTTTGTTGGCGTCAGCAGCGCCCATCGCAGTAGCGCATTTGCTGCTACCGAGTTCATCATGGATTACCTGAAAACCCGTGCGCCGTTCTGGAAGCGTGAAGCCACCGAACAGGGCGATCGTTGGGTCGATGCGCGCGACAGCGACCATCAAGCCGCCGAACGCTGGAAGTAGCGCGTAAAACCGACCTGCTCTGATAGCCGTAGCGAGTTGAAAACGTTAAGGTACGGGTTTTGCTGGCCTGTCAGGGAACAAGATGAATACCACTAAAATGCTCAAAGGCGCGGCGCTGCTCACCGCGCTGGTACTGGCCGGATGTAGTACCAAAAAAGAACCGCAGGCCCCCGCGCGGCAACCTGCCGACGTCAAATCTCAGATTCAAAAGTTACTGCCGAGCGATGTCAGCCAAAAAAGCGCCTGGGCGGACGACATCTACACCGCGTTTCGCGTCCAGCAGATCGATCCCAGCGCCAGTAACGTCTGTGCGGTGATCGCGGTCACCGATCAGGAGTCCAATTTCAGTGCCGATGCGCCTGTGCCCGGTTTACCCAAAATCGCCTGGGGTGAAATTGACCGCCGCGCCGCCAAAGTGCACGTTCCCGCGTTCTTAGTGCGCACCGCCTTACTGATTAAATCGCCCACCGGGGAAAGCTACGCCGCGCGACTGGATAAGGTGCGCAGTGAGAAAGAGCTGAGCGCAATTTTCGATGATTTCATCGATATGGTGCCGATGGGGCAGAAGCTGTTTGGCAATCTCAATCCGATTCACACCGGCGGCCCGATGCAGGTCAGCATTGAATTTGCCGAAGCGCATGCCAAAGGTTATCCGTATTCAATTGATGGCTCGATTCGCCGTGAAGTCTTCACGCGTCGCGGCGGCATCTACTTTGGCACAATGCATCTGCTCGGCTATCCGGCGGATTACAGCCAGATGCTGTACCGTTTTGCCGATTTCAATGCCGGTTGGTACGCCAGCCGTAACGCCGCTTTTCAGGCAGCCGTAGCGCGCGCCAGCGGCATTAAACTGGCGCTGGATGGTGATCTGATTATGTACGGCAGCGAGCAAGCGGGTTCCACCGAATTAGCGGTGCGCACGTTGAGCAAGCAACTGGATATGAGCAATCGGGAAATCCGTCGCGACCTGGAGAAGGGCGATACGGAAAGCTTCAGCAGCAGCACGCTCTGGAAGCAGACGTTTATTCTGGCTGATAAAATGGCCGGTAAACGCCTGCCGCGCGAGATGCTGCCGGGCATTAAACTGGAGAGCCCGAAAATCACCCGCAATCTGACCACCGCCTGGTTTGCCCAGCGCGTAAATGGCCGATATCAGCAGTGCTTGACGCGCCGTTGACGCAATGCGGTGTAGACTCCACACTTAGAGCGTTTGTCTAACTTAAAGAGGTGCATCATGGACCGATATCCACGTAATGATTCAATCGTGCAGCAGGCGTCAACCGGGCTGCAGACATATATGGCGCAGGTCTATGGCTGGATGACCTGCGGCTTGCTGCTGACCGCGTTTGTCTCCTGGTTTGCAGCGCGCACGCCGGCGGTGATGGAGCTGGTGTTTGCAAATCGCATCACCTTCTTCGGGCTGATCATTGTGCAGCTGGCGGTAGTCTTTGTGCTGTCGGGCATGGTGCATCGTCTGAGCAGTACCTTAGCCACCGGGCTGTTTATGCTCTATTCAGCGCTAACGGGCCTGACGCTGGCGAGTATTTTCCTCGTTTACACCTATTCCTCTATCGCCAGCACCTTCTTCGTGACGGCGGGCATGTTCGGTGCCATGAGCTTCTACGGTTACACCACCAAGCGCGATCTCAGCCGCTTTGGCAGCCTGCTGTTTATGGCGCTGATTGGTATTGTGCTGGCGTCACTGGTGAACTTCTGGCTGAAAAGCCCGGCGCTGATGTGGGCGATCACCTATATCGGCGTAGTGGTGTTTGTCGGTCTGACCGCTTATGACACCCAGAAACTGAAATCGATTGGCGAAACCATCAACGTTAATGACAAAGAGAATCTGCGTCGCTACTCAATCATGGGTGCATTGACGCTGTATCTCGACTTCATCAACCTGTTCCTGATGCTGCTGCGTATTTTCGGCAACCGCCGTTAACTCTGCAGCACCGCTTCTGGCTGGTATCAATGCGCCTCCTGCAACATCCGAACAGGATGCTTGTAGGGGGCGCAATTCATGACAGGCAACGTGCATCAATGTAAATCTGCACAGAATTTTGTCGGGTGCGCTATTGATGGCGCCCACCGCGCGTGAGTGATTTCTCCCCGCTTATCCCGCGTCCGATTTGGCCATCTTCTGTTCATTCTTCTGCCGCAGATGTTTTGCGCGACTCTCCAGCATCAGATACAACACCAGCGCCAGCAGCAGCGGCAAAATAAAGTACAGCACGCGATAGGCCAGCAGGGCGGCAATGATGGTGCCGTGCGAAACATGCTCGCCAGCCAGCAGCGCCAGAAATACCGCTTCAAGCACCCCGATGCCCGCCGGAATATGAATGATCACCCCCGCAATACTGCTGATCAGTAACACCCCCAGTACCTGCGGATAATCCACCTGACGCGCCAGCAGCAGCCAGATAATGGTGCCCATCACCAGCCAGTTCGCGCTGGAGACGGCAAACTGAATCAGCGCCATGCGCAGCGACGGCAGCTGTAGATGTTGCCCCTTTATCGTCCAGCGACGTTTTTTCGCAAAGGCGCAGGCCCACAAATAAATCGCCACCAGCACTAACAGCACGGCACCAATAATGCGCAAAGTGTTTTCGCCAATAAACCAGCGCGGCGGAATCGGCACCATGCCGGCGACAAACACCACGCCCGCCAGCAGGAGATAGCCCAGCCAGTTGGTGGCGATGCTCATGGAAAAGATGCGTGTAATGGTGCCACCGGGCAGGCCGAGGCGGGAATAGAGGCGATAGCGCATCGCCACGCCGCCGACCCAGGTGCTGAGCGTCAGGTTAAAGGCGTAGCAGATAAACGACACCAGCATCACCTGACGCTTCGCCAGTTTGTGTCCACAGTAGGCGCGACCGATTAAGTCATACACGCCATAGGTGAGATAGCTGACCACCACCAGCGCCGCTGCGCCCAGCACCACATAGCGGTTGTAGCCGACGATCACCTGATACACGTCCTGCCAGTTCACTTTGCGCGCGTAGATCACCAGCAGTACGATCACCGCAATAAAGAACAGCCAGGTGAGGATTTTCTTTGTCCATTGCCAGCGAGAATGTTTTTTGCTCATCAGTGTTTCGCTCCTTCGTTGCCGGTTTCGACCCGATCCTGGGTTTCCATTTCCGGTTGCACGGGGGGATCAACCTGCGCCAGTAAAGGCGTATGCGCGGGCAACCAACCGGCAATGGCCGGGAAGTGACGCAGGAAATGGAACACAATCACGCTTTTAGTGAGATGCCACCAGGTGCGCGGCGGCAATTTGTCATCCTGCACGCGCACACAATCGTGCTGAAGCAAGGCTTCCAGATTGTCACGCAGCGTCTGATTGAAAGTGCGATCGTGCACGATGAGATTGGCTTCCAGATTGAGCGATAAGCTCAACGGATCAAGATTGCTGGAGCCCACGGTGGCCCAGTGCTGATCCTGCACCGCAATTTTGCCGTGCAGTGGACGGCGGCAATATTCATAAACCTCAACCCCGGCATCCACCAGATAGTTATAGAGCATCTCGGCGCCCACTTTAACAATCGGCATATCCGGTTCACCCTGCACGATCAGCCGTACACGCACGCCACGCTGTGCGGCACTGCGCATTTCACGTAACAGGCGATAGCCAGGGAAGAAATAGGCATTAGCGATGATGACGTCCTGTTTGGCCTTGCGCAGCATATCGAGATAGTGCTGCTCAATGTCGTCGCGATGGTCGTCATTGTCGCGGTAAACAAACAACACCTGCGCCTCACCGGGCATCGCATTAACCGCCAGCCGCTGTGAACGTCCCCCCCACCAGCGTCGTGTGGTCTGCTTGCTACCGATGGCCTGCTGTACATAGCGAGCAATATCCAGCACCACCGGCCCCGTCACCTCGACCGCATAATCCTGCTTCGCCTCCGGGCCGTAATCGGTATTGTGCTCTGCAGAGAAGTTGATGCCGCCCACAAAGGCGAGGGCATCATCGACCACCACGATTTTACGATGCAGACGACGGAACACGTTGGTGCGCATGCCCAGCACCAGCGGGCGCGGATCGTAATAGAGAAAACGCACCCCGGCTTCCGTCAGCGTGTTCACAAAGGCGTCGGAGAGATCGTGTGAACCATAGCCATCCACCATCACTTCGACTTTCACGCCACGCTGCGCTGCTGCAAGCAGATCGCTATGCAGCGCGTTGCCGACGTCGTCTTCAAACAGAATAAACGTCTCCAGCAGCAGCGAACGCTCGGCACGCTGAATGGCTGCTGAAACGCAGGGGAAGAACTGCTCGCCGTTCTCCAGCAACCGCAACTGATTGCCCTCACGCCAGCTGAAATTCATAGGAAGATCTCCACGGCCAGGGGGGCGTGATCGGAAAGGTGTGACCAGGGTTTGACCGGCAGCGCCCAGGGCTGGCTCACGGTGGCGTTGCGGATATAAATACGATCCAGTCGCAGTAGCGGAAAACGTGCCGGGAAGGTACGTGCCGGGCGGCCGTTTTTCATGCTAAACACTTCCTGCAATCCCGCGCTGCGCTTCAGGAAGCGATTGGCGTGCACTTGCCAGTCGTTGAAATCTCCCGCCACCACCAGCGGCGCATCATGCGGCAGGGCATTGATGCGATCGCTCATCATCTTCATCTGCGCCTGGCGATGCTGTGCTTTAAGCCCTAAATGCACACAGATGACATGCAGCGGATCGGGGCGATCCGGCAGGCGAATCTGGCAGTGCAACATGCCGCGCTTTTCGCTTCCCGCCACAGAAATATCGAGATTTTCATATTCAATAATGGGGAAACGTGACAATATCGCGTTCCCGTGATGTCCCTCGGGATAAACTGCGTTACGGCCATAGGCAAAATCATGCCACATGGTATCGGCCAGATACTCGTAATGAGAGTTTTCCGGCCAGTTCTCAATGTGCAGTGAATGGATAGCGTGGGTGCCCATCACCTCTTGCAGGAAGACAATATCCGCCGAGGTGGCGCGGACTGCGTCACGCAATTCCGGCAGGATAAAGCGACGGTTAAAGCTGGTGAACCCCTTGTGGGTATTGATCGTCAGGACTTTAAATGAAAATCCTTGCGTGTTTTGTGGCATACTTCGACGCGCTCCTTTTCATCATCAACAGCACAAAGTGTAGTCTTTGTCACAAATGGATGGTGATGGACGCAGAAAATTAGGGCGTTATCCGAAATTTGCTTTACATTGAGGAAATCCGTCTGGCCGCAGCCAGATACACTTGGGCGACCTGTTGGGTCTGCCAGGAGAAGAGAATGAAATGGTCTAATCGTGTTCAGATCGTTACCGGTCAAACCTGTTTGCATATTGCGATGCACCTGTTGGTGATCGCCGCGCTGGTTTGGGGCTGGAAGCACAAGGCGCTGGTTGAAGTGAGCAGTACCCTGGTAGCAGCTTATGCGGTGGTGTTTATCGCCATGCTGGCTCTGCAGCGTAGTGCCCGTTTGCGTCGCATGGGTGACGCGCTGGAAGAAGTCACGACAACGTACTACTTCGGCGCAGCGATGCTGACGCTGTTCCTGATCTCCCGTTTCATCCACAACAACCTGTTGATCGGTTGCCTGGGCGTGGTGATGTTGGTGGGTCCGGCGCTGGTATCCTTGCTGGCGAAAGAACCCGCGCATCGCGTGGAGAAAAAGCGCAGCTAAGCGAAAGCTCAGTTGCGAACCGAAAGGAGCCCCATGCGGCTCCTTTTGTTATGAGCAGCGCAATAACGGTCACAGAGAGCAACGGCGCAACTCGTGCCACGACGGGAAGACTACCAGCATCATGTTACAGCGCCGTGACTATTGTCAGTCGCGGTGGCAGCGGAAACCTGCTAAACTCCCGCCCTTACGCATGGTAGTTTGTGCCCTTTTCACACGTGAGCCCACCAGGCTTGCGTCATATACCCCCTGAAAACTACATCGCTGACGGCGAACAGGGCGGTTCGGAGTAATACACCTGCATGTCATTTGACTCTCTCGGCTTAAGTGCCGATATTTTGCGTGCGGTAGCGGAACAAGGCTACCAGGAACCGACGCCGATTCAGCGTCAGGCTATTCCCGTGGTGCTGGCAGGTCGTGACCTGTTGGCAAGCGCCCAAACCGGTACCGGTAAAACCGCCGGTTTCACGCTGCCACTGTTGCAGCGTCTCACTGCGAATCCCTCTAACGCGCGCGGCCGTCGTCCGGTGCGTGCGTTGATCCTCACCCCAACCCGTGAACTGGCGGCGCAGGTGGGCGAGAACGTTCGTGAATACAGTCAGTATCTTAATATCCGCTCACTGGTGGTCTTCGGTGGCGTGAGCATCAACCCGCAGATGATGAAACTGCGCGGGGGTGTGGATGTGCTGGTGGCGACGCCAGGCCGTCTGCTGGATCTGGCGCATCAAAATGCGGTCGATCTGTCACAGGTTGAAATTCTGGTGCTGGATGAAGCGGATCGCATGCTCGATATGGGCTTCATCCACGACATTCGCCGTGTACTGGCGCGTCTGCCGGCAAAACGTCAGAACCTGCTGTTCTCTGCCACCTTCTCTGATGAGATCAAAACCCTGGCGGAAAAACTGCTGACCAACCCAGAGCAGGTTGAAGTGGCGCGTCGTAACACCGCCTCTGAGCAAGTTTCACAGCAAGTACACTTCGTTGATAAGAAGCGTAAGCGGGAACTGCTGTCGCTGATGATTGGTCGCGACAACTGGCAGCAAGTGCTGGTGTTCACCCGTACCAAACACGGCGCCAACCATCTGGCTGAACAGCTGAACAAAGATGGCATCACCGCAGCGGCAATCCACGGTAACAAAAGCCAGGGCGCGCGTACCCGCGCGTTAGCTGACTTCAAATCCGGTGGCATTCGTGTGCTGGTGGCAACGGATATCGCCGCGCGTGGTCTGGATATCGAAGAATTACCACACGTGGTGAACTACGAGCTGCCAAACGTGGCGGAAGATTACGTCCACCGTATTGGTCGTACCGGCCGTGCTGCGGCAACCGGCGCTGCGCTGTCACTGGTGTGTGTCGATGAGCACAAACTGCTGCGTGATATCGAACGCCTGCTGAAGCGTGAAATTCCGCGCATTGAGCTGGAAGGTTTCGAAGTGGACCCTAGCATCAAAGCGGAACCGATCCAGAACGGTCGCCAGCAGCAGGGTCGCGGCCAGGGCCGTGGGCAGGGCGGTAACGTCTCTCGTCCGCACAGTGGCAACGGTCAGCGTCCACAGGGTGGCAATGGTGCACGTCCACAGGGCGAAGCGCGTCCTGCACGTCGTCAGGGCAGCAGTGCCGCTCAAAACGCGCCAGCCGCCAACAGCGGTCGTCGTCGTCCGGCAGCAAAAAAGAGCGGGAACATCTAACGCGATGAGGGTATTACTGGCGCCGATGGAGGGCGTGCTGGATTCGCTGGTACGCGAACTGCTCTCCGGGGTAAATGATTATGATCTGTGCGTTACTGAGTTTTTACGCGTGGTCGATCAGCTGCTGCCAGTAAAATCCTTCTACTGTTTGTGTCCCGAGCTGCACAACAGCAGCCGAACGGCTTCCGGTACGCGTGTGCGTATGCAGCTACTCGGGCAATATCCTGAGTGGCTGGCAGAAAACGCCGCGCGTGCGGTAGAACTCGGCTCCTGGGGCGTCGATCTCAACTGCGGCTGTCCATCAAAACTGGTGAACGGCAGCGGCGGCGGCGCCACCTTACTCAAGGATCCTGAGCTGATTTATCGCGGCGCGAAAGCGATGCGCGAAGCCGTGCCCGATCATCTTCCCGTCACGGTGAAAGTGCGTCTGGGATGGGATTCGGGAGAGCGCCGCTTTGAAATTGCCGACGCGGTGCAGCAGGCCGGGGCCAGCGAACTGGTGGTGCACGGCCGCACCAAAGAAGATGGCTACCGCGCTGAGAGCATCAACTGGCAGGCGATTGGTGAAATTCGCCAGCGTCTGTCGATTCCGGTGATCGCCAACGGTGAGATCTGGAGCTGGCAGGATGCGCAAGACTGTCTGCGCATCACCGGTTGCGACGCGGTGATGCTGGGGCGCGGTGCGCTCAACATCCCGAACCTCGGCCGTGTGGTGAAATACAACGAAGCGCCGATGCCGTGGCCGGATGTGGTCGAACTGCTGCTGAAGTACACGCAGTTGGAGAAGCAGGGCGATACCGGCATGTATCACGTCGCCCGCATCAAACAGTGGCTCGGTTATCTGCGTAAAGCCTATAACGAAGCCGATGGGCTGTTCAGTGAGATCCGCACTCTGCGCGTATCTGCTGAGATTGCCGCGGCAATTGAACGCCACGCCCTTCAGTTAACCGCACCGGTTTAACCCTTTTTCATTTAAACGCCGTGGTGTAGTGCATCTGCTTGCTGGCTGAATAGAAGTGGGCAAGTTGCTCGCTGAATTTCCCCGGATCGTGCTGCTCAGCAATTCTCTTCAGTGATTGCGCAGAGTATTGCGTGATCACGCCCGGATTACGCAAAATATCAATGATATGCGCCTTAAGCTGCTGCACGATTTGCTGGCGTATTTGCAGTTTGCTCTCCTCAGAATCCACCACATACTCATATTCGTCATTGACCGGCTGCTGGATAAGCCATCCCGCACCGGGTGGATTGATCTCTGGCAAAGCGCGGATGTTGGTGGTGATCACTGGACAGCCACTGCCTTGCATCTCCAGCACCGAGAAGCCGTAAGTATCCTGCCAGCTGGGCAGCAATCCCACGTGAGAATGCTGCAGCAAGGTCAACACCTGATTGTTGGGCAGAGAGGTAAAATGCTGAATATGGGGCGAGGTTTTGACTAAGTGCTCAATACGTGTGTAAAACGCCTCATCATCCTGAAATTGCCGATGCGCGATATTATGCCGCTGCGTGATGTCACCGATCAGCGTGACCTGAATCTGGCTGCGGTTAAATACATCCTCTTCAGATAACTGGGAGAGGGCCAGTACCACTTCCGCGCCGCCTTTGCGATAGAACTCATTGCCGATAAAGATGAAACGTATTTCTCCGGGCGAGACGAGGCGCGGTTCAGCGCACAGCAGCGGTTGCGGCGGATGCAGGACGTGTAGCTTGTGTCTGACGGCGGCTTTGATCGCGGGAAACGCATCGAGCAGCTTGCATTGGATGTCGAGGGTCGCTTGCGAGATGGCAATCAACGCCAGGCATTCCGCTTTCGCTATTAATTGCAGCTGCGACTTTAATTCTGGATTGTCGTATTTCGCTACACCAGGCACCGGTAGCACGCGTGGGATCTCGGTTTCAAAAGTGGCGATCCAGTTCCTTTTGGTGTCGGCCACTTCATTGAAAAGGTGAATGACATCCGCATCCTGTGGCAGTAAGCCGGGGATCGGGAGAAAAATAAATTGTTTATTTTTATGTAAGATTTTTGCTTTGACGGCATTTAAATAGAAATAGATATTCTTTTTTCGGCAATTAATATATTTGTTATGAGGGTTAGTGATAATATTTCTTTTTTCAGGATATCCGCTTCCACTGGTGATAATCTTCATGGTTTCTCCTGGTCGTTAAGAAACAGAATTAACAAAGGTTTGAAATTTGCTTGAGTCGGTGCGCTGGGCCAGCATTGCCATTACATTAGTTACGCACCAAAAGTAATGATTAATGTTTGATTTAACCATCTGTAAGCTAAAGCAAGCAAGGGCGGATCTATGTCTTAATGTGAATGATTGGAGGAGTTCTTCTCAGCATACGCGCGACCTGAACTGATTAATAAAGGGTTTTGTTACTATTTTTAGAGGATTTTATGGATTAATTTTTTTACTAAAAGGTTTCTTTTCGGAATTTTCAGGCCAATATATAAATGAAGATTAATTAAGAGCTGTTATTAATGTAAAACGAAATAACCGAGGCGACGTTTGATTGTTGACATGACCAGCATTATTCAGAATTAAGCTATGACACCGTTCCACGTAAAGTCAGGTTCAAGCTCAACACTGTTTGCGCTATAGTAGCGTTTCACATTCATTTGTAATGCCATCACTTATGTCTGACGCCGCTGTACTGAGTCATGCTCAGTTAAATAAACGCATCATTTCCGTTATTGTCTTCACCTTCTTCTGCTATCTCTCAGTAGGGCTGCCGCTCGCGGTGCTGCCGGGATTTGTGCATAACCAGCTGGGTTTCAGCTCGTTCATCGCCGGGCTGATCATCAGCCTGCAGTACTTCGCCACGCTGCTCAGTCGTCCGCATTCGGGCCGCCTGGCCGATCGCTATGGCCCGAAACGCGTGGTGATGATGGGATTGGTGTGCTGCGGCATGAGCGGCGTGCTCTCTCTTCTCGCCGCGTTGTTTACCGCAACACCCATGCTGAGTCTGGCGCTTTTAGCGGTGGGTAGGCTGTTTTTGGGCGTGGGAGAAAGCTTTAGCAGCACGGGTTCGACACTGTGGGGGATGAACCTTGTCGGACCGCTGCAGACGGCGCGTGTGATCTCCTGGAATGGCGTTGCCACCTACTTTGCGATGGCGATAGGCGCACCGCTCGGAGTGCTGCTCAATCAAATGTTCGGCATCAGCGGGTTTGCCGGACTCGTGGCGTTGATGGGCGTGATCGGTTTCTGCATGGCGAGTCGTAAGGCGGCGGTCAGCGTCACAGCGGGCGTGCGTATTCCTTTTCATCGCGTGGTCAGCCGCGTCTGGCTGTTCGGGCTGGCACTGGGCTTCGGCACCATCGGCTTCGGCGTCATCTCGACGTTTATCACGCTCTATTTTGCCAGCCGCGACTGGAGCGGCGCCGCCTTTGCCCTGACCTTGTTCAGCCTGGGCTTTGTGCTGGTGCGACTGGCCGGTGGCCGCTATATCACCCGTTTCGGCGGGTTGAAAGTGTCGCTGGTGTCGTTTGTGCTGGAGTGTGCCGGTCTGCTGTTAATCTGGCAGGCCGACAGCAGCTGGCTGGTGGATATCGGCGCGTTCCTGACCGGCGGTGGTTTCTCGCTGGTGTTCCCGGCGCTGGGTGTGGAAGCCGTTAAACGCGTGCAGCAACAGGATCAGGGATCGGCGTTAGGGACGTATTCGGCGTTTCTCGATTTAGGGCTGGGATTGACGGGGCCGGTGGCGGGGTTACTGATTGGTCATTGGGGGATGCAGTCGGTGTATCTGGCGGCGGCCCTGATGGTGCTAGGCGCATTTGCCATTACATTGCGTCTGCAACAGCAGCACGGCCGCCAGGCAGCCGTGCAAACTGTTCATTAATATTTCTCTGGTACCACCATGTTTTCTGGCACTGGCGCGCGGCGATAATCTTCATGACGTTCGCGCGTCGGTAACATAATGGTTTTGCTCTCGCTCTCTTCGTAGGGCACCTGTTGCAGCAGATGGCTGATGCAGTTCAGGCGCGCACGTTTCTTATCCACACCTTGCACTACCCACCATGGCGCTTCAGGAATATGGGTGCGCTCCAGCATCTCTTCTTTCGCTTCGGTGTAATCTTCCCAGCGGCGACGACTTTCGAGGTCCATCGGGCTCAATTTCCACTGTTTCAGCGGATCGTGGATGCGGCTCAGGAAGCGCAGCTCCTGCTCTTCATCGGTAATCGAGAACCAGTATTTGATGATCTGAATGCCGCTGCGGGTCAGCATTTTTTCGAATTCCGGCACGCTGCGGTAAAACTCTTCCACTTCGGCTTCGTTACAGAAGCCCATCACGCGCTCAACGCCTGCGCGGTTGTACCAGCTGCGGTCAAACATCACAATTTCACCGGCTGCAGGCAAGTGAGCGATGTAGCGCTGGAAATACCACTGTGTTTTCTCACGATCGTTCGGTGCGGGCAGGGCGGCGACGCGACAGGTGCGCGGGTTTAAACGCTGGGTGATACGCTTGATCACCCCGCCTTTCCCGGCGGCATCACGGCCTTCAAACAAAATCACCACGCGATGTCCGGTACGCATCACCCAATCCTGCAACTTCACCAGCTCGCCCTGCAGATGCAGCAGCTCACGGAAGTAGCGGCGGCGAAAGGCCTTATCGCCTTCCTGCTGTGGCTCACCATTATCATTGAAGCGTAGATCGTCCAGCTCCATTTCCAGCTCTTCGTCGTAGCTGTCGTAAAACTCCTGCAGCAGACGCGCATTAAAGGTCTCGCTGTGGAAGCTATTGTCGTGTGTCGCCATGACTTTTCCCCGTTACAGATGAATAAACAGAGCGTAAAGCAGCCCTGAAAGTAAGACTGAGACCGGCAGCGTCAGTACCCACGCCAGCGCGAGGTTACGAATCGTTGAGAGCTGCAGACCAGATTTGTTGGCGGCCATCGAACCGGCCACGCCTGATGACAGCACGTGGGTAGTGGAGACCGGCAAGCCGAAGACATCCGCTGCGCCGATGGTCGCCATCGCCACCAGTTCAGCACTGGCACCTTGTGCGTAGGTCAGATGAGTTTTACCGATGCGCTCACCGACGGTGACCACAATGCGGCGCCAGCCCACCATGGTGCCGAGGCCAAGGGCAATTGCCACCACCACTTTCACCCACATCGGGATAAAGCGCGTGGCGGCATCCAGCTCCTTCTTCACCGCAGTAAGATTGCTGGCAATCTCTTCCGGCAGCGCGACTTTGGCCGATTGCAGATGTTTGATGGTTTCGGAGGCAAGATACATATCGTTACGGGTGTTGGTCACCGCCTGCGCCGGGATATTCTCCACCGCACCATAACGACGGATCTGGTCGCCGATATCGCCCAGCATCATGCCAAGGGCAGGGAGTACCTGAGGGCGATTCTGGCTGGTGCGCACAAACTCGGTCAGTACTTCACGCGGTGCGGGCATTGCAGCCGGTGCCGGTTGCAGCGTTAGCAGTTGTTGTTCAGTGACCTGAGTTAACGCGGCCACGCGCGGGATTTGATCCGGCGGCAGCGAACGGTTCAGGGCGTAGGCAATCGGCATGGTGCCGACCAGAATCAGCATGATGAGGCCCATGCCTTTCTGACCGTCGTTTGAGCCGTGAGCGAAAGAGACGCCGGTACAGGTCAGAATCAGCAGGCCGCGAATCCACGCCGGTGGGGGCTGATTGCCTTTTGGTGCTTCATAAAGCTGACGGTTGCGTATAAAGGCTTTCATCGCCAGCAACAGCAGCGCAGCACAGATAAAGCCGACAATCGGTGACAGCAGCAGGGCGTAACCCACTTTGATCGCCTGATCCCAATCCACACCGCTGGTGCCGCTGCGACCATGCAGCAGGGCATTCGCCACGCCCACGCCGATGATCGAACCGATCAGCGTATGCGAAGAGGACGCAGGCAGGCCGAAATACCAGGTGCCGAGGTTCCAGATGATCGCCGAGAACAACAGCGCATACACCATGGCAAAGCCGTTGCCGCTGCCTGCCTGCAGAATCAGCTCCACCGGCAGCAGCGAGATAATGCCAAACGCCACCACGCCGCTGGAGAGCAATACGCCGAGGAAGTTGCAGAAGCCCGACCACACCACGGCCACACCCGGAGACAGCGAATGGGTATAAATCACAGTGGCGACAGCATTAGCGGTATCGTGGAAGCCGTTAACAAACTCAAAGCCGAGCGCAATCACTAAAGCCACGCCCAGCAGCAGGAACGGCGTATAGCTGGTGACCGGCGCGCCGGTCTCTTCCACGTCGTTGAACAGATTGATGGCGGTGAACAGCAGGCCGCCGCACAGCAGGATCAGAAAGATGATGCGTGAGATTTTTCCGTTGCCCTGGTTAAGATTCGGGCGTCCGTTGTGGGACGATGATGTTGATGTAGATGCAGGTAAACTGTTTTCAGCCATAACACACCCCGGTGTGGATTGACGGTGCTCGAATGGCACCCGTTACCCGCAGTGTGATACGTGGTTTGTATGACAGAATGATGATCGCGATCACGCTCTGTCATCTTGCTGTAACACGGCTGTCGCAGTATGTGGATCTGACCGCTTCGGGATCATCACGCTGCCATGCTCCAGCCTGTCTTGCCGTTTGCCTCATTGCCGGACTTCAATAATGAAGTGGCCGGACTCATCCATGGGTATCTGTTCACGCCGGAAGCACCGCCACAGCGGCTCAACGCGCGTGAAGCTTCGCAGCTCGCGCAGCAAAATTTGCCGGAATCCTATTTTCTTTGGCTACACATCAACCTGAATCATGCCCGTGCCGAGCGCTGGGTTCAGGACCACTTTAGTGTCGACGATGATTTTTTCGATGAGATCCATTCTGCTTCACCGCGCACACGTCTGGCCCATCAAAACGATGCGCTGCTGGCGGTGCTCAATGATGTGACGTTCAGCAAAGAAGAGCGCAGCACACAGAACGCGACGTTGTGGATTTGGTGCTGTGCGCACACCATTGTCACCGCGCGTTATCGCCCGGTGGGAATGATTGAACGCATGCATCAGCAAATTGATCGTCTCCCGTTCGCCGAGCCGGATGCGATGCTGTTGTGGTTGCTGGGTGAGCAGGAAGCGCAATTGGAGCAAGTGGTGCGTCGCTCCAGTCAGGCGGTGGATGCCATTGAAGAGCGTTTGCTCAGTGCAGCGATTAAAACCAACCGCAGTGAGTTGGGCCATTTACGCCGTATGCTACTGCGTGTGCAGCGTTTGCTGGCACCGGAACCCGCCGCGCTATTTCGTTTGTTAAATCGGCCACCAAAGTGGCTTAAGCGCGAACCGCTCAGTGAATTGCGCATCTTTACGGAAGAGTTCAGCGTGGCATTGAATGACCTGGCGGGACTGATGGAACGCATTCGCTTGTTGCAGGAAGAGATTGCCGCCAGTTTGATGGAGCAGAGTAACCGCACGCTGTTTTTACTGACGGTGATCACCGTGCTGGCGCTGCCGATTAACATCATTGCCGGCTTTTTCGGTATGAACGTGGGCGGGATTCCGCTGGCAAATAATCCGCACGGTTTCTTACTGTTGGTGATTGTGGTGCTGGTGTTTACCCTGGTGGCGGGCTGGCTGGCGCTGAGACGGCGGCGGGAATGATGCCCAGGCATCCAGGCGCGCATCAAGGGACTACCGGGCACACAGGTAACAGATCAGAACGACCACATAAGTCACAATCTTGTGGCCAGTCGAGTCGGGTAATACGTTTTTGCGCCCATAAAAAAACCAGCCGCAATGGACTGGTTTTTTACTGCATGGCGAGTCAGCGATTACAGGCTGTTGCCGGTCGCTGGAGCAGGCTGAGCAGCCGGAGCCACATCACTCTGCGGTGCAACGCCGCTGGCACCTTGCGGAGTCATCGGCTCTTCTTTCGGCGTGGCGTCAGAAGATTCCTGTACCGGCACCGGCGCAGGCATCACTTCACCCTGCGGGCCATTGATCTTAACTGGCATACCGTTACGCGCCTGGATAGCGTTGTTCACTGCATCCTGGTTAGTGCTGCCATCGGCAATCACTTTGGTCACAGCAGCGGTCAGCGTAATCGGCACCACTTCACGTGAGTTGAACTGCTCTTCGGTAGTAGAGAGTGGGTTGTGCACTTCTACATAGCGAGAACCATCTGGCTCAACGGTGGCTTTCACCGGCTGATCGATAAACTGTACGCGAGTACCAACCGGCACGTTGTCGAACAGCCATTTGATGTCGTCAGCACGCAGACGCACACAGCCGTGGCTCACGCGTAAACCGATACCGAAGTTGGCGTTAGTACCGTGAACTGCGTACAGGCGGCCGATATACAGCGCATACAGGCCCATCGGGTTATCCGGACCTGCCGGGAATACCGCTGGAATGCTTTCGCCACGTGATGCGTATTCTGCGTGCATCGCTTTGGTCGGCGTCCAGGTTGGACCGGCTTTTTTACGCTGAACCGTCGTAGTCCAGTTCACTGGCGTGTCTTTGCCCAGTTCGCCGATACCGATTGGCAGCACAACCACGGTCTTGGTGCCTTTCGGGTAGTAGTAAAGACGCATTTCCGCGCTGTTGATCACGATGCCTTCACGCGGGGCGTCAGGCAGAATCAGCTGCTGAGGGATCACCATTTTGGTGCCCGCTTTTGGCAGATAAACATCAACGCCCGGATTGGCTTCCAGCATGTTGCTGAGGCCCATCTGGTACTGAGCAGCGAAGGCTTCCAGCGGAAGTCGGCTGTCATCAGGCACGGTGATTTCAAGGTTTTCGCCGATCAAACGGCTGTTAGCCGCTGGCAGCGGATACACTACTGCGAATGCCGACTGGCTGAACGCCGCCAGTACTAAAGCAAGTGAAGCGAACGCGCGAATGCTCTTTTTCATGTTTTTCAAGTCGTTATAGCCGTGTTTCAGGCTTGTCAGTGTGTCGAATCCATCTTGGTCTCAATGACCCGGTGCGCATTATATGTGCATAGGCGCAGTGATGGGAATCAGGATTTTCAATGGCTGATGATACTTTACTTAATTAGTGGGCATTTCCCGACCCATCTCGTTGCCGTACCGCCCAAAATGTGAATTCTCTTAAGGCTGCCACAGCGTCACTTCATTACTCAATTTACGATTGAGGAAAAAAGCGGCACTGATTAACGCCAAATGCGACAGCGCCTGCGGCATATTCCCCAGCGCTTCGCCATGCGTAGTAAATTCCTCGGCGTACAATCCCAGGGGATTGGCATAGCTCAGCAGCTTTTCAAACTCAAAATGCGCCTCATGCACGCGCCCGGCCCGCGCCAGACACTCCACATACCAGAAGGAACAGGCGGCAAAGGAACCTTCACCCCCGGTTAAGGCATCGGCAGGCGTTTCGCTAATGTTATAGCGGCGCACTAAACCGTCGCTCACCAGGTGGGTTTTAATCGCGTCAAGGGTGGCGATCCAGTCAGGATCGGTGGAGCTGACAAAGCGCACCAGCGGCATCAACAGCATGGATGCGTCCAGGAACTTGCCGCCGCGTGTGGCGGTGAAATGGCCCAGTTCCGGGTTCCAGAAGTTTTGCCAGATGTCGTCGCGAATTTCACTGCGCACACGATCCCAGCGCTCATACGGCATTGGCAACGAACGCTTCAGACCGAGACGCAGGGCGCGATCCAACGCCACCCAGCACATCAGGCGCGAATGCAGAAAGTGCTCCGGCTCACCGCGCATCTCCCAGATACCGGCATCGGGCTGGTTCCAGTTGCCGCAGACATAATCAATCATGTCGGACACATGCCGCCAGCCACGTTGTGAAATGGCTTCACCGTATTTATTGGCAAGGTAAATGGCATCCATCAGTTCGCCGTAAATATCCAGCTGGGTCTGCCGCCACGCATCATTGCCGATGCGTACCGGGCGCGAGTTGGCATAGCCGGAAAGATTGAGCAACTCGGTTTCATGCAGTTCGGTGCCGCTGTCCAGGCGATACATCACCTGCAGGTGCGGCGTGTCGTCATGGCTGTGCTCGACGCAACGCCCCACCCAATGGGTAAAGTCTCGCGCTTCTTCCACATAACCCAGCCGCATCAGCGCATACATGCTGAAGGAGGCATCCCGAATCCACGAGGCGCGATAATCCCAGTTGCGCTCGCCGCCTAACTCTTCCGGCAAACCAAAGGTCGCTGCAGCCGCAATCGAACCGTGCTGTTTCGAGGTAAGTAGTTTGAGTGCCAGTGCGGATCGCGTCACCATTTCCTGCCAGCGTCCGCGATACGTACTGTGGCTGCTCCAGCGCCGCCAGTAGGCCAGTGTGTCACTGAAGCACTGTTCAGTGGCAATCTCCGCCACGAAGGGATCGTCATCGCTGCCAAATACAAACTCAGCAGATTCCCCGGCTTTGAGGGTAAATTCGGCAACTGCACTGTGGTTTTCACGGGTCATCACCACCGTAGCACTCAGCCGTAACGCGGGCTGGCCTTCAGCAAGAAAGGCCACGCCACCGGGGCGCAGTTCGGTATGGGTTTCAGCACGGGCATAATCATGGCGCGGGGCGCACAGCAAATTGAAGGTGGCCGAGCCGCGCACCATTTTGACCCGACGTACCAGTCGCGGCACTTTATTGGGCTGGTCGCAGATCGGCATGTAATCGGTGATCTCCGCCACGCCCGCATCGCCTAACCAGCGCGTCTGTAAAATATTGGTGTCCGGCAGATAGAGCTGCTGCTGGCGCGCATTTTTCCAGTCGGGTGCCAGTGAGAACAGACCGGCATCATCGCCATCCAGCAACGCAGCAAACACGGATGGGCTGTCTAACTCGGGCCAGCAGAGATAATCAATGGTGCCCTCATTGGCGATCAATGCACAGGTCCGTAAATCCCCAATCACGCCGTGATCATCAATTCTGCGTTTAATTTTGCTCATCCTGCCTCCTTGACTGCATCTGATTGTTAACTATAGACGAAAGGGTTTTTTCGGCTGATCCGAGGCACAGATCGATAACTTCTATACTGTGAGGACACCCCATCACGCAGGAGAATGTTATGGCACTGGGCAAACAGAAAGTGGCCGTGGTTACCGCATCCGATTCCGGCATTGGCCGCAGCTGTGCCGTCATGCTGGCCGAAGCGGGCTACACGTTAGGGATCACCTGGCGCTCAGATGAAGCGGGGGCGCAGGAAACAGCGCGACTGGTCGAAAGCAAAGGGCAAACCGCACAGGTGCGGCAGCTGGATCTTTCCGACCCGCAAGAAGGGGGCAAGCAACTGGCGCAGCTCATCAATTCACTGGGTCGCATTGACGTATTGGTCAACAATGCGGGCGTGATGATGAAAGCCGATTTTCTCGACGTCACCTTTGAAGATTGGCGGAAAACGTTCAGCGTCGATGTGGATGGTTCATTTATCTGCGGACAGATCGCCGCCCGCCATATGGTCGATCAGGGCGATGGCGGGCGCATCATTAACATCACTTCAGTGCATGAACACACTCCGTTGCCGGATGCCACCGCTTACATTGCGGCGAAACATGCGCTCGGCGGTCTGACTAAATCGATGGCGTTGAGTTTGTTGCCGCATCACATTCTGGTGAATGCGGTTGCACCGGGCGCGATTGCCACTGCAATGAACCATCTGACTGACGATCAGGCGCACAGCACACGTATGCCGGAAATTCCGATTGGACGGCCCGGCGATACGCGTGAAGTGGCAAGTTTAGTCGCGTGGTTGTGTTCGGAATGGGCGACCTATACCACCGGACAATCGTTTATTGTTGACGGTGGCTTTATGCTGGCCAACCCGCAGTTTAAAGGTTATCACCACTAATCCGCCCGGCGGCGGTTCCAGCGGCGAATCACGTAACGCAGCGCGATGCCGAACACAATCGCCGCCACCAGCCACAGCAAATGTTTAAGATGCTGGTCGAGTTTATGCAGCCACGGAGTAATGATCTCCCCGGCGAAGTAACCCAGGGTGACAAAGATCAGCGACCAGAGCGCGGCGCCTATCACGTTGAGCACAAAGAAGCGCAGCGGTTTTAACCGGCTGGTACCGATGATGATCGGGCCAATAATGCGGAAGCCATACATAAAGCGCACGCCAATCACAAACAGACTCGGGCGCTTCTGAATCAGGCGATTGGCTTTACGAATGGTATCTTCATGTTTACGGAAACGGCGCAGAATGCGCGTACCGTAGCGACGGCCCAGCCAGAACAGCAGCTGATCGCCGATAATTCCTCCCACCATCGCGGCCAGCACTACGCCGGTGAAGTGCAGCAGGCCTTCATGCGCCGCCACGCCGCCCAGCAGGGTAAAAGTTTCCCCTTCCGCGATACAGCCAATCAGCAACGCCAGATAGCCGTACTGCGTAATTAATCCATTGATATCGAGATGCAAATTTTCCTCCCTGTCGCGAGTGATTCAGGTAACAGTTTATACGCTAGCGGCTTTTTTTGTGCCGCTGTCCGCAAAAACAGCCGCGCCGATTATACTTGAAGGGAAGCTGCCTGAGTGAGACAGCCTGATCGCTGAAGTGGCAGCCCGTCGCATCAGAGGAGTGATTTTATGAATCATGTCTGGGGTCTTCTGGCGCATCCTAACCAGGAAATGCGCGATATCAAGCAAGAAAACGAGAGCGTTTCGCACCACTACACCCACCATGTTTTGATGATGGCAGCGATCCCGGTGATCTGTGCCTTTATCGGTACCACACAATTGGGCTGGAATCTGGGCGAAGGGCAGTTCGTACAACTCAACCTGCTGACCGGCATCGGTCTCGGCATTCTTTTCTATCTGATTATCTTAGGCGGCGTGGCGGTGATGGGCCGCGTCATTCATTGGATGGCGCGCGATTATCCGCAGCGTCCCAGCGTTCAGCGCTGTACCGTGTTTGCTGGCTATGTCGCTACCCCGTTATTTATTAGTGGGCTGGTGGCACTTTATCCGCTGGTGTGGCTGTGCGTGTTGGTCGGCGCAGTGGCGTTACTCTATACCGGTTATCTGCTTTACGTCGGCATTCCGGTGTTCCTCAATATTGATCGTGAAGAGAGCATGCGCTTCTCAGGATCGACACTGGCGATTGGTGTGCTGGTGTTTGAAGTGCTGCTGGCACTGACCGTTGTGTTGTGGGGTTACGGACCACGATTGTTCTAACCTGCAATGATACCGTGAACGGGAGGCCATTAGGTCTCCCGTTTTTTTAACGCTCAGAAACAATCTACCTAAGAAATTTCGCAGATAAGCGCGTATTATGCTGCTGCCAGCCCGCATCCCGTCTGGTTTGATGCGCGCGGCCTGTGTCTTAAACACGGCGCAAAACTCCTTACCGGATTTTTTTGACACGATGTCTGTAAAAATGCGTATTTCCTTGCTGTCGCTGGCGCTGTTTGTCGCCGCACCGGCAGCTGTCACTCCGGCACTGGCCGCGCCTGCTGCACTGTCTAATCTGGCGCCGATTGCCCAACCGCAAATCGCCTCCGGCAGTGCCATGATTGTCGATCTTGAAACCAATAAAGTGCTGTTCTCCAGCCATCCGGATCGTGTGCGGCCTATCGCGTCACTCACCAAGCTGATGACTGCAATGGTGGTGCTGGATGCGAAACTGCCGATGGACGAGATGCTGTCGGTGGATATCAGCCACACGCCAGAGATGCGCGGTGTGTTCTCGCGCGTCAAATTGAACAGTGAAATCAGCCGCCGTAATATGCTGCTGCTGGCGCTGATGTCATCGGAAAACCGTGCTGCCGCTAGCCTGGCGCATCACTATCCAGGTGGCTATGACGCCTTTATCCGCGCAATGAATGCCAAAGCGCGTGCGCTGGGCATGACGCATACCCACTATGTTGAACCGACAGGTTTGTCGATTCACAACGTCTCCAATGCGGAAGACTTGATCAAGCTGGCAAAAGCCACGCGTCAATATCCGTTGATTGGTGAACTGAGCACCACCAAAGAAGATACGGCGGTGTTTAAGCATCCGAACTATGCGCTGCCGTTCCGTAATACCAATCACCTGGTGTACAAAAACGACTGGCGTATCGCATTGACTAAAACCGGTTATACCGATGAAGCCGGCCACTGCCTGGTGATGCGCACGGTGATTAATAACCGTCCGGTGGCGCTGGTGGTGCTGGATGCGTTTGGCAAGTACACCCACTTTGCCGATGCCAACCGTCTGCGCGACTGGCTGGAAACCGGCAAAGCGGCGCCGGTTCCGGCAGCGGCGCTGGCCTACAAGAAGCAGAAATCGTCGCAAACGGCCAGCAACGAGTAATCACGACGTCTGTTTCCCTTCACTGATGCACAATGGATTGTGCGTCTGTGAGTGCTTCCGATTGGCGGGATAAGTCCTCCCGAATGACCAAAAAAATCCCTAATCGTCAGCACCAATGTTTTCGCGCTTCATTCCTATAGTTTCCGCTTCGGCTACGCTCTACACTGGCCGCCATCTAAAGTTAACTGGCATTTATCGGCTGTCATTGCGCTGGAATCTTACTCATATGTACAAGCTTCGTTCGCTATTTACCCCATTTATACTGCTGCTGGTGCTGTTAAGCCCGGCACTGAGCTACGCGGATGACAATACTGCCGCCGCAGCTCAGCAAGAGGACGCCGCACCCAAGGTCAATCCTGTGGTTGAGCTGCCGAAAATGCAGAAAATCCTCGACAAGATTAAAGGCCAGGTGTCAGGCGATACCAATGAGAGCCAGCTCAACCAGCTCAATGAGATGGCGCTGGAGCTTTCGGGTAATGCAGAAACCCTCAGCCAGTCGCTGATCCCGCAGGGGCAGCAGCTGGATGCACAGTTAGCGGTGCTCGGTCCGGCACCGAAGCCGGACAGCGGTGTGAAAGAGACGCCGGAAGTGACGCGTAAACGCGCTTCGCTGGAGAGCCAGAAAAGCAAGCTGGATGACCAAATCAAGCAGGCCGACGGCATTAAAAATGGCGCGCTGGTGCTCTCCTCACAGATCGTCAACCTGCGCCGTGATCAGTTGAAAAGCCAGCTGGCGCTCAACTCAGGCAGCATTTTGGGGCCGCGTTTTTGGGCGCCAATGGTCAGCCGTCAGGATCTGGACGGTGAGAAGATCAGCGACTTTATCGCTGAACTGCAGAACACCGCTGCGCTCTCCTGGGAACCCGGTTGGCGTTTCGGCACCATGGGTTGGTTGATTGCGGCAATGCTGGTGATGACCCTGGGCCGTCGCTACTGCGAAGAGTTTTTGGCCTGGGTGAGCATCAATAAACTGCCAGAGGGGCGCTTGCGTCGCAGCTTCCTGGCCGCGGCAATTGCCTTGACCACCCTGGCGGCCGTGGTGCTGACCTTCAACTTTATCGCGCTGGCGTTTACCCGCCGTGATGAAGTCTCGACTGACGTGCAGGATTTTGTTGAGCGTCTGGTACAACTCAGTGTCTATTGCGGTTTGATCGCCGGATTAGGGCGAGCCTTCCTGTCCACGCGTCGTCCGAGCTGGCGATTGCCCGGCATCTCCAATGAAGTCGCACAGGCGCTGAAGCCGTTCCCGCCGATTACGGCTGGATTGGTGTTTATTTTCCAGACAGCGGAAGCCTTTAACTACAGCGTTGGCACCAGCCTGAACACCACTATTTTCGCGAACGGTCTGACGGCGCTGCTGATTGGCACCACCGGTATGGCGATCAGCATGCGTACCAATCGCGTACGCCGCCGTATGGTGCAAGAGGGCAATGCGCCAGAAGCGCGCCCGACCATTGTTGGACTGGTTCAGCTGGCGCTGACGCTCACCGCGCTCGCGATATTGATTTCACTGATCATCGGTTATGTCACGCTGGCCCGCTTCCTCGGTTATGAGGTGATTTGGTGCGGCATTCTGTTTGGCTCGTTCTACTTCCTCAGCCATTTGATCAATGACGGCTGTGAAAGCCTATTCTCCACCAACAATGCCACCGGCAAACGTCTGCAGACCTCATTAAACATTGATGAGCGTTATCTGCAGCAGGCGGCTACGCTGCTGGGCGCAGTTGGTAAAACCGCACTGATCGGTATTGTGGTGCTGGCGCTGCTAAACGGCACCTTCGCCTCTTCAACGCCGATCGAGCTGATTCAGAAAGTGATTGAGTTCTGGGGCGGCAAAGGGCTGGAGTCGTTGAACATCGTGCCGGCGCATATGGTGAATGCCATTCTGTGTCTGGTGGTGGGCATCTACGTGCTACGTTCGGTGCGTCGCTGGCTGGATAAAGATTTCCTGCCCAAAACCACCATGGACGTGGGCATGCGCGTGTCGCTGGTGACGCTGTTCAGCAATATCGGCTATGTGCTGATCATTCTGCTGACGCTGTCGATCATGGGCCTGCAGTGGAACAAACTGGCGTGGATCGTCAGTGCCTTGTCGGTCGGTATCGGTTTCGGCTTACAAGAGATCGTGAAGAACTTTATCTCCGGTTTGATTCTGTTAACCGAGCGGCCGGTAAAAGTGGGCGATCTGGTGAGTATTAGCGGCATTGAAGGGGATATTCGCCGTATCAATGTGCGTGCCACCGAGATTCAGCTCAGTGATAAATCCACGGTGATTGTGCCGAACTCACAGTTCATCTCACAGAACGTGCGTAACGCCACCATGGGCAATGCACAGGGTGTTGTGACCATTATGTTGACCTTCCCGCTGGATATTGATCCGGTGCGCGTGCGTGAGATTCTGCTGGAGGTTTACCAGGAGAACGAGCGCATTCTGGAAACGCCTGAGCCATCCGTCTCATTCAAGGATTTGACCTCTGCGGGCATCGTGTTGAGCGTCACCGGCAACGTGGCGGGCCAGCGTCAGATCTCCAGCGCTAAGAGTGACCTGCTGTTCGATATTCTGACGCGCCTGCGCAAAGAGGGCATTGTGCTGTCCACACCGCAGACGATGATCATTGAACGTCGAGCCGTGCCAGCGGCCACGCAGGAAGAGGGCGAGCAACTGCCATAATCCATTGGGCGGCTCTCGGGCCGCCCATTAATTTATCAAGCCTTAACCGCCCAACCTTTCTGTTTGCTGGTTTTGCCGATCCCCGGATTAAAGGTATTGGTCGGATCCAGCTGACGATAAAACGCCTGCAACTGCGGTTTTGCCTGATACAGATGCCCGACGTTATGCTCAGCCGGATACTCGGCACCGCGTTCGCTGAGGATCGCCAGCATCTTCTCCTTCAACGCATGCGCATCCACGCCTTTCTTCACGATGTAATCCTGGTGGAAGACATGACAGAAGAAGTGGCCGTAATAAAGGCGATGACTAAGATCGTTATCAAACTCCGCCGGTAAGCGCTCAAACCAATCCTGATCGTTACGACGCAGCGCGATATCCAGCGCCAGAATATCTTCCACTTCATCCGCATGCACCGCGTGGTAGCGCACTGCGGCACCGGCAGCGGCGAAGCGATGCAGGAAAGCATGTGCGCCTTCCTTGCCGTCACAGGCAAAGAACTCGCCACCGCCTTCGCGGAAGTATTCGTGCAAATACTCCTGCGCTTCCGCTACGCCTTCACCGGACATTTTCAGCATCAGGTGATGCTCAAACTTATCGCGATACTGCTTCATACGTTTCGGCAGATGGGCAGGCAACCAACCGCTGATGCGCTGCAATACGCGATCGGTGAAGTGCGGTTTAACAAAACTCAGCTTACCCAGCCAGGCATCCACCCGACCTTTCAGCGTGAAGAACAGTGGCATTTTGTCGGTGCCGAGCTTATCAATCATCACAAAAGTGTCTTTGCCGTACACTTCGGCGATGTCGAAAATGTCGCGGTGCATGTATTCGCCCGCTACCGGTAAGTTTTTAAACTCGGCCAGGATATGGCGGCGCAGATCGCCCAATACCGCTGGATCGTTAGTACCGATATAAAACACCTGCTGCTTCGGTTCGCTGGGGAAGGTATCAAGACGCACGGCGAATACCGCCAGTTTGCCCGCGCAACCCGAAGCCTCGAACAGGCGGCGCTCATCGGCGTTGAAGCGAGCGGGTGTATCCGCATGGATATCGCGCACGCGTTCTGCATATTCATGATCTGAAGCATGACGTTCATCCCAGCGCACATCGCTCTGCTGCCAGCGATCGTCATCCAGTCGACCGAGCATCTCTTCCGGCGAGTGGCCGAGATCCATGCCGAGATGATTGACCAGCTTCAGTTTGCCGTCGGCATCAATCTGCGCATAAAGCGCCATTTCGCTGTAGGCCGGGCCGCGTTTGATCAGTGAACCGCCGGAGTTATTACAAATCCCGCCCATCACTGATGCGCCGATACAAGAGGAGCCGATCACCGAGTGTGGTTCACGTCCCAGCGGCTTAAGGGCTTTTTCCAGCTGATAAAGGGTGCTGCCAGGGAAGGCCAGAATCTGATTGCCGCCATCAATCAGCTGCAATTTATCGAGGCGCAAAGTACTGATGATCACCACCGGGCGATCATAATCATTGCCGTTAGGCGTGGAGCCTTCGGTCAGGCCGGTGTTGGCGGCCTGCATCAAAATCACCGCATCGGCCTGCACCAGCGCCTGCAATATCCGCCACAGTTCCAGCAAGGAGCCGGGGAACACCACCGCCAGCGCATCGCCTTCACCGGAGCGGAAACCCTTACGATAGCGTGCGGTTTGTTCCGCCTCAGTTAACAGGTGTGAAGGGCCGACGAGGCGGCGCAGTTCAGCCAGCAGTGTAGGGTGTGAGGTGTTGTTATTCATGAACCTGTCCTTGTCGTTAACGTTGCGCATCTACTTTAGCACGCGTCAACGGCATGGTCGCGGTGTGACATCGGTGGCTACCTGCTATCCTGAACTTGTGGCACACTGGCCCGGTTATTTCGATATTGCGCAGTCACTTAAGAGAACCCGACCTGATGAAATGGATTTGCTCTGTTAGCCTCGCTGTTTCCCTTGCCATGCAGCCTGCCTTCGCAGATGACCTGTTTGGCCCCCATCCGATGACTGAACAGGCGCGTGACGCCTTTGTTAACCAGCTGCTCGGCAAAATGACCCTTGATGAAAAAATCGGGCAGATGCGCTTGATCAGCGTGGGGCCAGACACGCCGAAGGAGGCAGTGCGCGACATGATCCAGCACGGTCAGGTTGGCGCAATCTTCAATACCGTCACGCGTCCGGATATTCGCGCGATGCAGGATCAGGTGATGCAACTGAGCCGCCTGAAAATTCCGCTGTTCTTCGCCTATGACGTGGTACACGGCCAGCGCACGATTTTCCCGATTCCGCTCGGCCTCGCGGCCAGCTGGGATCTGGATGCGATCGGTGAAGTCGGCCGCATCTCCGCTTATGAAGCCGCCGACGATGGTCTCAATATGACCTGGGCGCCGATGGTGGATGTTACGCGCGAGCCGCGCTGGGGACGCGTGTCTGAAGGCTTCGGAGAAGACACTTTCCTGTCCTCGCAAATGGGCAGCGCGATGGTGAAATCCATGCAGGGCAAAAGCGCCGCCGACCGTTATTCGATCATGACCAGCGTGAAGCACTTCGCTGCCTATGGCGCAGTGGAGGGCGGACGTGATTACAACACTGTGGATATGAGCCCACAGCGCCTGTTCCAGGATTATCTGCCACCGTACAAAGCTTCGCTGGATGCGGGGAGTGGCGGCGTGATGGTAGCGCTCAACTCCCTCAACGGCACGCCAGCGACGGCGGATGGCTGGTTGCTGAAAGACCTGCTGCGCGGTGAGTGGAAATTTAAAGGCATCACTATCAGCGATCATGGCGCGATCAAAGAGTTGCTGAAGCACGGCGTGGCTAGCGATCCGCAGGATGCGGTGCGTATTGCGCTGAAGTCCGGCATCGATATGAGTATGAGCGATGAGTACTACAGCAAATACTTGCCTGGGCTGGTAAAGAGTGGCGCCGTTACCATGGCGGAGATCGACGATGCCGCGCGTCACGTGCTGAACGTCAAATATGATATGGGCTTGTTTAACGATCCCTACAGCCATTTAGGGCCGAAAGGCAGCGATCCGCAGGACACCAATGCCGAGAGCCGTCTGCATCGTGCAGAAGCACGTGAAGTGGCGCGTAAGAGCATCGTGCTGCTGAAAAACTGGCATGAAACCTTACCGCTGAAAAAAGACGCCACCGTGGCGCTGGTGGGGCCATTGGCTGACAGCCAGCGTGACATTATGGGCAGCTGGTCAGCCGCGGGCGTGGCGAAACAGTCGATTCCGCTGCTGCAGGGTGTACGCAATGCGATGGCGGGCAAAGGCACCGTGCTGTATGCCAAAGGGGCCAACATCACCGATAACAAAGGTATTCAGGACTTCCTCAACCTTTACGAACAGGCGGTTAGCGTGGATAAACGCTCGCCGCAGGAATTGATTGATGAAGCCGTTGCCCAGGCGAAGAAAGCGGATGTCGTGGTCGCCGCTGTGGGTGAAGCGCAGGGGATGGCGCATGAGGCCTCCAGTCGCAGTGACCTGGTGATTCCGCCAAGCCAGCAAAAACTGCTGGCGGCGCTGAAAGCGACCGGTAAGCCGTTGGTGATTGTGTTGATGAACGGTCGTCCGCTGACAGTCGTCAACGAAGATCATATGGCTGATGCGATGCTCGAAACCTGGTTCAGCGGCACCGAAGGGGGGAATGCGATTGCGGACGTGTTGTTTGGCGACTACAACCCATCGGGCAAGCTGCCGATGTCCTTCCCGCGTTCCGTAGGACAGCTGCCGATTTACTACAATCACTTGCCAACCGGGCGTCCGTATAACTTCGCCAAGCCGAACAAGTACACCTCGCACTACTACGATGCGGTGAACGGTCCACTCTATCCGTTTGGTTACGGCCTGAGCTACACCACCTTTACGGTGTCACCAGTGAAGATGTCTGCGAAAACCATGCCGCGCACCGGCACAGTTGACGCGAGCGTTACCGTCACCAACACCGGCAAACGTGATGGTGCCACGGTGGTACAGATGTATCTCAACGATCCGGTGGCCAGCATCAGCCGCCCAGTGCAGGAGCTTCGTGGCTTCAAACGCATCATGCTGAAAGCGGGCGAGTCACAGACCGTAAGCTTTAAGATTGATGTGGATGCACTGAAATTCTGGAATCAAAAAATGCAGCATGTCGCCGAGCCGGGCAAATTCAACGTGATGATTGGCCTCGATTCGGTACGCACCCAAGACGGGCAGTTTGATTATCTGTAAGCGTTAGTTGTCGCCACTTTGTGGAACGGTGCGGTTTGTCGCAGGATGAATCGCACCGTTACCCCTGGCAGTATATGATAGGCCCGAGCTTATTCTGCCAACGGGCATAACCGACAAACGTCATGAACCTCCGCAATCGTATCCAGCAGCAAGTCTTTCGTCTTAACGGCCTCGCACTCAACGAATTCGATATTTCGCAGCCGCTGGGCGATCCGGGTTTGTTTGGTCCTGACCATGTGATCTGGCGCGTGCACGGCGACTTTCCTTCGATGTTATGTGGTGGCATCAGCGCCTTGATGTTGCAAATGCTGCATCCGGCCGCGCTGGCGGGGGTGTGGGATCACTCTAACTTTCGTCAGGACATGCTGGGCCGTCTGCGGCGCACCAGCCAGTTTATCGCCGTCACCACTTTTGGTAACACGGTGGACGCCAATATCCTGATCGAGCGCGTTAAACGCATCCATCTGCGCGTCACCGGTATTGATAACGCCGGGCAACCCTATGCTGCCAGCGATCCGCATCTGCTCACCTGGGTACACGTCGCCGAAACCAGCCGCTTCCTCGCCGCGCATCTGCGCTACAAAAATCCGCAGCTCTCACTGGCCGAGCAGGATCGCTATTACGATGAAGCGGCGCTCATCGCCGAAGCCTTAGGGGCGGAAAAGGTGCCGAAATCGGTACAGGCGGTGGACGCTTATCTGCAGGCGATGCGCCCGGAACTGATTTGCGATGAACGCACGCTGGAAGTGATGCAGCTATTAATTAATGCACCGGCCCCAAGCTGGCAGGCGAAACCGGCGATGCGGGTGATGCTAAAAGCCGGGATGGGGTTGTTACCGGACTGGGCGCAACAGCAAATTCAGCAGCCGATTAGCCCGTTGACACAGTGGCGCGTGGATAAAGAGATCGCGGTGATTGCCGGTTTGCTGCGCTGGTCGATTCAGCGCGGGGCTTATTCCCGCGCCATGCAACGTATGGGACGCTAACGCTACAAATGCAGCTCGTCCTGCTTTTTGGTGTAGGTGCGCGGTGTGCGGGCTTCACGTTTAAGGGTGAGCTGGCGCTGCTGATAATGATGAAACAGCATCCCTAATCCCACTCCCATCAGCGCTAATGGCAGCAAGCTGTAGTAAATGTCGATGGGTAACAACACCAATAGCACCGCACCACCGAGCATAAACGTGAGCGCTGACATCACCCATGTATAGCGAAGAAACAGCCACACTAAAATCGCGAAAATCACGACATCGCGCAGGTTCAAATCGAGGTTTTGCAGCACCATGCTGAGCAGCTCCGCAAGGAGGAATGTGCAGACAATAGCATGCGAGGCGGCAAATGAATCGCGAATTAATTTGAAGTTTGTCAGGGCGTTGTGCTGGCATTCATCAGTCATTCTCACGCTTCCTGACTGCACTTTGAGAGTTTTACCCTTGTGTCACATGGTGCGAGTGCCGATCCTGCTCTATTCTCAGGGAAAATGGATCCCTCAAGGCTTTGTCGAGGCGTTATGACACACCAACCTCTGATTGCTGAGGTGCCAAATCAGCAAAACACACTGACCGCCATCGTCGAACAGGATGCGCGCACGGCCTACTTTTACATCTGGCCCAACGATCTGTTTCGCAGTCAGTATGCGGTGCGCGGCTGCTGGCTGCGCAATCTGTTGCCTGCACCGGCGCGTGAAGATCGTGAAGCGATGGAGCAGGGCATTGCGCCTCTGCTCAGCGCAGAGTATTGCCGCACCTTAGAAGCCGAGCCGATGCTCGACCCTGCCGGTCTACAGATTTTGTGGGAACCGAGTGATGACGGTGCAGCCCTGTGGTATTACGGCCAACTGCTGGCGGTGATCCCCGGCTGGAGTCTGTATCAGGATAAGCAGGTGAGTTTCTCTGCTGGCTGCATCAAAGAGAATCGCCTGACCGCACCGCTCGGATCCGCTTCCACCAATGATTACTATGCACGCGCCGAGCAGCAGCGCCACTTCTGGCGTGACTGGCATGACGGCCATTTATGGGATGTTGTGCAGCATGAGCTGATGCAGTGCTACCAGGCGCAGTTTGGTGAGTCGGTAAAGTATTACGCTATCGATCAAGGGAGCTGGCCGCCAATGGCCATCTCTCAGCACTGGCACAATGGCGTGTGGGTTTTTCTCACGCTGGGTATGGGGATTCGGCCCATGCCGCAGGTGGATTACCTGTTTGATGAGCTGGCCCCGCAGTACCGCCGTGTTGAGCTGGCGATGGCAGTAGACGGTGAAGTGATGACCGAAGCCAATGCGGTGCAGATGGCCAGCGCGCTGGCGGAATTCGCGCACTTGCCGTGGGCGCGGCTGACGTGGATTGGCGAAGGGCACACGCTGGCATCGGAAGTGGCGCCGGTGGGCTTCGAGAGTTTCCTGCTGGCCAATGGCTTAGCACCGGAAGTTGCCCAGTTCCGACTGCCCAAGCGCGATGGCGATCGTCCGAATCTGCTGTGGGCGACACCGATCACCGAAGCGGAACGTCAGTTTGCTCAGGCCGACGATCGCGGTGGACAACAGCTGCTGCAGCGTTTGCAGGCAGAAGGTAATGACCATGTATTTCGGCCACGTCAGGAAGTGGTGGATCCGCCGCAATAGCCCTCTCTGCGGGCGGTTGCCCGCACCCTGATGAGTAAGCGCAACGTTAGTCACCCTCCTAATGATCACCTAAATCAACTATTTGCATTTTTGTGATCTTGCTCACCTCAAGTTCCTCTGTAACACGCCGTTAACCTCGATCAGGCAACTCGCCAACCAGGGTAAGGGCACACTGATGTTAAAAACTACACAATCTCGTTTTACCGCGACGTTGGTCGCATTTTTCGTGGTGCTGATGCTGGTTACCGTGGTGGTGATCAATCAGTTTGTGGCACCGCAGTTGAGTCAAAACGAAAGCCGATTAGTGCGCTATGAGGTGGATGGCCTGGCGGGACGTATTGTCGAACAGATGAACCGCGTGCAGGCGCAGCAACGTGCCATTACCGAAGCCGCAGGCGTGATGGATAGCGCGGCCATCGACAACTTGCTGCCTGCGCTGGTGAACCAGTATCAGGACAGCAACGTGTTTGGCGGCGGTATCTGGCCGCTGCCTAATCGCCGCGATCCGGCGAAGGAAAAAGACAGTTCGTTCTTCGCCCGTAACGCCAGCAACCAGTTACAGGTCAACACTTACTGGAACTCGGATGCGGCCGACAAATACTGGGAGCAGCCGTGGTACAAAGACGGTATGGCCGCGGCCAAAGGGCAATGTGCCTGGGCTAAAGCCTATCAGGATGCGGCCAGCCCGCAGCCGCGTACCAACTGTGCGATGGCGATTTATCGTGATGGCACGGTGTGGGGGGTATCAACCATCGATGTAACGCTCGGTTTCTTCAACCAACTGGCGAAACAGATGGGCGACGCCATTCACGGACGTGTGTTGATCGTTGAAGCGGATGGCAAAGTGGTGGGCAACGCCGCACTGCTGGAAGGTGCACCGAAGCTGGAAAATCTCGCGGATACGCAGCTGCCGATGGCGGGCGCGCTGAAAGGTCTGCTGAGCCAGGCAGGTCATCAGCCTACGCAAACCACCTTTAAAGGCGAAGATGGCGAGCACACGCTGTTTCTGCAGGCGATCGCCGGTAGCCCGTGGTATCTCGCCAGCGATGTGCCGTCCAGTTTGCTGGATGCGCAAACCCACAGCATGCTGACTCGCCTGGGCCTGGTGCAGATCCCGCTGGCGGTGATCCTGCTGCTGGTGCTGCTCGGCTTCGTGCGCGCCATGATGAAACGTCTTAGCCTGCTGAACCGCAATATCGAAGCGCTGTCGACTGGCGGCGCGGATTTAACTCAGCGTCTGCCTGCCAGCAACAGCCCGGAATTTAACGCGGTGGCGCAAAGTTTTAACCAGTTTATTGAGTATCTGCAGGGGCTGATGCGTCAGGTGGGCGACAGCGCACTGGCGATTACCTCTGCCTCGCGTGAAATTGCCAGCGGCAATGCCGATCTGTCTGCGCGTACTGAATCGCAGGCCAGTTCGATTGTCGAAACCGCCGCGTCAATGGAAGAGCTGACCGGCACGGTACGTCAGAACGCCGACAATGCTACCCACGCCAATCAATTGGCGGACGGTGCCTCGCAGGTGGCGGCGCGCGGAACGGACGTGGTGCGTCAGGTGGTCACCACCATGGGTGCGATTAATCACTCATCCCGTAAAGTGGTGGATATCATCAGCGTGATTGACAGCATCGCCTTCCAGACCAATATCCTCGCACTTAACGCGGCGGTGGAAGCGGCCCGAGCGGGTGAGCAGGGGCGTGGATTTGCTGTGGTGGCGTCAGAAGTGCGTAATCTGGCGCAGCGCTCCGCTAACTCGGCGCGTGAGATCAAGAAGCTGATTGAGGAGTCGGTGGCCAATATCGATACCGGCAGCCAGCTGGTGGAACAAGCCGGTCAAACCATGGATGAGCTGATGCAGGGCGTGAGCAGCGTGACCACCCTGATGAGTGAAATCATGTCTGCCAGTCGCGAGCAAAGCATGGGCATCGAGCAGGTTAATCTGGCAATCACGCAGCTGGATGGCAGCACCCAGCAGAATGCCGCGCTGGTCGAGCAGGTGTCGGCTGCCGCACGCGCCATGGAAGAGCAGAGCGTGCAGCTGGAGCTGGTGGTGCAGAGCTTTAAGTTGTAAGGCTGGCCGATTTACCACAAGTGATAACGCAGGCTGGTGCCGCTCAGGGGCTGGCGGTCCTCGCGCCGCTGACGCGGTACCCTCACGTCATTCGTCCGCCTTACGGACCGGCTGGGATGGAACATCCCTGTTCCAGCCCAGCCTTTCGACCGCATCCATGCGGTCTCTCCTGGCAGACTCACTCTGTTCGGCGCTGCGGATTGCCTGCCCCTGAGCGGCACCAGCCTGCTTCTGATCTTAGGTGTGGTTTGTTAGAAAAGGCTCCGTGCTTCAGGCTTGAACGGATTGGTAATTCAAAAGGTTTAGCATCAGCGCTGAGGTTTTGATGTTGGGCTTGGGTGCACAGGCACGATGCGCTGATGACGTGCGTTTCTGCTTTAGGGCATCTCACGGAAACGCGTTGCGGATCTCTTCACGCGCGGCATGGCGAGTGGCATTCGCCACCGTGCCGCGATCCACCAGTTTCCCCTGCAACAACAGATTGTAAATCGACGACTGTGGACGATTGAGGCGGTTCTGGATCAGTTGGATCGCTTCATAACCCAGCTCGCGACAGGGCACCGCAAAGCCGGTGATGGGCATCTCTGGCGATCCTTCCAGCCGGCTGGCTAGATCCGTGGTCATCAGCGAAATGTCTTCGGGAATGCGCAAGCCGCGTGACAGCAGTGCATTCTGCACGCCGTTAATAATGCCTTTGCCGCCTGGCAAAATCACATCAGGCCACTGATCGCGTGGGTGCGTATCCAGCCAGTGATTCAGTGCGATCTCGGTGTCATGCGAGGAGTAGGCTTCGATGACAATCAAATCCTGCTGGGCATTAAACGGCATATGAAAATGGCGGTAGGCGTCTTTGATCCCTTCCAGACGCAAAAACAGCGTCTCACGTCGCAGACAGGTGACGGTCAACACCCGGCGGTGGCCTTGCTCAAACAGATGCTGCATAGCGCTGAAACCAATCGCCCGATGATCGGGTGACACCGCATCCAGCCGCATATCTTTATCACGAGAGTTAATCAGCACACAGGGTTTACCGAGTGACGCCGCCAGACTGAAGATCGCTTGATCGTCGGTGCCGATAATGATGATGGCGCTGATGTTTTTTGCTGCGGCTTTTTCCAGAAACAGCTTCACATCGGCGCGCTGTTCCTCCAGTGGGCAATAGCTGATATGCACATCATGCGACGCGCAGGCCTCAGCAATCCCGCGTGTCACTTCATGGTAAAAGTGATCGCCGCGTGGGGTGAAAGTGCGCCCTGGGGCAAACACCACAATGTCATTGATCAGCAGGCGACCACTCACCATTTCCTGCAATACACCTAGCCTGCGCGCGCAGTCGACAATCGCCTCACGCGCTTTTTCGCTGGTGTAGGATTTCCCGCTCAACACGCGTGAAACCGTACTCACTGAGTAGCCGGTGATTGCTGAAATTTCGTCCATTCTGAGCTTGCCAGCCATAGTGTGATCCCCATCCCAATCAATTTTTGCAAATTTTTGCAGACGCAGTGGACTGATATTAAGACGGTTTTACATTTGGTTCACAAACTCCTTTATCGCTCTGCGAGCATTCTCACAAAAACAGATTGTCCGACCCGCAGCGCTTTTTTATGTTCCTCGCAGACACCTCAACAGCGGTTATCGGCGGAGAATCTCCATGTTAAAAATTGCGATAGTGGGCATGGGCAATATTGCCAATTCACATATCCAGGCGTTTCTGCAGTTTCCTGAGCGCGGCAGAATTGTCGCGGTAGCGGACGTGTATCCCGAAAAAGCGCGGGAGAAATTGCAGCGCTACGGCCTGCTCGATGTGCGGGTTTACCAGGATCACCGCGAGATGCTGGCCGAGGGCGCAGATATCGACGTGGTCGACGTCTGTACGCCGCCTTATGTGCATGCGGAAAACACCATTGCGGCCCTGCAGGCGGGCAAGCATGTGCTGTGCGAAAAGCCTATGGCGGCCTCGCTGGAAGAGTGCGATGCGATGATTGCTGCGCAAAAAGCCAGTGGCAAAATTCTGTCAGTGGTGGCGCAGAACCGCTTCACCGACGCGTTCTGGCAGTTGAAAGCGGCAGTGGATTCGGGCCTGGCGGGCAAAATTTGCCACGCGCAAATCGATTCATTCTGGTGGCGTGGCCATTCGTACTACGACCTGTGGTGGCGCGGCACCTGGGAAAAAGAGGGCGGCGGCTGCACGCTTAACCATGCGGTCCACCACATCGATGCCATGCAATGGATGCTCGGTGCGCCCAGTGAAGTGGTGGCGATGATCGGCAACGTGGCGCACGACAATGCCGAAGTGGAAGATCTCAGCGCCGCGATTTTCCGCTATCCCAACGGCACGCTGGCGCAGTTGACCGCTTCTGTGGTGCATCACGGTGAAGATCAGAAAATCGTGCTGCAGGGTGAGAAAGCACGTCTCTCAGCGCCGTGGAAAGCGGTCGCCATGCAGGCGGCAGAGAATGGCTTCCCGGAAAAAGAGAACAATCTGGCGCTGGAGCAGGAGCTGGATCGCCTGCATGCCAGCACCGCAGCGCTCACCTGGACACTGCACGCCGGACAGGTCGATGACTTCTTCTCAGCGATCGAACAGCAGCGTGCACCGCTGATTGATGGTGAGCAGGGCAAACGCTCGCTGGAACTGATTACCGCCATCTACAAGTCGGCCATCACCAAAAGCACCGTCTCGTTACCGATCCCCAAAGAGGATGCTTTTTATCGCACTGGCGGGCTGATCGCTCATGCGCCGCACTTCTATGAAAAACAGGCTTCGGTAGACAACTTCGCCGATGTTGATGACATCCCATTGGGTAAAAACTTTGCGTGAGGAAACAACCATGAACAAACAGGATGGCATGAACTACGCGCCGAAAGGCAAACCACAACCGGTGGTGCAGCCGGGGGAATTTATCATTGCGGCGGCAGGACTGGATCACGGCCACATTTACGGCATGTGCAATGGCCTGACCGAGGCCGGAGCCACGCTGAAGTGGGTATACGATCCCGATGCCGCCAAAGTCGATAAGTTTGTGCAGCAGTTCCCGCAGGTGCAGATCGCCGATTCGCTGGAGACCATTCTGGCCGATACGCAGGTACAACTGGTGGCAGGTGCGGCGATTCCGTCGGAACGCTGTGCGCTGGGGCTGAAAGTGATGGCAGCGGGCAAGGATTACTTCACGGATAAAGCCCCGCTCACCAGCCTGGAACAGCTGGAAGACGCCAAAGCGATGTGCGCTAAAACCGGGCGCAAATATGCGGTGTATTACAGCGAACGTCTGCACGTGGAGAGCGCGGTGTTTGCCGGACAGCTGGTAGAGAAAGGGGCTATCGGCCAGGTGGTGCAAACTTTGGGTACCGGCCCACATCGTGAAGGCACCGGACGGCCCGACTGGTTCTATCAGCGTCGCTATTTCGGCGGCATCCTGTGTGACATCGGCAGCCATCAAATTGAGCAATTCCTCTACTACACCGGCAACAGCGACGCCACGGTGGTGGCGAGCCAGGTGCGGAATTTCCGCCATCCACAGCACCCGCAATTTGAGGACTTTGGCGATGCGATGCTGGCTGGCGAGAACGGCGCCACCGGCTACTTCCGCTGCGACTGGTTTACGCCGGATGGCTTATCCACCTGGGGTGATGGGCGCATGACGTTGCTCGGCACGGACGGTTATATCGAGATCCGCAAATACACCGATCTCACACGCGGTGAGCAGGACGTGGTGTATCTGGTGAACAAAGAAGGAGAGTTCCGCTATGCCGTTTCCGGTGAAGTGGGCTTCCCGTTCTTTGGACAGCTGATTAACGACTGCCTCCATCGTTCAGAGCACGCCATGACGCAAGCCCATGCCTTTAAGGCGGCGGAACTCTGTGTCAAAGCGCAGATGCTAGCCAATGCGGGATAGCATCCCGGCCCTATAAGTTGATTTCCAATTCTGTTGATAACAACGGCGGCAGGGCATAGCACCTTGCCGCTATTACATACCCTACCAGAACAGGAATCGGATCGATGGTTAAACCTACAGAACGTCGCGTCGGTTATGGCGTCGCGATCGGCTACGGCCTGACGGATCTCTTTGGCGGCGGTGCCTTTGCGGTGATTGGCACCTGGTTGCTGTTTTTCTATACCACCTACTGCGGATTATCGGTGTTTGAAGCGGGCTCGATATTTGCCATCGCCCGCGTCATCGATGCGATATTAAGTCCGATCATGGGCTACATTACTGACAACTTCGGCAATACCTGGCTGGGGCGAAAATTTGGCCGCCGCCGTTTCTTCCTGCTGATCTCCTCTCCCTTAATGCTGCTGTATGGCGCGCTGTGGGTGACGGATATGGGCTACTGGTACTATCTCGGCACTTATCTCACCATCGAACTGCTGTCGGCAATGGTGCTGGTGCCGTGGGAAACCTTGTCCTCGGAGATGACCAATCGCTTTAGCGAGCGCACGCGTCTTTCGGGCGTGCGCCTGATGTTCTCAGCGCTTGGCAGTTTCCTTGCCGTCTCAGTGCCGGGCATCATCATGACCTATACCGGCAAAGACAACGCCATTACCTATACGCTGACCGGCGTCATCTTCTCGGTGATTTACTGCGTGGCGGTGTTTATTACCTGGTTGACCACCTGGGAGGCCAAAGATATTCAGCCGGAAGAGGATGTGGCGCAACATTCGGCGCGCCAGGGGAGCCTGAAGGCCCACCTAAAGTATCTGTTTGTCGATTTGGCATCGTCATTCAAAATCAAAGCCTTTCGTCAGCATCTGCTGATTTATATCTGCTCCTTCACCGCGATGGATGCCTTTCTGGCGGTGTTCACCTATTTCGTGATCTACGGCCTGAAGCAGGATGCCTCACTGGCTTCACTGCTGCTAAGTAACATGATGTTTATGTCGATTCCCGGCACTTTCATTTTCATGATGCTGCTTGGCCGCTTTAATATGACGCCCTCCAACGCGCTGCGTATGTCCTACCTGAGTATCGTCGCTATCTTCCTGTTCCTGTTTGCGGTTTATCTGTGGCAATGGCAGGTGCCCACGCTGCTGTTCAGCGCAGTCTTTCTGTTTTTGGGCATCGTGCGCGCCGGGCTGTTTTACATTCCGTGGAACATCTACAGCTTTATTCCCGATATTGATGAGATGGTGACCTGTAAGCGGCGTGAAGGGATATTTGCTGGTGTCATGGTGTTGACGCGTAAAAGTTCGGTGGCCATCGCCATTTTCATGATTGGCATCGTGCTGCAGGAGAGTGGTTTTGTGAAAGGCAACGGTGCGCAACCGGAGAGCGCCATCCATGCGATTGTCGGGTTGATGGTGTTTGTCACCACGGCACTGCTGGCGGCGAGCTTCTGGCTGACCTTTAAATTCAAACTGACGCAGCGTAGCCATAAGTTGCTAATCAAAGAGGTGGCGCGCCGCAAACTGGGTGGCACGGCAAGAGGTTGCGATGCTGAAACGCGTGTGGTGATTAAAGATCTCACTGGCTATGAATATGATGAAGTGTGGGGCGCAAGCCGGCATACAACTGCCCGCGATACGACAATCGAATCCGAGCTAAAACTGAAGGGGCGGCTTTAAGCGCGAATGCCTGTCAGGTAATCACTCAGTCAAATCAGGCTGCCCTTTAAGAGGGGGCCGCCTTATCTGTGCGCATAGGCGGAATTGAGCGGTCAGAGCGTGGCGACGACAGACTCAAGGCGGCCCGGGACTGTGCACGCCTCCGCATCCTGGCTGATAACGATGACGACTTTATAGCGCCCATGGTTGGCCGATTTGAATTCTACATCCTGAGTCGTTACCGCTTTGTCTGATGACTGCTAAGCTTAAATTTCTCTACTTAAGCGCACGGAATGTGCGCGATTTCCTCAGTTTCAGTCTTTGAGGTTGTGTACAATAGCTGAGAATTATCTGAAGGAGTTGTCATGCCCGCCATTGAAGTTATTCTCGTCGACCACCTCGATCGTCCCACCGGCAAGATGGAAAAGCTGGAAGTACATGAGAAAGGATTGCTGCATCGTGCGGTGACGGTCTACGTGTTCAATTCGCGCCATGAACTGCTGCTGCAACGTCGTGCAAACGGTAAATATCATTGTGGCGGCTTGTGGAGCAACACCTGCTGCGGCCACCCTTATCCGCAGGAATCGACCCGGGATGCCGCTGAACGTCGCTTGCGTGAAGAGATGGGGATGCAAGTAGCGCTGACGCCAGTGTTCGAACTGAGCTACAACCTGCCATTAAGCAACGGTCTGACCGAGCACGAGTATGGTCATGTATTCTTCGCCACCAGTGATATTGAACCCAACCTGAATCCGGAAGAAGCGGATGCCTGGTGTTATCGCTCGATTGAGCAGATTCAGCAGGAGATGCTGGATCAACCCGAACAATTTACGCCCTGGTTCCTGCACACCTTCCCGCGCATTCCCCATACGTTTGGCGATTTCCGCCTGACCGCATAAAAAACGCCCCTTAAGGGGGCGTTGTTGTCTCAAGTGAAGTCTTCCGCATCCACATCGTAGCCTGAGGGCTCCCAGCGGATCGCCAGCAGCGCCAGCAAGCCAATCAGCGGGGCGAGGAAAATCACCCAGAACACGCCGGTGCCGAATGCCGCCACCAGTAGTGGGAACAGGAACAGCGACACGGTTGAACTGCCGCGCATCAGCGTCTGGTTAAAACCAACCCCCACGCCGCGCAGTGAAGCAGGGTAGCTCAGCGAGGCAAAGGTCATGGTGTGTGAGCCCGGACCGAACCCCTGACCAAACAGGAACAGCGCCAGCATCGCAATCGCCAGTGCCGCTTGTTCACCGCCTTCCGGGCGACCAATCAGCGCTAACCCCAGAAGGGCAATGCACTGACAGCTGTAACCCGCCACCGACATCTTCCACGCGCCGAGACGCGGCACCAGACGCACGGCCAGCAAGCCACCCACGAAAGCGAACAGCAGATTCAACGCCAGCGACACCAAAATAGTGGTCAGCATCGATTGCGCAAAGAAGCTGGAGATGATCACCGGCAGGCCAAAGGCCACCGCGTTATAAGCAAATGATGAGGCGATGGACGTCACGGTTGCCAGTATGGTTCGACGACGATAAACCCCCTGCAGCAGCGCGCCATAGTTACGCCAGCTGGCTTTGCGCACCGGCTTGGCCTGCGTCAGTTCGGCATCTTCCGCGACATGGGCATTGATGTTGTAGGAGCGCTGCAGGATCTGCGCGGCGCCGTGCAGGTTGCCCTGATTGGCCGCCCACACTGGAGACTCACTCATATAACGGCTGCGAATGGCAATAATCAGCAGCGCAGGTACCGCGCCGAAGCCGAGGATCAGTCGCCACAACCAGTCGGTGTGACTTTCCGGCAGCACCGCATACAGCAGCAGCACCAGCAGATAGGAAATACTGATTGCCGCATACCAGGTGGGACACCACATTGCCACGCTGGCGGCCTTATTCCCTTGCCCGCGCAGTTTAGAAAACTCGGCAAGAAACGCCATGGCGACAGGAAGATCGATGCCCACGCCCAATCCCATCACAAAGCGTGCACCGCCCAACACGTATTCGTTCGGGGCAAAGGCGCAGGCCAGCGCTGCAACCACAAAGAAGAACATATCCGCCATAAACACGCGGTAGCGGCCAATTTTATCGGTGGGATAACCGCCAATCAGCGCACCCACAATCGCGCCGAAGGTAATCGCGGAGGCCACCATCCCGGTGCCGGTCGGCGTCAGGTTAAATTCGCGCGTGACATCTTTGATACCAAAGGCCAGTGCGCCAAGGTCGTAGGCATCGAGGAACACACCGCCGAGGGCGATGGCCACCACGATGCGCGCATTGCTGCGAGACTCGTTGCTGTTGTTCACGAGATTCGATACGTCAGCCGCGCTGCGAATCCATTTGGTTTCGCCAGTCGGCGTATTCCCTGCCAGCGCCACGTGCGCCGGAGAAGCTAAGTCGGACATGATGTTATGTATTTTATTGTAAAGAGTGGGACTATGAGAATAAGCCTGTACCTACGCATTAAAAATTCCATTTGGTTATATGTCCTGCGAATGGGTTATAAGCAATGCGCATTAAATAGCAGAAAAAGCTCGAACTGAGGCGCTTGACCGCCCCCATCCTGTTTCGCCAGGCTACGCTTGATAGTCACAGACTGAAAACATAAGCAGAGGACAGCGGCATGATTAAGCAGGGTTTATTGGGGATGATCGCATTAGCGATGAGTGTGGGCGCTGCAAATGCGGCCGATCCGGTTAAGGTCGGTTCAAAGATAGATACGGAAGGCTCGCTGTTAGGCAACATTATTCTGCAGGTGCTGGATAAACATGGGGTGAAAACCGTTAACAAGATCCAGCTCGGCACCACGCAGGTCGTGCGCGGAGCCATCACCGCAGGTGAACTGGATATCTACCCGGAATACACCGGCAACGGCGCTTTCTTCTTCAGTGATGAGAAAGATGCTGCCTGGAAAAATGCGCAGCAGGGCTATGAGAAGGTGAAAAAGCTCGATGCGGATAAAAATCATCTGGTGTGGTTAACCCCTGCGCCCGCCAACAATACCTGGACCATCGCGGTGCGCGGCGATGTGGCACAGAAAAATAGTCTCAACTCCCTCGACGATCTCAGCGCCTACCTGAAAAAAGGCGGCACCTTTAAACTGGCGGCGTCGGCGGAATTTATCGAACGCAGCGATGCGCTACCCGCTTTTGAAAAAGCCTACAACTTCAAGCTGGATCAGTCACAGCTACTGTCGCTGGCGGGCGGTGATACGGCGGTAACCATCAAAGCGGCGGCACAGCAAACCTCTGGCGTCAACGCAGCCATGGCCTATGGCACCGATGGCCCGGTGGCGGCGCTCGGTTTGCAAACGCTGACCGATCCCAAAGGCGTGCAGCCAATTTATGCCCCTGCGCCAGTGATTCGGGAAAGCGTGCTGAAACAGTATCCGGAGATCGGTAACTGGTTGCAGCCGGTGTTCAGTAAGCTGGATGAGAAAACCCTGCAACAACTCAATGCACAGATTGCGGTTGATGGTCAGGATGCCAGCCAGGTGGCGAAACAGTGGCTACAGCAGAATAAGTTGCTGTAAGCGGTGCCGTTACTGTTATCAAGACCGCGCCAGCAGCCGGTGCTGCTGGTGTTAACGCTGCTGATCACGCTGGCTCTGGCTACCTTGCCGTTACTCAGTTTCGCCGCCAACCGCCTGGTGTCCGGCCAGCCGCTAATGCTGTGGCAGGTCACGCAATCCTGGCTGTTGCTGCTGCCGTTACTGTGGCTATGGCAAGGGTTGTGGTGGAAGCCACGGCGTCGCAATCTGGTGATGGCATTGCTGGACGCTGAGATTCTGTTTGCGCTGCTGATCTTTATTGGCGGGCAGACGGCGGCGCAGCTGGCTAACAGCGGCAGCCCGCTGGCACGCACGGCCTTTGGCAGCGGTTTATGGTGTGCGGCGGCGCTGGCTTTATTGCTGGCCGCTGAGGCTATCCGCCAGCTCACGGCCAGCACGCCGTGGCGAATTCTGCTGAATCTGCAAATCTGGATTGTTCCGCTGCTGTTATTGCTCAGCGGTCACCTCGACCATCTCTCCCTGATGAAAGAGTATGCCAACCGTACGGCGGTGTTTGATGCGGCCTTTAGCCAGCATCTGCTGTTGCTGGGCGGCACATTACTCCCCACGTTGTTGATAGGTTTACCGCTGGGATTAGCGATTGCCCGACGACCGCGCTGGCAAAGTGCCGCTTTCAGCGTACTCAACCTGATCCAGACTGTGCCTTCCGTGGCGCTGTTTGGCCTGCTGATTGCGCCGCTGGCGGGGCTGGTGGCTCACTTCCCGGTGCTGGCGAGTTGGGGCATCAGCGGCATTGGTCTGGCGCCCGCGCTAATCGCGCTGGTGTTGTATGCGCTGCTGCCGCTAGTGCGCAGCGTGGTGGCCGGATTGCAGCAGGTGCCGCAGGAGGTGCGCGAAACCGCACGCGGTATGGGCATGAGTGCACTGCAACAGTTCTGGCACGCCGAACTCCCGCTGGCGCTGCCGGTGTGGCTTTCGGGCTTGCGTGTGGTGGTGGTGCAAACCATTGGACTGGCGGTGGTCGCGGCGCTGATTGGTGCCGGTGGCTTTGGCGCCATTGTATTTCAGGGATTACTCAGCAGCGCACTGGATTTGGTGTTGCTGGGCGTGATTCCGGTGGTGGCGCTGGCGGTGGTGTTTGATGCCGCATTGCGTTTACTGTCGGCACTGCTGGAGAGAACCGATGATTGAGTTTCACCAGGTAAGCAAAATGTTTGCGGGCAAAGCAGCGGTGCGCGATCTCACTTTGCATATTGAGAAGGGCAGTTTCACCGTGCTGATCGGCACCTCCGGCTCGGGCAAATCCACCACGCTGAAAATGATCAACCGGCTGGTGGAGCATGACAGCGGCGAAATCCGCTTTGCCGGTGAACCGATTGAACGCATGGATGCACGTGCGCTGCGGCGGCGTATTGGCTATGCCATCCAGTCGATTGGCCTGTTCCCGCACTGGAACGTGGCAAAGAATATCGCTACCGTGCCGTCACTGCTCGGCTGGCCGCAGGCAAAAATTCAACAGCGCGTAGAGGAGCTGCTGACGCTGCTCAATCTGGATACGCATCTGGCGACGCGTTTTCCCCATCAACTTTCCGGCGGACAACAGCAGCGGGTTGGCGTGGCGCGCGCGCTGGCCGCCGATCCCGAATTGTTGCTGATGGATGAGCCCTTTGGCGCGCTCGATCCGGTGAACCGCCAGGCACTGCAACAGGAGATGCTGCGTATTCAGAAGCTGTCAGGACGCACGGTGGTGCTGGTGACGCACGACATCGACGAAGCGCTGACGTTGGCGGATCAACTGGTGCTGATGGACGGCGGTGAAATCGTGCAACAGGGCAAGCCGATTGAGTTGCTGACGCAGCCTGCCACGGATTTCGCCCGCGAATTCTTTGGCCGCAGCGAGCTTGGCGTGCGACTGCTGGCATTGGGACGTGCTGGCAGCGCCGCGCGGCGCGGCGAGTGGCTGGACGGTGAGCCAATAGCCGCGCACCTGACGCTGCGCGAGGCGCTGTCACAGTTTATCGCTCGGCGCACCGACAAACTGCCGGTGATCGATCAACATCAACAGCCGTTGGGTGTCCTGCACTTCAGCGATCTGCTGCGCCAGCGGGAGGGGATCTGATGCGTGTCTGGCGCGATCCACTGTACTGGCTGCTGGCGGTGTTTCTGCTGCTGCTGTGGGGGTTGCCGCATAGTGCACCGCTGTTTGCCCACTGGTTCCCGCAGCTGGAACGTCCGTTGTATCAGCAAGAGAGCTTCTGGCGGCTGGCCCTCGCACATCTGTCATTGGTGATCAGCGGCAGCGCACTGGCGATTTTTTTTGGCGTAGGCAGTGGTGTTTTTGCGACGCGACGCGCCGGGCGGGCGTTCAGGCCGTTACTGGAGACGCTGGCGGCAGCGGGGCAGACCTTTCCGCCGGTAGCGGTGCTGGCGATAGCCGTGCCGGTGATGGGCTTTGGCGCGACACCGGCCATCATGGCGCTGTTTCTTTACGGGTTGTTGCCTATTTTGCAGGGAACGCTGGCAGGTTTAGACAGCGTGCCGGACAGCAACCGGGAAATTGCCGTGGGGCTGGGCATGGGGCCATGGCGGCGCTTATGGCAGATTGAGCTGGCGTTGGCCGCACCGGTGATCATGGCAGGCGTGCGTACCTCTGTGATGATCAGCATCGGCACCGCGACCATCGCGTCGACAGTGGGCGCAGAAAGCCTGGGCTCGCCGGTGATTATCGGACTGAGCGGCTTTAACACCGCTTATGTGATTCAGGGGGCGCTGCTGGTCGCCCTGTTAGCACTGATTTGCGACCGCATGTTAGAACGCGTGCAACGTCAACTCAGTGGCTGGGAAGGATAAGGCTGTAGCCCACCAGCATCATGCCACCCATGCCACCAATGGCCATCACGGCAAACAGGGAGCCAATGAGAATTTTATTCCAGTTCATAAGAGAAACCTGAGAAGAGTCATGGAGTGCGGCATGATAACGCGCACACCCGGCGAGGCAAAGGCCGTGTGTGCGATTTTTTGTCAGGCGGGATCGTGAATGTGAGTGGCAAACCCTTGTGCCTGCCAGTGTTCAAACTGCTCCAGTTGCCGACGCGTCGGTTTTTTACCGGTCCAGATAAACAGATTCTGACCAGGGAACAGCTCAGGACGCGGCATATCCAGCGGCTCGGCTAAGACATCCATACGCCAGCCCTGCTGCGACAAGCGCCAAGCTTCAAGCCACAGGCGGGTGCGATCTTCCACGCCCCAGCCAATCATCAATGCATCTTTGCCGGCTTTTTTACGGCCGCCCGCCAGACAAAACGCCACGTAATCTATTAGCGCGCCATCCAGCAGGCTGCACATGGTACGGGCGGTGTGTTGATCCAGTCCCAGGCGCTGGCGCACGGGAACAAACACGTGATCGATCAGCGCATCCACCGGATGTTCGCGACCAATGGTGGCAATTTTGGTGCGCAATTTAGCCGGACGAACGTGACGCAGCACGCTCATCAGTTCTTCCTGCAGCGCGGTCCAGCCATCGTGCACATTAACGGTTTGGCCTTCCAGCAGGGCTTTCACCTTGCCAACAGGCACACCGCTTTCTATCCAGCGCTTGATCTCCTCAATGCGCTGAACATCTTCATCATCAAACTGGCGATGACCGCCTTCTGTACGCTGGGGTTTTAATAAACCGTAACGGCGCTGCCAGGCGCGTAGTGTTACCGGGTTGATTCCACAGCGTTCGGCAACATCACCGATACTGTATAAGGCCATGGCGTCCTCGAAAATTCTGACCTGCATTACAACACCTTAACCGCCTCGTTTGGGTTGTACAACTCTTTTATATTTGTACAACTTGACGTTTTAAGCAAATTGAGGCTTTATTTCATATGTGAGAATTATTTCCCAAATATGAGAGGTGGAGATGTCTGTACCGGATACCGAAGATCGACTGGCCGCACGATTAGCCGAATTGCGTGTGCAACGTGGCTGGTCACTGGACGAACTGGCGATGGCTACCGGCATCAGCCGGGCTTCATTGTCGCGCATTGAACGGGCGGAGACCAGCCCCACAGCCGCTTTGCTTAACCGACTATGTGTCGCCTACGGCTTGACCATGTCGCGCCTGTTGAGTGAAGTGGAAGAGGAGGCCGCGCTGCTGCTGAAAGCGAGCGATCAGAGCGTTTGGCGCGACGATGCCAGCGGTTATCTGCGTCGCAGTGTCTCGCCGCCCGCCAGCCATTTCAAGGCCGAACTGGTTGAGAGCGTGTTGCAACCCGGTGCGCGTATCGATTATGACGCACCGCCGGTACAGGGGCTGGAGCAGCATATCTGGCTGCAATCTGGCGAGCTGACGTTCACCATGGACGATCAACGCTGGACATTGCAGGCGGGGGATTGCCTGCGTTTTCATCTCACCGGCAAATCATCATTCCAGGCGCATCCTGAAGGCGGCGCGCGTTACATTCTGGTGGTGTGCAAACCATGATTGAAATTGAACAGTTAAGTGCCACTCAGGCACAGCCCCTGCTAGCCGCGTTGACCGAGGTGCTGCAGGGGTGCGTGGCTGACGGGGCCAGCGTCGGTTTTATTGATGCCGACGACCGCGCAGCGATGGAACGCTTCTGGCAGGATAAAATCTACAGCCTGGCAAGCGGCGATAATCAGCTGCTGGTGGCGCGGCAGCAGGGTGTGATTGTTGCGACGGTAATGGTCGGGTTTAGCGCCATGCCGAATGGGCGTCATCGCGCGGAGATCAGTAAATTGCTGGTACATCCCGCTGCTCGTCGCCAGGGAATTGCACGTCGTATGATGCAGCAGGCTGAGCAATTAGCGGTTGAGCAGGGCAAAACGCTGCTGGTGTTGGATACGCGCAGCGGCGATGTGGCTACGCAGCTTTACTTATCGATGGACTGGCAAATTGCGGGTTCCATTCCGTTGTACGCCGAATCGACGGAAGGGGCGTTAGATGCCACCACGGTGATGTATAAAGTGGTGGGGTGATCGCACCAACTTAGTGCGCCTCTTCGGCCTCGGCCAGGCCCAGTGATTGCATGAACAGCCGGATAATCGGATTAATTTTCCGGCCTTTTTTCATCATCAGGCAGAACGGATTTTCCCGACGTACCGATTCATCACCCAATTCACACAGCTGCCCCCGCGCAATAAAGGGCGCGGCATAGTGCTCGGGTAAATAACCAATAAAGTGCCCGGTTAAAATCAGCATGGCGACGGATTCCACTTGCACCGCCTGCGCACCGCTGTCCTGTAATGGAATGAGGCGGCGGTCATCGCGCGGCGTCACATATAAATGATTAATGATTTTCTGCTCACGTAATATTTCCACCGATATATTCTTATCACAAGATCCAGAATATAAAGGATGTGACATGGAGCAATATAATTTCGAATATTCTTTATAAAGTGGGAAGTAATCAAAATCACTTTTCATTTCATAAACCGGCGCAATACCACAATGAAAACGGCCTTCACTCATCCCGCGTTCAATATCATCTAATTGCGCAGTCTGTAAGCGAATCTGCACCTTTGGTGCTTTCTGGTGCAACTGTTGCACCGCCGCGGTGACCGGGGAGTGCGGATCAGAAATGGTGTTATCTACCACGCAAATCGCGATGTCGCCCAGCAGTTCATTACGGCTGTTGTGCAGACGTTCGCGGAACAGATTCAGGGAGACGAACAGCTCCAGTGTGGCCTGATAGACATTAATGCCGTACTGCGTCAGTTCAAAGCCTTCGCGCCCCCGGCTGCATAACGTCATGCCGAGACGAATCTCCAGATCGGAAACCTGCTTACTGATGGCGGCTAAACCAATATTCAGTTCGTTGCTGGCAGCGGTTAATCCCCCGGCTTCCACCACGCATTTAAATACGCGAAGCAATTTTAAATCGATATTACTCAGTGCCAGAACCGCATTATCGCCGCGATTATTTGCATTGTTTCCAGACTGGGAAACTTTACTTTCCATCTTTGCTATTCAACTCCGGAATAATTGCGGTGAAAGTACAGTGAACCTGAAATATGACGTATTTACCAGCGTGAGTGTGAAATAAGTTTTTATTATCACCTCTGGTTCATTCATATCTTTTTCATATCGCTGACGAGTATCTGCAAGGGGAAATAGCATGTCTGATAATGCCGAACTGTTATGGGGTGCGCGCTTTAAAGCGGCACCGGCGGCCAGTTTAACCGCGCTGTCGCGCAGCCCGGATTATTACTTTGCCCTGGCACCTTACGATTTAGCAGGCTGCCGGGCACATGCCCGTGAGCTGGCTCGCGGCGATCTGCTGAGCAGCGAAGAACTCCATACCATGCTGGCGGCGATTGATGCGCTGGATGCCGATTATCGTGCGGGTAATCTGCATCCGATTGCGGCTGACGAAGATGTTCATACCTTTATTGAACGCGCACTGACCGAGCGCTTAGGACCATTGGGCGGCAAACTGCGCGCCGGCCGTTCGCGTAACGATCAGACCGTCAACGATTTGCGTCTCTACCTGCGTGATAACGGCCGCAAAGTAGTCAGTGCTTTACTGGCTCTGCAGCAATCTCTGGTCGAGCAAGCCGCACAGCACACCGAAAGCGTGGCGCCAGGCTTTACCCATTTACAGCAGGCACAGCCGATTGTGTTCGGTCATCAACTGCTGGCTCATGCGCAATCTTTTGCCCGCGACATTGAGCGCATGCAGGACTGGGATCGCCGCAGCGCGCGCTGCCCACTCGGTGCCGCAGCGATGGCCGGATCGGCGATTGCGCGCCAGCCGGAAAAAGCCGCTGAAGACCTGGCTTACCTCGCACCGTGCGAAAACTCGATTGATGCGGTGGCCAGCCGCGATTACGCCGCTGAATTCCTGTTCGTCACCAGCATGATCGGTATCAACCTTTCGCGCCTGTGCGAGGAGGTGTGCATGTGGGCTTCGCGCCAGTTCCGTTGGGTGGAGCTGCATGACAGCTATGCCACCGGCAGCTCAATCATGCCGCAGAAGAAAAACCCGGACATTGCCGAACTGACACGTGGTCGTTCTGGTCGTCTGGTCGGCAACCTGATGGCACTGCTCACCACCATGAAAGCCATGCCGCTCTCCTACAACCGCGACCTGAGCGATGACAAACGCAACGTGATTGATGCCGTGGACACGCTGCTGCTGGTGCTGCCTGCCATGGCCGGCATGATGTCGACGCTGAAATTCAACACCGACGTCATGCGCGAACAGGCACCGGACGGTTTCACTCTGGCCACCGAAGTGGCCGACTGGCTGGCGATGCGCGGCGTGCCGTTCCGTGAAGCCCATGAAATCACCGGTCAGCTGGTGCAACTGTGTGAACGCGAAAATTACGGCCTGTCCGACCTGAGCGATGCGCAGTTGCAAGCTGTCGATGCACGCTTAACGCCAGAAGTGCGCAGTGCCCTGACGCTGGAAGCGGCACTGGCGGCACGTAGCGGCTATGGCGGCACCGCACCGGCCCGCGTGCGCGAACAGCTCGCGCGTTTGCAAATCCTGATGCAGGACCAGCAGCGCTGGACTGAAGATTACGCTGGCCCGCGCGCCTGAGGAGACGTCTATGTCCCAATCCACCCCGGTTGAACCCAGCTTGAAAAATAGCCGCGAGCAGATGCATTACGATCTGGATCGCTATCAGGTGGTGCCACGTCGCTATTACGGCCGCATCACGGCTTCAGCGGTGATCCTGGTGCTGCTGGCGTTGCTGGTGAATGCCTTCGCCCACGGCAACATTGAATGGTCGTTTGTCGGCCAGTTCTTTACTGCTCAGGCGATCCTCAACGGCGTGGTGAACACGCTGATTATGTCGGTGCTGGCAATGGGACTCGGCATCCTGTTCGGCGTGATCACCGCGATTATGTATATGTCGCCCAATCCGGTGCTGCACTACATCGCCGTGGGTTACGCCTGGATCTTCCGTGGCACGCCGTTGATTCTGCAACTGCTGCTGTGGTTCAACCTCGCGCTGGTGTTTCCCACCATCAGTATTCCGGGCGTGTTCAGCGTGCAAACCGTCACCATCATGACGCCGTTCCTCGCGGCACTGCTGGGTCTGAGCATCAACCAGGGGGCTTATACCTCCGAAGTGGTGCGCGCCGGTTTGCTGTCCGTGGATACCGGACAGTACGAAGCGGCGAAGGCGATTGGCATGCCGCGTCTGCAAGCGCTGCAGCGCATCATTTTGCCGCAGGCGATGCGCGTGATTTTGCCGCCGGTGGGTAACGAATTCATCAGCATGATCAAAACCACCAGTCTGGCCAGCATGATTCAGTACTCCGAACTGCTCTACAACACGCAAACCATCTACTTCGCCAATGCGCGCGTGATGGAACTGCTGTTCGTGGCGGGCATCTGGTACCTGATCATCGTCACCGTGCTGTCGTTTGGTCAGAGTCGCCTTGAGCGCTTCTTCTCACGCGGCCACCGCCAGCGTCAGTAATTGGGAGAGAGAGATGAGAAACATCGTGCGCGCCGTCAAGGTGAACAAATATTTCGACCAGTTCCATGCGCTGAAGGATGTCAGCCTCGAAGTGAATTACGGCGAGGTGATGTGCATTCTCGGGCCATCCGGCTCCGGTAAAAGTACCTTCCTGCGCTGCATTAATCAGCTGGAGAAGGTCGATCAGGGTGGCATTTGGGTCGACAACGAATTAGCGGGCTATCGCATTGCGGGCAACAAACTGCATGCGCTGAGCGATAAGCAGATTGCTCGCCAGCGTCTGCAAACTGGCATGGTTTTCCAGCGCTTTAACTTGTTCCCGCACAAAACCGCGCTGGAGAACATTATCGAAGGGCCGTGCCGCGTCCTGCTGCGTCCAAAACGCGAAGCCAGTGAAGAGGCGATGGCGCTGCTGGATCGCGTCGGTCTGGCGCACAAAGCGCACGACTATCCGCAGTCACTGTCTGGCGGGCAGCAGCAGCGTGTGGCGATTGCCCGTGCGCTGGCGATGAAACCGAAACTGATGCTGTTTGACGAACCCACTTCGGCGCTGGATCCGGAGATGGTCGGCGAAGTGCTGGCGGTGATGCGCCAGTTAGCAAAAGAGGGCACCACCATGCTGGTGGTCACTCACGAGATGGGCTTTGCCCGTGAAGTGGCGAACCAGGTGGTGTTTATGGACGAGGGACGCATTATCGAGCAGGGCGCACCAGAAGACATTCTGCTGAACCCGCAAAACCCACGGATGAAAAACTTTATTAACGCGATTCTTCTTTAACGTGACCGGGGTGAAAAACATGAAAAAACTGTTATTGAGTGCCATCAGTGCTGCGCTGTTACTGCAATCTTCTGCCTGGGCGGATATCGCCGTGCCAGCCGCCATCAAAGAGAAAGGCCTGACTGTGGCAATCATGCCGAACTATCCGCCAATGGATTTTAAAGATCCGGCCACCAACCAACTCACCGGCGTGGATTACGATCTCGGTCAGGCGATCGGTGAGAAACTGGGCGTGAAGATCAACTGGCAGGAGATCGCCTTTGAGCAGATGGTGAACGCGGTGGTGACCAAGCGTGTTGATTTGGTGATGTCCGGCATGACCGACACCAAAGAGCGCCAGAAGGTGGTTAACTTCATCGACTACTTCAAAACCGGTCCGCAGTTCTACACCCAGGCCGCTCGCAGCGACATCAACAGCGCCATGGATCTGTGTGGTAAGAAGGTTGGCACCAGCCGTCGTACCACTTTCCCGGTAGAGATTGCCAACTGGTCTAAAGCGCACTGTGAAGCCGCCGGTAAGCCAGCCATCATCGTCGTTGGCGCCGAAGGGACGGCGGATGCGCGTACCCAGCTGCGTCAGAACCGTCTGGATGGTGTAGTGCAGGGGAGCGAAACGCTGCCGTACATCATGGATCTTGAGAAAGGAAAGTATAAGCCGCTCGATAAAGCCTTCTCCTTCCAGTACACCGGCATGGCGATTGGTAAAGATGCCAGCGAGCTGACCACTGCGGTACAAGCGGCGATTGACGCGATGATTGCTGATGGCAGCTACCAGAAGATCCTCGCGAAATGGGGTCTGGCCGACAATGGCGTGACTCAGGCGACCGTGAACCAGGGCTAAAGGAGCGTAGCGATGCAACAACCGGGCGCAGTGCGCTGGCCGCAGGGGAAACGCGGCTGTATGGCGCTGGCGTTTGACCTTGATGGTCCCACTGGCGATGCCATGTTGAATGGCAGCCTGTGGTCAACGCCAGAATATTTCACCTTTGGTGCGTATGGGCCGTACCGTGCGCTCGGGCGATTGCTCGACCTGCTGCGCGCTTTCCAGATCCCCGCCACGTTTTTTGTACCAGCGTGGGTCGTGGAACAGTGGCCGCAGCAGTGTCAGGCGATTATCGAACAGGGCCACGAAGTGGCCTATCACGGCTATCGTCACGAATCCTTCTGGGCGATTCCGCCAGATGAACAGCGTGCCGTGATGGCGAAATCCGCTGAAATCTTTAAACAGCATTTGGGCATCATCGCCTGCGGTTTCCGTACGCCGTCAGGTGACTGGCATGCCGAAACGCCACAAATTCTGCGTGATGCTGGGGTGATTTATTCCAGCAGCATGCGCGGCGACGATCGTCCTTACAGCATCCCGGTGGCGGGTCACACGCCGCTGGTCGAGATCCCCGGTAAGTGGGAGATGGATGATTACGCCTCGCTGGCCTATACGCGCCAGCCTGACTTCCCGAAAGGCGGCGATCGTATTGCCAGCTATGCGCATACCCGTGATAACTGGCAGCGCGAATTCGACGGCGCAATGGATGAAGGCCTGTGCCTGACCACGCTGTTCCACCCGAAAATTTCCGGTCAGCCGGGCCGCATCCTGCTGCTGGAGCAGCTGTTTGAACATATGACGGCGCGTGATGACGTGTGGTTTGCGCGCTGTGATGCGGTGGCGCAGTGGTATCTGCAGGAGCAACAGCATGACTGAATCTTCCCGCTGGCCGCTGGGCTTCCAGTCCGCCGCCATCCTGACCATCGATTTCAATGATATCCACGGTATTTTGACCCAGGCACCTGCCGTCGCCGGACGCGATAAAACCCTGTCGGTATGGCGTTATGGCACCCTGCGCGGTGTGGATCGCTTGCTGGCGTTACTGGCAGAAAAACAGCTGCAAGCCAGCTGGTGCTTACCGGCAATTGTGGCGACAGAGCAACCGGAGCTGATTAAACGCATCGTGGCCAACGGCCATGAAATTGCCTGCAGCGGCGAGCGCCATGAAGACTTCTCGGCGTTGTCGCTGGAGCAGCAGCTCGCCAGCGTGACGCGCGGCTGCGACCAGCTGGCACAGTTTACTGGCAAACCGATTCAGGGTTTCCGCACCCCAGCAGGACAGTGGAAACCGGGCCTGGCGGAAGCGCTGGTGGAGCAGGGTATTCGCTGGTCATCAAGCTGGCGTGGCGACGATCTGCCCTACTTCCATCCCGGCACGCGGCTGGTGGAACTGCCGATGCACTACACCCTGGAAGATGAACCCTATTTTGCCTTTAACCTGAGCCCGGCCATCCCACCGGGGCAGTCGCGGATTGCACCTTATGCCGAAACGCTGGCGAACATGACACAAGACTTCCACGGCTTCCACCGCTTTGGCCTGTGTTATCTGCTGCGCCTGCATCCGGAAATTATCGGCACTGCCGGGCGCATCGGCTTGCTGCGTGAACTGATCGAGACGCTGCAACAGCACAATGTGTGGATCGCCGCGGCGGAGCAGGTGGCGGCGCATTGGCAAACGCAGCCGGACAATGATTTTTCCCATCCGGCAGAAGTGTTTACCCGCATCACGGGAGGGGCGCATGGCCTCGACGCTTGAACAACTGGCGGCATTTATCGCCGACACCCGTTTTGAACAGCTGCCTGACGCGCTGGTCGAACAGGCGAAGCGCCATCTGCTGGATACGCTCGGGGCGTCACTGGCGGGCAGCGACAGTCCTATCTGGCGCGAATGTTTGTCATTGGCGTTCGCAGAAGGTGGGCATCAGCAGGCACAAGTGTGGGGAAGTGCAAAGCAGGTGAGTCCACGCCAGGCGGCATGGCTCAACGGCGTGGCCGCACATATGTATGAGTTGGATGATACCGGCGGCTGCGATCACTCTGGCGCGGTGGTTATTCCCGCCATTCTGGCGGCACTGCCTTTGGCGACGCAGCCGGTTGACGGTCAGGCGCTGCTGGTGGCCATGGTGATCGGTTATGACGTCGGACGCCGGGTGCTGGAAGCTTGCGGCGGCTACTCTGCGCATAACGGCGCAGGCTGGCACTCCACCGCCAGCTGTGGCGTGTTTGGTGCCGCAGCGGCGGTGTGTTCACTGCTGCTGCTGGATCGCGATCAGTGCGCGTCGGCCATGGGCATTGCCGCCAGCTTTAGCGGTGGGCTGTGGGGCTTTATTCACGACGGCTCGCACACCAAAAAGCTGCATGCCGCACGTGCAGCTGAAGGTGGCGTGCAGGCGGCCTTGTTGGCGCAGCGCGGTATCAACGGACCCTCGGCGGTATTTGAAGCGAAGTGGGGTGGATTCCTGCAAACCCTGGCCGCTGAAACACAGCAACCCGCTGCATTAACCGCCGACCTTGGTGTGGTGTGGAAGCTGGCGCGCTGCTCGATCAAGCCGTATGCCGCTTGTCGTGGGACGCATTCGGCGATTGATGCGCTGGGGTTACTGCTAAAAGAACACCCGGTGCGTGTCGAGCAGATTGAACGTATCGTGGTAGGGCTGAATCCGTTCCTGCTGGAGATGTGTGGCGGACGTGAGTTGCAGAGCCTGGCAAGTGCGCAAATGAGCCTGCCGTATGCACTGGCGGCGCGTGCGCTGTATGGCTCCGCTGAATTGTCCAGTTACGATGATGCCAAACGTCTGCATCCTCAGGTTGAAGCCTTTATGGCGCGGATTGAGTTGATGATTGATGAGCAGCAGGGGCGTGACGACGAGCCGTGGGTGCGTGTTGAAACTCAACAGGGCGAGCAGTGGCAGCAGCATGTGCCGGTGCCGTCTGGTGCGCCCGCGAATCCGCTGAGCCTTGAAGCGCTGCTGGCTAAATACCGTAGCTTAGCGGGGCGTGTGTTGCCCGTTGACCAGGTTGAACAGCTGGAAGCGATTTGCATGGAGCTGGATGACGTCGCGGATGTGCAGGAAGTGGTGACGCTGCTGGCTCGTGCATAGGGTGTAGGTGTAAAAATTTGCACCTAACCTGTCGCAGTGCCTTGGGTATGCAGGTTAATTTTTATCTCCGCAATTTTATTTTCAGGCGCTACTGTTACTAATAGGCGGTGACGCAGGCTGGGGGCGCTTTGGCGCTGGCGTCCTCGCGCCGCTGACGCGGTCCCCTCACTTCGTTCGTCTGCCTCACGGAACGGCGGGGGATGGCACATCCCTGTGCCGCCCCGCCTTTCGCCCGCGTCCTGCGGGCTATCCTGGCAGACTCACTCTGCTCGGCGCTGTGGATTGCCTGCGCCAAAGCGCCCCCAGCCTGCTCATTAACCATCGTGCTTACTGTTAACGGCAGCCTGGTTTAGTCCATAGCGGGCATGTTGAACCAGATCTTACAGCCGGCTGATGAGCTTAAGTGAATGCTGTCGAAAAGGGCACAATATTTGAGGCCGTAGCACCTCTGATGCTGCAAGGGCTATCCGCAGCGCTGAGGCTTTTACGTTGGGCCAGGAGATCCACGCAGGGATGCGTGGATCAGTTCGGGGCCGACCAGGGATGGTCGATCCCCGAACGTTCCGTAGGCACGACGTGGAAGCCGAGGGCACCGCGTCAGCGGCGCGAGGACTGCCCGGCAGGAGCAGAGGTGTTACGGCCCGCACCCAGCACAGGACTCAGCCCCCAGCCCCCAAACTAAACACACCTATACTTTTCGTTCTCACTCCGCATAAGTACTCGTCTCATCCTGCTCAAGTACTTAGCTCAGATTTAAACCCGAACAGCCAACCCTTCAATCCGCTGCATCGCCGCCAGCAGACGGGCTTCAGTCACGGTGACTGACATATTCTCCATATCCGGCGCATGCACAGATTCACGCACAATCAGCGCCAGCTCGGCATCATCCAACTCGGCAATCTCACGCAGCGTCAATGGCACACCGCAATCGCGCGCCAGACGCATCTCATCCAGCACCTCTTCATCGCTGCGATCTTCCAGCGCCAGCAGGCACAAGTTGCCAAAGCCCACCAACAGGCCATGACCAAACTCACGCGTCTTATCGCAGAAGGTAAAACCTTCATAAATCGCATGTGAAGCCGCTGCGTGGGCGCCGTTGCTCATCAGCGAGGTCAATCCCGCCCAGGTAAAGATGGCATCCAGCACCTGATCCAAAGAGGCACTGCTCTCACCGCGCAGCACTGCTGCATAAGCTGCCGGGCCGTGTTCCGCGATCACGTCATAGCAAATCTGGCTATGTGCCAGCGATGACAATGCATTGCCTTCGCGCGCCGGATGGCGGACGCTCACCGCGCGGAACTCATACCATTTCGCCAGGGTATCGCCCAGACCAGCAGCCAGCCAGCGAGCGGGGGCTTTAGCCAGCAACTCACTGTCGATGATCACTGCCGCCGGTGCCTGTGGCAGCGGGAAAATATCGAAGAAATTGCCGTTATCGTCGTAGCGAATGGTCAATGGCGTCACTGCCGAACAGGTAGCGGCAATGGTCGGGATGGTGATAAACGGCAAGCCCAACTGCGCTCCCACGGCTTTTACGGTATCCAGCGATTTACCGCCGCCGACACCGATAATCACGTCAGCTTGCAGTTCGGTAGCGATCGCCGCCAGACGGTTAATCTGATTGATTGAAGTCTCACCACCAAACCACTCCTGCGCCAGCAGCGTCACGTTGGCTGCCAGCAGTTGAGCGCGCACCTGCGCTTCCACCGATTGCAATGCCTGATGGCCGCCGATCAGCAGGGCGCGTTTGCCCAGCCCCGCGCAAATCTCGCCCAGTTGATTGATCACACCCGCGCCGCGCAACACGCGCGCCGGAAACACCAAATTCTGTTGTGTCATGCTTTCTTCTCTGTGTAACGGACGCCGGGCAATACGCACAGCATCTCATAAAGGATATTGGCCGCAAGCTGGGAGGTCATGCCGCTGATATCGTACGGCGGTGACACCTCGACCAGATCGCCACCGACCAGATTGAGTCCGCGACAGCCGCGCACAATCTCCAGTCCCTGCATCGAGGTCAGGCCGCCGACTTCTGGCGTGCCGGTGCCGGGTGCCCAGGCGGGATCAAAACTGTCGATGTCATAGCTGAGATATACCGGACCGTCGCCGATGCGTGCACGCACCTCAGCCATTAATGGGGCCATGGAGCGATACCAGCACTGTTCGGCAGGCACCAGATGGAAGCCCTGATCGACGCCCCACTGGAAATCATCGGCGGCGTAGCCTTGAGCACGCTGACCAATCTGCACCACGCGCTGGCAGTCAAGCAGGCCTTCTTCCACCGCGCGGCGGAACGTGGTGCCGTGGGCAATCTTCTCGCCAAACATCTCATCGTTGGTATCGGTATGCGCGTCAATATGGATCAGGCCCATTGGCCCATGCTTCTTCGCCAGCGCGCGCAAAATCGGCAGTGTCAGCGTGTGATCGCCACCGAGCGTTAACGGAATAATCGGCCAATTGTTCAACTCGGTATAATAGTTTTCGATGATATCGACCGACTTCAGCAGACTGTAGGTATTGATCGGCACATCGCCGAGATCGCCGACGCGCAACGAATCAAAAGGGGCCGCGCCGGTCGCCATGTTATACGGGCGAATCATCACTGAATCGGCGCGAATGGCGCGTGGCCCATAGCGCGTACCGCTGCGTTGCGATGTTCCGATATCCAGCGGAATGCCTACAAACGCCACATCAAGATCGGCAGGGGATTCGGCAGCGGGCAAACGCATCATGGTGCCACGGCCAGCGAAACGGGGCATCTCGTTGCCACCCTGCGGCTGAGGAAAATCGGTCATCACGAACTCCTTCGGCTAAGTGAGTCTTATCATGGCCTGAGGGAGACGCGGGAAAAATCCTTGACAGTAAATAATCACTTCATAGATTGGTTAACTTTAGTCAGTAATCACTGAAGGAAATGCGGTGCAAACATTACCTAATCTCAAACTGCTGCAGGTGTTTGCCAGCGTGGTGGAAAATCAGGGCTACTCGCGTGCACAGCAGGCGCTGAATATGACCACCCCCGCCATCAGCGCTTACATGAGTGAGCTGGAAACGCAGCTGGGGTTTATTCTGTGCCAGCGCGGACGTGGCGGCTTTACCCTCACCAGCAAAGGCGAGCAGTTTCATCGCTACAGCCAGGAAATGCTGGCCACGCTGGCGGGTTGGCAGGAGCAGGTCGAGACGCTGAAAAGCGCGCAAGGTGGCACCTTTTCGTTGGGTGTGGTGGATGCGACAGTGACTGACAGCACGCTGGATCTGCCGGCGGCGATTGCGCGCTTTAATCAGCGTTTTCCGGCGGTATTTTTTAATCTCAGCGTGCGCGATCCCAATGAACTGCAGCAGCAGTTACTGGAAGACCGCCTTGATCTGGCAATCGGGCACTTTCCACTGCGTGCCAGCAATCTGGTCACCATTCCGCTTTATGAGGAGCAACACTGGTTGTATTGCAGTCCGCACCATCCACTGGCGCAGGGCGATCCGGATATGCGCACCGTGCAGCAAACCGGCATGGTGACGCGGCGTTACTGGAATCAGCAGGAGTTAAACAAGCGCGGCTTCCGCCAGACTAACGCCTCAGTGGAGAGTATAGAGGCGCAGTTGACGCTGATCCTCTCCGGGAGATATATCGGCTATTTGCCGGAGCATTACGCGCAAAGCGGAGAACAGCAGGGCACGCTATGCCGCTTGTTGCCACAGCATTTTCACTTCCGCGCACCGTTTTCGTTTGCCTTCCGCCGTGGACGCGCGCGCGAAACGCTGATCCGCGCGATGCGTGAAATTCTGAATCCAGCGCGAAAAAATAGCAGTGAAAGCTGACGCTGCGCCGATACTGTGTAAAAATACAGGCCAATTCAGCAAACAGTAATCAACATGGCCCTGACAGCAGCGATAAAAAGCCAGATTGCGCAATGGTATAAGGCGCTGCAGCAGCAGGTTCCTGACTTTATCCCCCGTGCGCCACAGCGTCAGATGATCGCTGAAGTGGCGAAAAGCCTGGCCGGTGATGAAGGCCGCCATCTGGCGATTGAGGCCCCCACCGGCGTGGGCAAAACCTTGTCTTATTTGATCCCCGGCATCGCGGTAAGCCGCGCCGAGGAGAAACGGTTAGTGATCAGCACCGCCAACGTCGCGCTGCAGGATCAAATCTTTAGCAAAGACCTGCCGCTGCTGAAAAAAATCATCCCCGATCTCACCTTCACTGCCGCATTCGGCCGTGGCCGCTATGTCTGTCCGCGCAATCTCGCGGCGCTGGCTGCGACGGAAGATCAGCAAGGCGATTTGCTGCTGTATCTCGATGAAGAAGCGGTAACCGGGTCGAAAGAAGAGCAGAAGTTCTGTGCCAAACTGGAAAAGCAACTCAGCAGCTACAAATGGGACGGCCTGCGCGATCACTCCGACGTCTCAATTGATGACAGCCTGTGGCAGCGCCTTTCCACCGATAAAGCCAACTGCCTGGGGCATCACTGTCGCTGGTATCGTGAATGCCCGTTCTTTGTTGCACGTCGTGAAATAGAACAGGCGGATGTGGTGGTGGCGAACCATGCGCTGGTAATGGCGGCGATGGAGAATGAATCCGTTTTACCGCCTGCCAAACACCTGATGCTGGTGCTGGACGAAGGTCATCATCTGCCGGAAGTGGCGCGTGACGCGCTGGAGATGAGTGCGGAAATCACTCCCGGCTGGAGCAGCTTGCAGCTCGATCTGTTTGTGCGGCTGGTGGAAACCATCATGGCACAGTTCCGCCCGAAATCGCCGCCACCGCTGACCAACCCAGAGCGGTTAAAAGGCCATTGCGATGAGATGCGTGAACTGCTGCAAATCCTGTGCGACGCGCTCAATCCGCTGTTACCCGCGCACAATCAGCCGGGCGAGTTTCGTTTTGTGCTGGGTGAGTTGCCGGAAGAGCTGATGACGATGTGCGCACGGTTATTCAAACTGAGCGATGCATTGCGCGGGTTGAGCGAGGGTTTACTCAATGAGTTGGGTGAGCAAACCGGCAAAGCCGACATCATGCGTCTGCATCGGGCAATCATTCAGCTTAACCGCCAGTTTGGTTGGTTCGAATCGATCAGCAAACTGTGGCGACTGGCGGCCATGGAGAAAGCCTCTAATGCGCCGGTATCGAAATGGATTACCCGTGAAATTCGGGACGGCCAGGCGCATCTGCTATTCCACTGCGCCGGGATTCGCGTCAGCGATCAGCTGGAGAAACTGCTGTGGCGCAAGATTCCGCATGTGGTGGTGACCTCGGCGACCTTGCGTTCACTGAACAGCTTCAATCGGCTGCAAGAGATGTCAGGGCTAAACGAGAAAGCGGGCGATCGCTTTGTGGCGCTGGATTCGCCATTTAATCATGTCGATCAGGGCAAGCTGGTGATCCCGCAAATGCGCTATGAACCGCTGATGGCTAATGAAGCGGAGCACATTGCCGAGATGGCAGGCTTTTTCCTGCAACAAATGGCAGAAGAGAAGCACAAAGGCGTGCTGGTGCTGTTTGCCAGCGGGCGCGCGATGCAGCAGTTTGTCAGCCATGTCAGCGCATTACGCTTATCGATGTTGGTGCAGGGCGATCAACCTCGTTCGCGCTTAGTGGAGCTGCATCGCCAGCGAGTCGAAGCGGGGCAAACCAGTATTCTGGTTGGACTGCAGTCTTTTGCTGAAGGCCTGGATTTAAAGGGCGATCTGCTGACGCAGGTGCACATCCATAAAATCGCTTTTCCCCCGGTAGACAGTCCGGTAATTTTGACCGAAGGGGAGTGGTTGAAGAGCCTTAAACGCTACCCGTTCGAAGTGCAGAGTCTACCGAGCGCTTCGTTTACGTTGATTCAGCAGGTCGGCCGTCTGATTCGTAGCCATCACTGCTTCGGGGAGATCGTGATATACGATCGGCGACTGCTTAATAAAGCTTATGGCAGTCGGCTGCTGGCCGCCTTACCGGTGTTTCCGATTGAACAACCGGCGGTGCCCGAAGCCAGCATAAAACCAGTGGTAAAAGTAGCGGTTAAAACCGCAGTCAAACCAGCGAAGCGTAAAAGTAAGAAATCTTAGGTGTGCCCAGACGCACATCAATGACCTTTTGGCAGCCGGTTATCGGCGCGCCCTGGAAGCAGGAATGCCCTGATGGAACTGAATAAAATTATCAAAGAGATTGGGCGCGGTAAGAACCACGCGCGCGATATCGATTTCGACACCGCCGTTGCCCTTTACAGCGCCATGCTGGCGGATGAAGTGCCAGAACTGGAGCTCGGCGGTGTGCTGATCGCCCTGCGTATCAAGGGCGAAGGCGAAGAGGAGATGCGCGGTTTTTACCACGCTATGCAGCAGCAAATGATGCAGTTGCAGCCGCCCGCCAATCGCCCGATGCCAATTGTGATCCCCAGCTACAACGGCGCACGTCGTCAGGGCAATCTCACGCCGCTGTTAGCTTTACTATTAAGCAAACTCGGGTTTCCGGTGTTGCTGCACGGTGTGAGTGACGATCCAACCCGCATCACCACCGAAGCGGTACTGGCAGCGCTGGATATTGCGCCGGCCACCACTGCGCAGCAGGCACAAGCGAAACTGGAGAGCGGTGAGCTGGCGTTTATCACCATCGATCACCTGTGTGCACCGATGGCAAAACAGCTGTCGCTGCGCTGGCGCATGGGCGTGCGTAATAGCGCACATACGCTGGCGAAGCTGGCGACACCGTTTACCGAACGTGCCGCGTTGCGTCTGGCGAGTGTTTCCCATCCGGAATATGTGCCGCGCGTCGGCAAGTTCTTCCAGGATATTGATGCACCCGCCATCCTGCTGAATGGCACCGAAGGTGAAGTGTATGCCAACCCACAACGCTGTCCGGCGATTAACTACATTGGCGGTGCGGGCGCAGAGGCGGAAGTGTGGGTTGAGCGCCAGCCAGAAATCAGCGTGGAACTGCCAGAAAGTAAAAATGCGCAAGACACCGCAGACTGGATCAAACAGGTACTGGCCGGCGAACGTGCCGTGCCGCAGGCGCTGCGTTTACAGCTGGCGTGCTGCTTAGTGGCCACCGGAGAGTCAGCGACGCTGGATGAGGCGGAAACGCGATTGCAGCAAGCTGGGATCTGACGGGTAAATCAATACCCGCAGCCTTGGGTTGCGGGTCAAACGCACAGTCGAGAGAGGATATAAAATCAATCGTGCAATCGTGCAATCGTGCAATCGTGCAATCGTGCAATCGTGCAATCGTGCAATCGTGCATCGAGGGGTTTTGCGGGGTGGATGCATAGCGGGCAGGTAACCGATTCCCTTCAGCTTGAGTCGCGCCGTCGAATCTATTGCTGCCTGATACAATGCCGCTTGAGATTGCTGGTTTTAGAAATCCGCCAGTCAGGCTTTAACCAACATGCCACCTCGATTGATATTCCTGGGTTCCGCGAATCCTGCCAGTCAGGCTTTGACCAGCACGTTCTCCACCAGTTGCTGCCAGAAGCGGATACCAATCGGTATCAGATCATCATTGAAATCATAATGCGCGTTGTGCAATGGGGCGGAGGGGGATGCGCCATCGGCACCGAGCCAGAAGTAAGCACCCGGGCAAGATTCCAGCATACAGGCGAAATCTTCCGAGGCCATGGAAGGATTCACCTGCCAGTGCACCTGCGATTCACCTAACACGCGCTGGGCAACCTCGCGCACCTGTTCCGCTGGACCGGCATGGTTGGCGGTGACGGGATAACCCGGATACCAGTGAATCTCGCCGCTGACGCCAAACGGGCGCGGCAGGGTAGTGACAAAATCTTCAATCAGACTGCGCACGCGGTCACGTACGTCAGTCTGCAAACATCGCACCGTACCACGCAGCACAATCTGCTCGGGAATCACATTGATCGCCTCACCACCGTGGATCTGCGTCACGCTCACCACCGCTGACGCCAGCGGTGACAAACGGCGTGACGGAATGGTTTGCAGCGCCATGATCAGCTCTGCTGCCACCACCATCGGGTCGGCACCGCTCTCCGGCATCGCCGCATGACAGCTTTTGCCGTTGAGGGTGATTTCAAAGGAATCGAGCGAGGCCATCATCGCACCTGGATTCACCGCCAGCGAACCCACCGGCAAACCTGGCCAGTTGTGCATGGCGTACACCGCATCCATTGGGAAACGGGTAAACAAACCTTCTTCCACCATTTTCCGCGCACCGCCAAGATTCTCTTCCGCGGGCTGAAACAGGAAGTGCACCGTGCCTTTGAAGTTGCGCGTCGCGGCCAGTTGGCAGGCCGCCGCGAGCAGAATGGCCGTGTGTCCGTCGTGACCGCAGGCGTGCATCACGCCTGAGCGGGTAGATTTCCACTCCGGCGCGCCTTTTTCGGTAATCGGCAATGCATCCATATCGGCGCGTAAACCAATCACCGGGCCTGGGCCGTTTTCCAGTGTGCCAATCACGCCAGTGCCTGCCAGGCTACGGAACACCTGTAACCCTGCTTCAGCGAGCACATTCGCAACCAGTTCACTGGTTTGTTGCTCCTGGTAACCGAGTTCAGGATGTTGGTGTAACTGACGACGCCAGTTCAGGGCGTTTTCCAGCAGGACGGCAGGCAGGCTCATAAAGTAAGGCTCTCCATCAGCAGCAGTTGCTGCGATTTCTCTGACACGTAACGTGATGTCTCCACTGTAGTGGTAAGCGCAGGGCGGCGTCTATCGTGGAAAGGAATAATTTGGCTATAGGGTATAGCGGAATGGAATATACCCGGCAGCATGCAGCATGCAGCATGCAGCATGCAGCATGTTGCATTTAAGGATTTAAGGATTTAAGGATTTAAGGATTTAAGGATTTGAGGATTTGAGGATTTGAGGATTTGAGGGTTGCGGGTTGAGAGTAGAGAGTAGAGAGTAACGAGGAAATTTGGCGGCTGAACTAAGGTCGCCCGGTTAAGGGCGACTTCAGTTATCACGACAAATTACTTTTGCATCGGCAGGTTCAAGCCATGTTCTTTCGCGCAGTTCTGCGCCAGTTCATAGCCCGCATCCGCGTGACGCATCACGCCGGTTGCCGGGTCATTCCACAGCACACGGCCAAGGCGTGCGTCGGCTTCGGCGGTGCCGTCACAGACAATCACCACGCCGGAGTGCTGCGAGAAGCCCATGCCAACGCCGCCGCCGTGATGCAGGCTAACCCAGGTCGCGCCGCCTGCGGTGTTTAGCAGGGCATTCAGCAGCGGCCAGTCGGAGACGGCATCCGAACCGTCTTTCATCGCTTCAGTTTCACGGTTTGGTGAGGCGACGGAACCACAGTCGAGATGATCGCGGCCGATGACGATAGGCGCTTTCAGTTCACCGTTGCGCACCATTTCGTTGAATGCCAGTGCGGCTTTATGGCGCTCGCCCAGTCCCAGCCAGCAGATGCGCGCTGGCAGTCCCTGGAAGGCAATACGTTCCTGCGCCATGTCGAGCCAGCGGTGCAGGTTCTTGTGCTCCGGGAACAGCTCCTTCAGCTTGGCATCGGTTTTGTAGATATCCTCTGGATCGCCTGACAGCGCCACCCAGCGGAACGGACCTTTGCCTTCGCAGAACAGCGGGCGAATATAGGCGGGTACGAAGCCTGGGAAATCAAAGGCGTTTTTCACGCCTTCATCCAACGCTACCTGACGGATGTTGTTACCGTAATCCACGGTCGGCACGCCCATATGATGGAAGTCGAGCATGGCCTGCACATGCACCGCCATTGACGCGCGGGCGGCTTTTTCGACCGCTTTAGGATTGCTGACGCGCTCGGCCTGCCAGCGATCCAGATCCCAACCCACTGGCAGATAGCCATTGATTGGATCGTGTGCAGAAGTCTGATCGGTGACGATATCCGGCTTCATGCCACCCGCTTTGGCGCGCTTCACCAGCTCCGGCACGATTTCAGCGGCGTTGCCCAGCAGGCCAACGGAAATTGCCTGCTTCGCTTTGGTGGCTTTCTCAATCAGATCCAGCGCTTCGTCTAAGGTATACGCTTTATGGTCAACGTAACGGGTGCGCAGACGGAAATCGATGCGGGATTCCTGGCATTCAATCGCCAGCACGCTGGCACCGGCCAGTACGCCCGCCAGCGGTTGTGCGCCGCCCATGCCGCCCAGGCCTGCTGTCAGGATCCAGCGACCGCTCAGATCGCTGTCATAATGCTGGCGACCGGCTTCGGCGAAGGTCTCAAAGGTGCCCTGCACGATGCCCTGTGCACCGATGTAGATCCAGGAACCGGCGGTCATCTGGCCGTACATCATCAGGCCGGCTTTATCCAGCTCGTGGAAATGATCCCAGTTAGCCCAGTGTGGCACCAGGTTAGAGTTAGCCAGCAGCACGCGAGGTGCATCGGCATGAGTACGGAACACGCCCACTGGTTTACCAGACTGGATCAGCAGGGTTTCTTCAGGCTGCAACGCACGCAGTGAACGCAGAATCTGCTCAAAGCACTCCCAGTTACGCGCGGCTTTACCGATGCCGCCGTATACCACCAGATCTTCAGGGCGCTCGGCCACATCAGGATCGAGGTTGTTCTGGATCATGCGGTAAGCCGCTTCAATCAACCAGTTCGCACAATGCAGTTCGTTACCGCGCGGCGCACGGATTTCACGGGCAACAGCCTGAGATAAAGTTTCGCTCATCATCAATTCCTTAAAGGGAAGGTGAACGCTGGCTTGGCAGCAGCGCAGTCAAAGATTCAGGCCAGGCGTGACTGCTGGCCCACAGACGCATGGATTCGATATCCGGCGCCATTAAACGGTCTTGATCAAGGAAGGCAACGTTCTCGCGGATGCGACTCATCTCTTGTTCCAGCGCAGTCGAGCTTTGCAGTGGACGATGGAAGTCGATGCCTTGCGCCGCAGCCATGGCTTCAATGCCGACCACGGCAGCGGTGTTAAAGCACATATCACCGAGGCGACGCGCGGCGTAGGTGGCCATCGACACGTGATCTTCCTGGTTCGCAGAGGTCGGCAGGCTATCCACGCTACCCGGATGCGCCAGCGATTTGTTTTCAGAAGCCAGTGCGGCAGCGGTGACCTGGGCAATCATAAAGCCAGAGTTGACTCCGCCATCGCGCACCAGGAATGGCGGCAAGCCAGAGAGACCAGTATCCAGCAGCAGCGCCATACGGCGCTCGGAAATGGCGCCGATTTCGGCAATCGCCAATGCGATGATATCGGCGGCAAATGCCACAGGTTCGGCGTGGAAGTTACCGCCCGAAATCACATCACCGCTTTCACTGAACACCAGCGGGTTATCAGAGGCCGCGTTGGCTTCGATTTGCAATACACGCGCCGCATGGCTGAGGTTGTCTAAACACGCGCCCATCACCTGCGGAACGCAGCGAATCGAGTAGGGATCCTGCACGCGACCACAATTGGTATGTGAGCTGAGGATTTCACTGCCTTCCAGTAAGGAAGAAACGGCAGCGGCCACCGCGATTTGCCCGTGCTGACCGCGCGCCTGATGAATACGTGCATCGAAAGGTTTTACCGAGCCTTTGATCGCTTCCAGTGACAGCGCGCCGGCCATCAGCCCTGCGGCGAACAGGTTCTCAGCTTCAAACAGGCCACGCAGTGCCAGGGCGTTGGAAACCTGGGTGCCATTCAGCAGTGCCAGACCCTCCTTCGGTCCCAGCACAATCGGCTGCAGGCCGACGCGTGCCAGCCCTTCGGTGGCAGGAATCAGTTCTCCGTCAACGCGTACCTGGCCTTCGCCCAGCAACATCAGTGACAGATGGGCCAGCGGGGCTAAATCGCCGGATGCGCCAACCGAACCTTTTTCCGGGATGCACGGCATCACACCGGCATTAAACAGCGCCAGCAGCGCTTCGATTAACTGGATACGTACGCCGGAGTGACCGCGTGCCAGGCTGATGATTTTGGTGGCGACCACTAAGCGCGTGACGTTATCGGGCAGTAAGTTGCCCAAACCCACGCTGTGCGACAGCACCAGATTGCGCTGCAACTCTGCCAGACGCTCAGCAGGAATCTGTGTCTGAGCCAGTTTGCCGAAGCCGGTATTGATGCCGTACACCACTTTGCCTGATGCCACGATGGCATCGACGGTTTCATTCGCGCGATCGATGGCCGCACGAGCGTCATCCGCTAACGTGAGCGTCACCTTGCTTTGATAAATCGCCCGCAAGGTCGCGAGGTCCACTTCACCGGGAACGAGGCGAATTTCCTGAACCGAACCTGACATAGTCTACTCCTGTCTATACAAGTGATCGGGTACTACCTGCAAGCCCTGGGTTTGCGATGTGGCATGGGGTAGCACCATTGAATGAGCTGAGTGAAGCATAAGTGTCTAATCTTGTCTATACAAGTAGCAAGGGCTGTGCCAGATTGATTGGATTCTGTGAAATGCGCCGCAATGCGGGATGTGTCATCCAGCCGCAGCCGCATTGCACCGAAACAGGGAGAACGCTGCACTGTTAACGGGCTGTCTGCACAATTGGATGTATATACATTTACGTGCTGAGACAGTAAACTTTGGGCATTATTCGGAAAAGGAACAGGATATGGCGGAGCAAACGGCAATAGCGCAGCTGGCCGCAGCGATGGGCGATGAGCCAGCACCGATTTATCAGCGCGTGAAACAGGCGATCGTCAGCCAGATCCGTGAAGGTCACTGGAAAGCGAATCAGCGCGTACCGTCCGAAAGTGAGCTGGTTAACGAGCTGGGCGTGAGCCGCATGACCATTAACCGCGCGCTGCGTGAACTCACCAGCGAAGGTTTTTTGGTACGCATGCAAGGCGTCGGCACCTTTGTCGCGGAGATGAAGGGTTACACCGCGATGCTGGAAGTGCATAACATCGCCGATGAAATTGCCCAGCGTGGTCATCGCCATAGCTGCAAAATTTTGTCGATTGGGCAGATGAAGGCCGATCCGGAGCAGGCCGCTGTGTTGGGCTTATCCACCGGGCAGACGCTGTATCATTCGTTGATTGTGCACTACGAAAACGATATGCCGGTGCAACTGGAAGATCGTCTGGTCAACCCGCTGGTGGCGCCGGATTACCTCCGTCAGGATTATCATCAACTGACGCCCTACACCTATTTGATGCGTGTGGCGCCGTTGACCGCCGGTGAGCATATTGTGGAAGCGGTCCTGCCCGATTTGCGCCAGCGTAAACATCTGGCGCTGGATGAGCACGAACCCTGCTTGTTGATTCGTCGTCAGACCTGGAGCGACAACAAGATTGTGACTTACGCGCGCCTGCTCTATCCAGGCTCGCGCTATAAGTTACTGGGGCGTTTCAGAGGACACGGCTAAGCACCACAAACAGCAGGCTGGCATCCGAGGTTCGCGGTGCCAGCTGCGTCTCTTCATCCAGCCACCACATTCCCTGATTAACCGTGACGCGTTTGCCGTCCGTACTCTGCCATTCGCCGGATAATACCCAAGCGACACCGTGTTGGCTGGTAGCGGCGTGTTGCACGATCTCCACCTGCGCCTGCCAGCTGTCGCGGCGCGTCATGATATTGAAATCCTGACAGCTGCCGCTGATCTGTGCCTCAATCGACCATTCCCCGGGAAATGCCCACGGCTGACGCGGCAACAACGCGTGTTCGACGTTCTCGCTGCGCAGCACCACGCTATCGCCATTCAGCAGCGTAATCACACGATCGATACCGGGGAACGGCGAGAAAGGTCCGTCAGCATCGATGGTGGCAATACTGGCGCGCCAGCCAAACTCTGCCTCACCGGGCGGAAAGCTGACGATTTCACGCGTTTCGCCGCCGCCGTTGCGCCAGCGGCTCACGGGCAGCTGGCTGTAGTCGAAATACGTTCTCATTGCAGTGCACTCATGGCCTGGGCGAAGCGCGCGGCTGCGGCCTCTTCGGCGGGATGATGGCCTTCGCTGATCACCTGATTACCGGCAACAAACACATCGCGGATCTGGCTCTGGCTACCGCCAAACAGCCAGCGGTTAAGAAGTGATGCTGAATTTACGCTGCTCAGGAAGGCATCGTTTTCCAGCACCAGCCAGTCGGCGCGTTTGCCCACCGCCAGTTCACCGGTGTTGATCGCGCACGCCTGCGCACCGCCTTGTGCCGCCTGCTGCCACAGCAGATCGCCCACAGAAGGCTGATGGGGCAGGGTGATTCGGTTGCGACGACGATCGCGCAGGCGCTGACCGTACTCCAGCCAGCGGAGCTCCTCCAGCGCGCTGAGCGATACATGGCTGTCCGAGCCAATGCCCCAGCGTCCACCCTGGGCAATATATTCTACCGCCGGGAAGATGCCGTCGCCGAGATTGGCTTCGGTGGTCGGACAGAGTCCGGCAATCGCACCGCTGGCCGCCATGCGGTGGATTTCGCTGTCGTCCAGATGGGTGGCATGAATCAGGCACCAGCGCTGATCTACTTCGAAGCGATTATACAGCCAGGCAACCGGACGCTCGCCGCTCCACGCCAGGCTGTCATTGACCTCTTTTTCCTGCTCGGCCACATGAATATGTACCGGCACATCAGCAGCGCCAGCGGCCAGCACTTCACGCATCTGAGCTTCACTCACCGCGCGCAGCGAGTGGAAACAGATGCCATGATTAAGCAGCGGCTTATTGGCGCTCCATTGCGCAACGCGTTGCTGTTGCTGCAGATAAGCCTCCGTTTGCTGGATAAAACGGCGCTGGCCGTCGCTGGCCGGTTGCGATCCAAATCCGCTGTAGCTATAGAGCACCGGCAGCAGCGTCTGACCGATCCCGGCCGTCTCGGCGGCGGCAATCAGGTTGAGCAGCATCGCGTCATCGGCATAGGGTTTGCCCTGCGCATCGTGGTGCAAGTAGTGGAATTCCGCCACCTGGCTATAGCCGCCTTTCAGCATATCGATATAGAGATGGGTGGCGATATCGCCGACCTGCTCCGGCGACAGGCGCTGCACCATGCGGTACATCAGATCGCGCCAGGTCCAGAAACTGTCTTGCGGATCGCCCGCCACTTCCGCCAGCCCGGCCATGGCACGCTGGAAGGCGTGCGAATGCAGGTTAGCGATAGCGGGGATCACCGGGCCAGCAAGGCGAGTGGCGCTGCCTGGTGTGCTGCTGGGGGTAAGTTCAGCAATCTGTCCGGATGCGTCAGTGGTAATCAATACGTCTTCATGCCAGCCGTCGGCCAGCAGCGCGCGTGGGGCAAAAAAAACGGCCATGGTTGATCCTTAAGGGCGGAAAGTTGTATATACATATACATACTTTGAGACGCACTGTAAATCGTCAGACGTGAAGGGGAGTGGGATGGCAGAAGCGAAGCAGATCGACAGCCTGTGGCTGGGGGCCGATATCGTCACCATGCGAGACGGGCACTATAACCTGATTGCCGACGGCGCACTGGCGGTGGATAACGGCGAGCTGATTTGGGTAGGACCGCGCAGTGAACTGCCGGATTTTGCCCCGCGTACGCAGCAGCAATTTGACGGTGGCATCATCACGCCAGGTTTAGTGGATTGCCATACGCATCTGGTGTTTGGCGGCGATCGCAGCCAGGAGTTCGAGCAGCGTCTGAACGGCGTCAGCTATGCCGAGATCGCGGCGCAAGGCGGCGGTATTCTCTCCACGGTGCGTGCTACGCGCGCGGCATCACAGCAGGAGTTGGTGGCAAGCGCGCGCTGGCGTCTGGATCGATTGCTGGCAGAAGGCGTCACTACAGTGGAGATTAAATCGGGTTATGGCCTCGATGAAACCAGCGAGCTAACCATGCTGCGCGCCATCCGCGAATTGGCGGAAACGGTGCCCGCCGATGTGCTCTCCACCTGCCTGGCCGCGCACGGCTTCCCCCCCGAGTTTAAAGAAAATCCACAAGGCTGGATCGATATCATCTGCAATCGCCTGTTACCACAGGTGAAGGCGGAAGGGCTGGCGGATGCCGTCGATGCCTTCTGCGAACATCTGGCCTTCTCCCCTGAGCAGGTTAGCGCGGTGTTTGATCAAGCCAAAGCGCTGGGGATGCCGGTTAAACTGCACGCTGAACAGCTTTCTGCACTGGGCGGTGCCACGCTGGCAGCTGAATACGGCGCCTTGTCAGCCGATCATCTTGAATACGCCACCGAAGCCGATGCGCAAGCGATGGCGCAGCACGGCACCGTTGCGGTGTTGCTGCCGGGCGCGTTCTATCTACTGCGCGAGACGCAACGCCCGCCGGTGGATCTGTTCCGCAAACACGGCGTGCCAATGGCGCTGGCCAGCGATGCCAATCCGGGGACTTCCCCGGCGCTGTCGCTGCGTCTGATGTTGAATATGGGCTGTACGCTGTTTGGCATGACGCCGGAAGAAGCGCTGGCGGGCGTGACCTTATGGGGCGCGAAAGCGCTGGGATTACAGCATTCGCACGGTTCGCTTGAGGCCGGCAAGGTGGCAAACTTTGTGCACTGGCCGCTGGCGCGTCCGGCAGAACTGGTTTACTGGTTGGGCGGCGAATTGCCGTGCCAGGTTATCTATCGTGGAGAAGCGCAATGACACCTTTTCATTTCACCGCCGGTAAGCTGCCGCTGCTGGTCAGCATCCCGCATGCGGGTACTCAGTTAACGCCTGAAGTGGATGCAGGATTGAGCGACGCGGCTCGCGGCCTGCCGGATACCGACTGGCACATTCCGCTGTTGTACGATTTTGTGCGCGATTTAGGGGCCAGCGTGCTGATTGGCCACTACTCACGTTTTGTCATCGACCTGAATCGTCCGCCGGATAACCAGCCGCTGTACACCACCGCTACCACCGGACTCTATCCTGAGACGCTGTTTGACGGCACGCCGACCTTCGCCGAGGGTAAAACCCCCAGCGCCGCCGCGCGACAGGGTTATCTCGATAATATCTGGCAGCCCTATCACCAGCAGATCCAGCAAGAGCTGGCGCGACTGAAAGCGGAACACGGTTATGCGTTGCTGTTTGACGCCCATTCAATTGCTTCGGTGATTCCACGCTTGTTCGACGGCCAGTTGCCGGATATCAACATTGGCACCAACAGCGGTGAGAGTTGCTCGGAGGCGGTGATCGAAGCGATCAAAGAGGTTTGTGCCGCACAAAGCGATTACAGCTGGGTGGTTAACGGCCGTTTCAAAGGTGGTTATATCACGCGTGCTTACGGTCAGCCGCAGCAGGGCGTACAGGCCGTACAGCTCGAGCTGGCACAGCTTAATTACATGGATGAAACCCCGCCGTTTGCCTGGCAACAGGATCGCGCGTCACAGCTGCAAAAAGTGTTAAAACCGATGATGCAGGCTTATTTACAGGCTGGAAAACCTCTCTAATCGCCCGAGTCGTCATGCCCGCCAGGGCAAATTTTTTACCAGGCAGTCACCTTTGAAAGGTGGCTGCCTTTTTTATTGGTAGGGAAGTGCGGGCTCAGACAACGCACCAGACCCATCTCGTTCCCTCTCAAACTCCGTTATCCCCATAAAAGTGCAATCGCGCCCCAAAAATGTGCATCAATACGTCCGTGCCGTGACCATTCCCTGATTCCACCGCCTCTGCCGATTTGGCACACTGCTTGCTAGGTTGTATGTACAAGTAAAGACCACGTGGTAATTATCACTTTTTATTCTGGCTGGCTCACAAAAAGCTTATGCCGACAATGATCTGCCGCAAGCTAACTTGTATATACATGAAATGTCATCTGCGCTGTATCAGCTAACAGAGACAGCCAATTCGATTAATGACCAGGAGAAGCCGCATGACGCACCGTGCCCCGATTCGCCGTTTTTGCCTCACGACCCTGTTTGCCAGCCTGATGATCAGCGGTGTTGCTGTACAGGCCAAAGAGTGGAAATCGATCACCATCGCTACCGAAGGCAGCTATGAACCCTGGAACCTGACGCTGCCGGGCGGCAAGTTAGGCGGCTTTGAACCTGAACTGATGGAAGACTTGTGTAAGCGCATGGGCATCCAGTGCAAGCTGGTGGTGCAAAACTGGGACGGCATGATCGCCGGACTGAATGCTGGCAAATATGACGTGATCATGGATGCGATCGTCATCACGCCGGATCGCAAAAAAGTGGTCAATTTCACCGTGCCTTACGCGTCGACTCCCGCCACCTTTATCACCACCAAAGACAGTCCGCTGATGCCGGCCGATCACAACATCATCAAGCTGCATGACGATGAGAAAGAGATCAACACCGCGATTGCGCCACTGAAAGCGGCGTTAAAAGGCAAAACGATTGGTATCGCGTCCGGCACGGTTTACACGCCCTTTATTGATAAGTACTTCAAAGATGTCGCCGACGTGCGCGAATACACTTCCTCAGCAGATGCGATTCTCGATCTTCAGGCGGGGCGTATTGATGCAGTATTCGACGATGTGACCTTCGCGCAATCGATGCTGGCGCGCAAAGAGAACAGCAACCTGACCTTCAGTGGCCCGCAGTTGGGTGGCCCGATTTGGGGTGAGGGCGAGGCGATGGGCGTGCGCATGGCTGACAACGATCTGAAAGCCAAACTCGACGAGGCTATCAAGGCCGCGCTGGCCGATGGCACCGTGAAAAAGCTGAGTGAGAAGTGGTTTAAAACTGACGTAACCCCGTAAGTGAGGTGAAAGATGATGAGCCTGCTGAGTTTTGGTGCTGATGGCTGGGGCCGCCTGATTTTGGGGGCTGCCTTCACCACGCTGCTGCTGTCACTGGCGGCGTTGATGATTGGCGCGGTGGTCGGTTCCGGCGTGGCGGCAGCGAAACTGTCGCCGCAGCGCTGGGTTCGCTGGTTGGGTGAAGCCTATTCCACGGTGTTTCGCGGCATCCCGGAACTGCTGGTGATCTACCTGTTCTATTTTGGCGGATCGGGCTTGATCACCCTCGTCGGACAGATGTTCGGTGCAGATGGTTTTATCGAAGCGCCGCCGTTCCTGATTGGTGCACTGGCTATCGGGCTCATCTCTGGATCCTATCAAGGTGAGGTGTATCGCGCGGCGCGTCTGGCGCTGGCGAAAGGTGAAGTGGAAGCGGCAGTCGCGATCGGCATGCCGCGCTGGCGTATTGCCCAGCGCATTTTGCTGCCGCAGATTGTGCGCTATGCGCTGCCGGGCATGTCGAATGTCTGGCAGATGAGCCTGAAAGATTCGGCGCTGGTGTCGGTGACCGGCATCGTCGAGCTGATGCGCGCCAGCCAGGTGGCGGCGGGATCCACGCGCGATTACTTCACTTTCTATCTGATTGGCGGTGGCTGCTATCTGGTGCTGACGCTGCTGTCTAATCATGCGTTCCGCCGGGCAGAGTCTCGCCTTGGACGCGCGTGGCAAAGTCGCACTGCGGCACAGCATTAAGGAGCAGCAGTATGATTGACTTCGCCTTTCTGACCGATACCTTTCTCAAGCTGAGCGCCGCGCTGCCGGTGACGCTCGGCCTGTTTATCAGTGCCTTTCTCTGCGGTGGCATTTTCGCTATCGGCATTCTGTCACTGCGCATGAGCCGCTGGCGGGTGCTGAGCGGCTTTGCGCGCGGCTACATTCTGGTGTTTCGCGGCTCACCGCTGCTGATCCAGCTGTTCCTGATCTATTACGGATTGGGGCAGTTTGGCGTGATCCGCCATAGTTTTGTCTGGCCGTTCCTGCGCGAGCCCTTTACCTGCGCGGTATTGGCATTGTCGCTGTGCACCGCGGCTTATACCGCTGAAATCCTGCGTGGTGCCCTACTGGCGGTGCCACCCGGACAGGTCGAAGCCGGGCTGGCTTGCGGCATGTCTCGCTGGCTGCTGCTGCGCCGCATCATCGCACCCATCATGTTGCGTTATGCACTGCCCGCGTATTCCACCGAAGCGATCCTGCTGGTGAAGTCCACGGCGCTGGCCAGTCTGGTCACCGTGTGGGATGTCACTGGTGTGGCGCAGCAGATCATTCAGCGTACCTATCGCACCATGGAAGTGTTTATCTGCGCCGCCGCCATTTATCTGATCCTCAACTTTATTATCGTCCAGCTTTACGCGTTGTTAGAACGCCGTTTAACCCCGGTGCATCGCGTTGAAAAAAAGCCGTTACCCGCCGTTAAACCGCTTGCCGGAGAGTGATATGCAATCCACATCCCCCGTAACCTTAAGCGCCACCGATATCCATAAATCCTTTGGCGCAATGGAAGTACTGAAAGGCATTTCGCTGCAGGCGCATCAAGGCGATGTTATCTCAATTCTCGGCGCCAGCGGCTCGGGTAAAAGTACCTTATTGCGCTGTATCAACCTGCTGGAAACGCCGGATGCTGGCGTGGTGAGCGTCGGTGGTGAAACCATTGAGATGAAGCGCCATGCGCGTGGTCATCAGCTGGCGGCCAATCCCAAACAGATTGAGCGCCTGCGTTCGCGTCTGGGCATGGTGTTCCAGAGTTTTAACCTGTGGTCGCATATGACGGTGCTGCAAAACGTGATTGAAGGGCCGCACTATGTTCTGAAGCGCGATAAGAAAAGCTGCATTGCCCAGGCGGAGCAGTTGCTGGATCGCGTTGGCCTGTTGAATCGCAAAGATTTTTATCCGGCACAGCTTTCCGGCGGCCAGCAGCAGCGTGTGGCGATTGCCCGCGCGCTGGCGATGGACCCGGAAGTGATGCTGTTTGATGAGCCAACCTCAGCACTTGATCCCGAGCTGGTGGGCGAAGTATTGAAAGTAATGCGCAGCCTGGCGGAAGAGGGGCGCACCATGTTGGTGGTGACGCACGAAATGGGCTTTGCGCGTAACGTTTCCAACCGGGTGGTGTTTATGCATCAGGGGACCATTGATTGTCAGGGGACGCCGGAAGAGATGTTTGGCGCACAAGGCTCGCAGCGCTTTAAGCAGTTTATCTCCAGCCATCAGAGCCATCACACGGAGCAACCAGCATGACATTAGTGTGGGGCGATGAAACGCTTTCCTGGCAGGATGTGGTGCAGGTGGCACGGCACAATGCCGAACTGACGTTAAGCGCCAGCGCCTGGCAGCGTATTGCTCAGGGGCGTGAGATTGTCGAGCAGATTGTGGCCAGCGGGCATATCGCTTATGGCATCAATACCGGTCTGGGGGCGCTGTGCAATATCACTTTGCCGGAAGAGCAGCTCAGCCAGTTGTCACGTAATACGCTATTGAGTCACGCTTGTGGCGTGGGCCCATTACTGGCGCGTGAACAGGTGCGTGCCATTCTGTGTGCGGCGATTGCGAACTATAGCCATGGCAAATCGGGCGTCTCCGTGGCACTGGTGCAGCATTTGCTGGCGCTGCTGAATCATCAGATTACGCCGCAGGTGCCGTCGCAAGGTTCAGTGGGCTATCTCAGCCATATGGCGCATATCGGACTCGCGCTAATTGGCATGGGCGATGTTGAGTATCAGCAACAGATCGTGTCTGCAGAGCAAGCGCTGGCGCAGGCTGGATTAACGCCTTATCGACCTGGCGCGAAAGAGGGTTTGAGCCTGGTGAACGGCACGCCGTGCATGACCGGGTTGTCGTGTCTGGCGCTGGATGATGCGGCGCGGCTGTTGGATTGGGCTGACGTGACTGGCGCGATGAGTTTTGAGGCGCTGCGCGGGCAGTTAGTGGCGTTTGATGCCGAAGTGATTGCGCTGAAAGCCAGTCCTGGCATGCAAGTGAGTGGCCTGCGTTTGCGTCAGTTGCTGAGCGACAGCCCGCTGCTGGCTAAAAGCGTGGGTGTGCGCACCCAGGATGCACTGAGTTTGCGTTCGATGCCACAGGTACACGGTGCCAGCCGCGATCAGTTTGATCACGCGGCGCGACAGGTGAATACCGAGTTGAATGCCTGTACCGATAATCCGTTGATACTCGGCAACGTGGATAACTGGCGTGTGGTGTCGCAGGCCAATCCGCACGGTGAATCGGTGGCGATGGCGGCTGATGTGTTGGCCATTGCCATGGCGGAGGTTGGCAGCATTGCGGAGCGACGTCTGGATCGTTTAGTGAATCCACAGGTCAGCGGTTTACCGGCGTTCCTGGTGGCGCAGCCGGGCGTGAATTCCGGCATGATGATTGCGCAGTACGTGGCGGCGTCGTTGTGTGCGGAGAACCGTCAGTTGGCGCAACCGGCGGTGCTGGATAATTACGTGACCTCGGGTTTGCAGGAGGATCATCTTAGCTTAGGTACGGGAGCTGCATTGAAACTGCTGAAGCTGGTGGGGAATGTGTGGCAGATTCTGGCGATTGAGTACCTGCTGGCGGCGCAGGCGCTGGATTTCCATGGCGAGGCGGAGTTGGCGGAAGGGACGAAACAGGCGTTGCGCCGTTTGCGGGCAGAGGTGGCGAACTGGCAGGAAGATCGCTGGCTGGCACCGGAAATTGCCCGGGCGGTTGAGGTGATGAAGAACGGTGTTTGCTGAGTGTTCATAAGTGATGCCGAACTGCTTAACTGCTTAACTGCTTAACTGCTTAACTGCTTAACTGCTTAACTGCTTAACTGCTTAACTGCTTAATGCGTGTGGGTGCGGGCCGTAGCACCTCTGCTGCTGCCGGGCAGTCCTCGCGCCGCTGGCGCGGTGCCCTCGGCTTCCACGTCGTGCCGACGGAACGTTCGGGGATCGACCATCCCTGGTCGGCCCCGAACTGATCCACGCATCCCTGCGTGGATCTCCTGGCCCAACGTAAAAGCCTCAGCGCTGCGGATGGCCCTTGCAGCATCAGAGGTGCTACGGCCTCAAATATTGTGCCGCTTTCAACAGCATTCACTTGAGCTCATCAGCAGATTGTAAAATTTGGGTCATCCCTGCGTGGATCTCCTGGCCCAACGTAAAAGCCTCAGCGCTGCGGATAGCCCTTGCAGCATCAGAGGTGCTAC
>NZ_JASGBX010000019.1:0-113524 GCF_030053335.1 Pantoea sp. EABMAA-21
ACCCAAGGGCGGTAAAAAAGAAGCCGCAACGTTATCCGCTGCGGCCTCCATTAAGATCTTAACTGACAAGCATTACGCCCATTTGGGCGGCATTTTTTGTTTAGTGCGCTTTGCCCTGCGAAATGCCTACGCCCGTTTGTGAACGAATAAACTGACCACGGAATTTAGCCCGCTCTTCAGCACCCTGTCTGGAGTGATCGGTAATCGAGAACAGCCAGGTACCGATAAACGCTGCCGCCATTGAGAACAGCGCCGGATACTCATACGGATAGACCGGGGTGGCATGCCCCAGCACCTGCACCCAGATGGTCGGCCCGAGGATCATCAACACAACCGCCGTAATCAATCCCAGCCAACCGCCAATCATCGCGCCGCGCGTGGTCAGCTTCGACCAGTACATTGAGAGCAAAATAATCGGGAAGTTACAGCTGGCCGCAATCGAGAACGCCAGTCCGACCATAAAGGCGATGTTCTGTTTCTCAAACGCGATACCCAACACAATCGCCACCACGCCGAGAATCAGCACGGTAATTTTCGACACCCGTAGCTCATCACGCTCAGTCGCCTGACCTTTGCGAATCACGCTGGCATACAGGTCATGAGAAACCGCAGAAGCACCGGCCAGCGTCAGCCCGGCAACAACGGCCAGGATCGTGGCGAAAGCCACCGCCGAGATAAAGCCAAGGAACAGGCTGCCGCCCACCGCATTCGCCAGATGCACCGCCGCCATATTGGTGCCACCAATCAGCGCGCCAGAAGCATCTTTGAAGGCTGGATTTGCGCCGACCAGCAGAATCGCGCCAAAACCAATGATAAAGGTCAGGAAGTAGAAGTAGCCCATAAAGCCGGTGGCCCAGAACACGCTCTTACGCGCTTCACGTGCATCCGCCACGGTAAAGAAGCGCATCAGGATATGCGGTAAGCCAGCGGTGCCGAACATCAATCCAAGACCAAGAGACAGTGCCGATATCGGATCTTTCACCAGACCGCCCGGTTGCATGATCGCGGCGCCTTTCGGATGGACCGCCATCGCTTCGGTAAATAGCGTGTTGAAGCTGAAGCCGGTGGCTTTCATTACCATAATCGCCATAAAGCTGGCCCCAAACAGCAGCAGCACGGCTTTGATGATTTGTACCCATGTGGTGGCCAGCATGCCGCCAAACAGCACATACATCACCATCAAAATACCCACCAGTACCACGGCGATATGGTAATCGAGGCCAAACAGCAGCTGAATCAGTTTGCCTGCGCCCACCATTTGCGCTATCAAATACAGCGCTACCACCACCAGTGAGCCGCAGGCTGACAGGGTGCGAATGGGTTTTTGCTGCAGGCGATATGACGCCACATCGGCAAAGGTATAGCGCCCGAGGTTACGTAAGCGCTCCGCAATGAGGAACAGAATCATCGGCCAGCCCACCAGGAAGCCGAGCGAGTAGATCAACCCATCGTAGCCCGAGGTGTAAACCAGCGCCGAGATACCAAGAAACGAGGCCGCAGACATAAAGTCACCCGCCATCGCCAGACCGTTCTGGAAGCCGGTAATATTGCCGCCCGCCGTGTAGTAATCGCTACGTGAACGGGTGCGTTTGGAGGCCCAATAGGTGATGCCGAGCGTCGCCGCCACAAACACCACAAACATGATGATGGCTTCGTAGTTGGTGGCCTGTTTTTGCACTGCGCCGGTAATGGCATCGGCGGCAAACACGCTGGCAGGCACTACCGCTAACAAGGCTGAGAACAGGCGCTTCATGATTTCACCTCGCCTAGGATTTGTTTGGTCAGGCGATCAAACTCGCCGTTAGCGCGCCAGACATAGACGCCAGTGAGCAGAAACGACACCACAATGAGGCCAACGCCGATGGGTATGCCGCGTGTGACATTGGTGCCTTCATGCAGCGGCGTACCGAGCCAGCCAGGGGCAAAGGCAATCAGCAAAATAAAGCCGACGTACAACACCAGCATGATGATACTGAGCAACAGCGCAAAGGACTGGCGCTTGTGCACCAGTTCCTGAAAACGCGGATTACTCTCGATTTGTTGCCAGACTGCTTCCTGTTGATTTAGGGCTTCGTTCATCACAGTTTCTCCAGAGGAAAGGCAGGCAGATTTCTCACGGTTAAATGATTTAAACTGCTGAATATTCTAGTTATATAGGTTGTGCGATGGTAAAAAGCGTACGGCGTAAGGTAGGGATGACGGAGAGTAGCCTGCCGTGAACAGGCTGACACTCTCCGTCGCGTCGATGCCGGTTACGGCATGGTGATGGACTGCTTCTCCTCCAGCAATTTCTCTACCACGCCCGGATCGGCCAGGGTAGAGGTATCGCCGAGATTACTGGTATCGCCCGCCGCGATTTTGCGCAGAATACGACGCATAATCTTGCCGGAGCGGGTTTTCGGCAGTGAGTCGGTCCAGTGCAGCACATCCGGCGTGGCAATCGGGCCGATCTCTTTACGCACCCAGTTACGCACTTCGGTATACAGCTCTGGCGAGGGCTCTTCGCCGTGGTTCAGCGTGATATAAGCATAGATCGCCTGGCCTTTAATGCTGTGAGGAATACCCACAACTGCCGCTTCCGCAATCTTCGGATGTGACACCAGCGCCGATTCAATCTCTGCAGTGCCGAGACGATGGCCTGAGACGTTCAGCACGTCATCGACGCGGCCGGTGATCCAGTAGTAACCATCTTCGTCACGGCGTGCGCCGTCTCCGCTGAAGTAGCGGTTTTTGAAGGTGGAGAAGTAGGTTTGCTCAAAGCGGTCATGATCGCCAAACAGCGTACGCGCCTGTCCCGGCCACGAATCGTTGATCACCAGGTTGCCTTCGGTTGCGCCTTCCAACGCGTTGCCTTCGTTATCCACCAGCGCGGGCTGCACGCCAAAGAACGGCTTGGTGGCCGATCCGGCTTTTAGCTCAATCGCGCCTGGCAGCGGCGTAATCATAAAGCCACCGGTTTCGGTCTGCCACCAGGTATCCACAATCGGGCAGCGGCTGTCACCAATCTTTTTGTAATACCACTCCCAGGCTTCCGGGTTGATCGGCTCGCCGACGGAACCCATGATGCGCAGGCTGCTGCGGCTGGTACCTTCAATGGCCTTGTCGCCTTCGGCCATCAGGGCGCGGATGGCGGTTGGCGCGGTATACAACAGCGTCACCTTATGCTTATCGACGACTTCAGCCATACGGCTCGGCTTCGGCCAGTTCGGCACACCTTCGAACATCAGGGTAGTGGCGCCGCAGGCCAGTGGGCCGTAAATCAGATAGCTGTGTCCGGTGATCCAGCCCACATCGGCGGTGCACCAGTAGACATCATCCGGATGGTAATCAAACACATATTTGAAGGTGCTGGCGGCATATACCAGATAACCCCCGGTGGTATGCAGCACGCCTTTCGGTTTGCCGGTAGAACCGGAGGTATAAAGGATAAACAGCGGATGCTCGGCTTCTACCGCTACCGGTTCGTGCTGATCGCTGGCCTTCGCCACCAACTCGTGCCACCAAAGATCGCGGCCTTCGCGCCAGCCGGTATCTTTACCGGTGCGCTTGAACACCACCACGTTTCTCACGCTGGTGACGCTCGGGTTGTTCAGTGCATCATCGACGTTTTTCTTTAGCGGGATGCTGCGTCCGGCGCGTACGCCTTCATCGGCAGTAATGACCAGCTTCGCGTTGGAATCCACCACACGACCGGCAACGGCTTCCGGCGAGAAGCCACCAAAGATCACTGAGTGCACCGCGCCGATACGTGCACAGGCCAGCATTGCCACCGCGGCTTCGGGCACCATTGGCATGTAGATGGCGACCACATCGCCTTTCTTCACGCCAAGGCTCAGCAGCACGTTGGCAAAGCTGCACACGTCGCCGTGCAGTTCACGGAACGTGATGGTTTTGCTTTCGCTGGCGTCATCGCCTTCCCAGATAATCGCCGGGTGATCGCCACGCGTTTGCAAATGGCGGTCGAGGCAGTTGGCGGCGAGATTCAGCGCACCGTCTTCATACCAGCGAATCGAAATATTGCCGGGGGCAAAGGAGGTGTTTTTCACCTTGCTGTAAGGCTTGATCCAGTCGAGGATTTTACCTTGCTCACCCCAAAAGGCGTCGGGATCGTCAACCGATTGTTGATACAGCGCCGCATACTGATCGGCATTAATCAGGGCATTCGCTGCGACGGCAGCGGGTACAGGATGCTTATGTATTTGGCTCATGGCTGACCTCCTTGAAGATGTTAATCATATGTCAATCAAAGGTTAATTGAAGAGCGTGACTGGGCTTTGTTTCTGTTTTGTAGTCTGGATCACGACCTTTTGTATGCCTGAAAAGCGCCCGAATTCATACTGTTCATCACGGAAACCAATGAGACCCAGTCTGTGGTTTTTCGTGGAATCAGACGTTGTCGCTGGTTAAATAATCAGCAAACGCGCCAGGCGGTTTTTTGCCCGAAATTGAATAGCTATGCGGAAAATTATCGAATTAACACTTTTCATAACAGCGAGTTATGACTAAAAGTTAATGTCAGCATTTTATGCTACTCAGTTGCGCAGGATTTACGCTAACCCCCCAGGGGTTGCAATTACTGCAGTGAAAATGGTACTTATCTCGGCCCTGTTCAGCAGGTATCCACTCAGGCTGCATCATCGCGCAGGCGCAAAATGCTTACGCAGCAGTGTCTGATGCAGTCCACTATAACCCTCTATTTTATCGGGCTTTTGCTCACTTCCCTGTGCGTCATGTCTTCTGCAGCTTCGCAGAGGAGCAAAGGGGTTTTTACTGAGGAAAGTAACGCGTTATGAAAGGTTTTAAGCTCACCCTTGCCTGGCAAATTTTGATTGCCTTGATTCTCGGCGTTATCGTCGGAACCGTGCTGCATAATCAGCCAGACGATCGTGAATGGTTAATCACTAACATTCTCACCCCTGCAGGCGACATCTTCATTCATCTGATCAAGATGATTGTGGTGCCGATTGTGATTTCCTCCCTGATTGTCGGCATTGCTGGCGTTGGCGATGCGAAAAAACTGGGGCGTATTGGTGTCAAAACCATCGTCTATTTTGAAGTGATCACCACCATTGCCATTGTGGTCGGCATTACGCTGGCCAACGTATTCCAGCCAGGTAGCGGCATTGATATGTCTACGCTGGTAACGGTGGACATCTCTAAATACGAAGCCACAACGGAAGCGGTACAGGGGGCGCCCCACGGCCTGGTGACCACCATTCTGTCGCTGATCCCGCAGAACATTTTCGCCTCGCTGGTGAAGGGCGACATGCTGCCGATTATCTTCTTCTCGGTGCTGTTTGGTATGGGCTTGTCAGCGCTGCCTTCAGAACATCGTGATCCGCTGGTGACCGTGTTCCGTTCAGTGTCTGAAACCATGTTTAAAGTGACGCACATGATCATGCGCTATGCGCCAGTCGGTGTGTTTGCGCTGATTGCGGTCACTATCGCTAACTTTGGTTTTGCCTCGCTCTATCCGCTGGCCAAGCTGGTGTTGCTGGTGTACGTGGCGATTCTGTTCTTTGCCTTCGTGGTGCTGGGAACGGTCGCGCGCATGTGTAAACTGCGTATTACCACGCTGATGCGCATCCTGAAAGATGAGCTGATTCTGGCCTATTCTACTTCCAGTTCAGAAACCGTGCTGCCACGCATCATGCAGAAGATGGAAGCCTACGGTGCGCCGAAAGCCATCACCAGCTTCGTGGTGCCGACCGGTTACTCATTTAACCTCGATGGTTCAACGCTGTATCAGAGCATCGCGGCGATCTTTATCGCGCAGCTGTACGGTATCGACCTGTCGCTGACCGATGAAATCATTCTGGTGCTGACGCTGATGGTGACCTCTAAAGGGATTGCTGGCGTGCCGGGCGTCTCCTTCGTGGTGCTGCTGGCGACGCTGGGCAGCGTGGGTATTCCACTGGAAGGCCTGGCGTTTATCGCCGGTGTGGACCGCATCATGGACATGGCGCGTACTGCGCTGAATGTGATCGGTAATGCGCTGGCGGTGCTGGTGATTGCACGCTGGGAAAACCAGTTCGACACCAGGCAGGCCGAAGCCTACGAGCTGGAACTGCGCACACAGAAAGCCAGTTAAGGCCATCAGCCTTAACGAAATGACGACTTCAGCTGCGTAATGCACCTTGATGCGTAGTTAACGAAACCCGCCATCCGGCGGGTTTTTTTATATCAATTCAAGACGTGTCCTGGGTGTTTGGCCGCCGGAATTGTGATTAATTTCATACCCACCATAACCACTAATAATTTGTTTTGTGATTATGGTGGGTATATTCTTAGCGCTAAGATAACCGGAGGTTTGATTGAGCAGCAGGGAGCTGATCAGGATGTTGCTGGAGCGCGGTTGGGTTTTAGACCGAGTAAAAGGCAGCCACCATGTGTTTGTGAGAGCAGATAAGCCGTATCACATCTCACTTCCTCATCCTGAAAAAGACCTGGCAACTGGAACATTACGTAAGTTAATGAAGTTAATGGACTAAATGTATACGGGGGCAATGCCCCCGATTTGGAAAAAATTAGCAATGTCAGTTGCAGCAGACATTGCAATGAATTCCTAACTGAATATTTCTTTTTAGTGAGGACTGAACATGAGATTCCCCGTTTATCTGCATAAGACAGAGGACAACAGCTGGTCAGGTTTTGTGCCAGATGTGGAGGGATGTTTTTTTGCAGGTAAAAGCGTAGATGATGCGCTGCGCGATGCATGTAACGCGATTGATGTACACGTAGAATCTTTAGCGGATGCCAGCAAAGCCATCCCTAAAGCGGCAGACATTGAGACTCACATTCATGATGAAGCCTGTCAGGGAGGTTACTGGGCATTTGTGGAGATCGATCTGAGTCGCTATGAAGGTAAAGCGGTAAAGCTCAATATCACTTTGCCACAAAATTTACTCAGCAAAATTGACAGTTATGTCGAATCCCACCGCGAATATGGTTCGCGCAGCGGTTTTCTGGCGGAGTTAGCGCGCAGAGAATTAGCGAACGCGTAATCAACATAGCTAAACATCTACCCGCCATCCGGCGGGTTTTTTTATGCCAGCCTCTGCAAAAAGTACAAAAACATGACAACCGAGCAGGAATTAACAATTCAAAATAGTATATAGTTTTTCGAATAAATTATTCTTTCACAGGAGTGCGTGATGCAGATCGACCTGAGCCAGATGATCACCGAAGGGCGTAACCCAGCGAGCCAAAACATTGACGAGCTACCCACCGAAGCGATGCTGCGCGTCATTAATGATGAAGACAAAAAAGTGGCACTGGCAGTGGAAGCGATTGTGCCGCAGATTGCGCAGGTGGTGGATGCGATTACTGCAGCCTTCAGTAAAGGCGGGCGCCTCATTTATTGCGGAGCGGGCACGTCGGGCCGCCTCGGTATTCTCGATGCCAGCGAGTGCCCACCGACTTTTGGCACGCCGCGCTCGCAGGTCGTCGGTTTAATTGCTGGCGGCCACACCGCGATTTTGCAGGCGGTGGAAAACGCGGAAGATAACGTCGAACAGGGCGCACAGGATTTAAAGGACATCGATTTCAACGCTAATGATGTACTGGTGGGGATTGCCGCCAGTGGCCGTACACCCTATGTATTGGGCGCGTTAGCCTATGCGAAACAGCAGGGCGCATTTAGCGCGGCGTTAACCTGCAATCCTAACAGCCCGATGTCACAGGCTGCGGATGTGGCACTCACCCCGGTAGTGGGGCCAGAAGTGGTCACCGGTTCTTCGCGTATGAAAGCCGGTACGGCACAAAAGCTGGTGCTCAATATGCTGACCACCGGCGCGATGATCCGCAGTGGCAAGGTGTACGGCAACCTGATGGTGGATGTCGAAGCCACTAACCAAAAGCTGGTGCAGCGCCAAATCAACATCGTCAAACAGGCCACCGACTGTGACGATGCCACCGCACAGCAGGCGCTGAACGCCTGTCAGGGGCACTGCAAAACGGCGATTGTGATGGTGCTGGCAGGATTGGATGCCAGCGAGGCCCAGGCGCTGCTGAAGCAAAACAGCGGTTTTATCCGTAACGCGTTGCGTGACGCAGGAGCGCAATAATGGCTGCCATCACCGAAGGATTACTGCGCGATATCCTGCAAGCGGTGGGAGGCGCACATAACATTGTGCAGTGCGGCAACTGCATGACGCGTCTGCGCCTGACGCTCGCGGATGCCACATTAGTCGATCATGCCCAACTGAAAACGCTGCCCGGCGTATTGGGTGTGATCGACAGTGATGCGCAGTTGCAAATCGTACTGGGGCCCGGCAAAGCGCAAACCGCCGCTGAGAAAATGCAGGGATTACTGGATAGCGATGAAACGGAAAAACCGCAGGATCTCAGCACTATTGCTGCCGCCCAAAAGCAGCAGATGAAAGCGAAGCAAACCAGCGCGCTGCACCGTTTTCTCTCCTGCTTCGCCACCATCTTCACGCCATTGATTCCCGGCTTTATTGGTGCCGGTTTGCTGTTGGGATTTGCCACGCTGATTGAGCAGATTTTCCACCTCAACCAGCCCGGTGAACATGCGCAGTGGCTGCTGGATACCGTGGCCTACATGAAAGTGTTCGGCAAGGGGCTGTTCACCTTCCTGAGCATCCTAATTGGTTATAACGCGCAGAAAGCCTTTGGTGGCACTGGCGTGAACGGTGCCATTATCGCTTCACTGTTTGTGCTCGGTTATATGCCAAAAGCCACCGTGGGTTATTACAGCGGAATGTCAGATTTCTTTGGCATGGCGATTGACCCGCGCGGCAATATTATCGGCGTATTATTGGCGGCGATATTCGGTGCGTGGATTGAGAAACAACTGCGTAAAATTATCCCCGATAATCTCGACATGATTTTGACATCGTTACTCACGTTATTAATTACCGGCGCCATCACCTTTATGGTGATTATGCCGATTGGCGGTGAGTTATTTAAAGGCATGTCATGGTTGTTTATTCATCTCAATAACAATCCCTTTGGCTGCGCTATTTTGGCCGGTCTATTTTTAATTGCAGTGATGTTCGGGATTCATCAGGGTTTCATTCCGGTCTATTTTGCGCTGATGGAAACCCAGGGCTTTAACTCATTATTCCCGATTCTGGCGATGGCGGGTGCGGGTCAGGTTGGGGCTTCTCTCGCGCTGTGGTGCAAGGCCGATAAGCACTCGCTGCTGCGTACGCAAATCAAGGGCGCAATAGTGCCGGGCCTGTTGGGCGTGGGCGAACCGTTGATTTATGGCGTTACGCTGCCACGCCTGAAGCCATTTATTACTGCCTGTTGTGGCGGTGCGCTAGGTGGATTCTTCATTGGTCTGGTAGCCTGGCTCGGTCTGCCGGTGGGGATGAATACGGTATTTGGGCCTTCCGGATTGGTTACGTTGCCGCTGATGACCTCTTCACAGGGGATCTTTGCCGGTATGGCGGTGTATCTCGCCGGATTAATCGTGGCGTGGGTCGGTGGATTTGCCTTTACCTGGTGGGGCGGAACCAAAGGCGTCGATCTCAGCTAATGCCATTGCTATTCACCGTAGCAGCACACGACATCATGCCGCTACGGTGAAGCTGGAATGAAGCCTGCGATGGCGTGCCGCTATGGGGGATACGCCGGCAAAACCTTGAAGATTTAATGAATTTAAATGTGATTTATGTCACGTTTTTTGCAATTCGCCGTATCGCTTAGCCTGGCGCTGATATCGCCGAATATGCCGTGCCATTCGTAAGTAAACTGCTAAGGAAAAATAAAGAAACTATTAGTAAGATAGCGGGCTAATTATTGGAAACTTCTGGACTCAATTATTGCCAATAATTTATCCCGCCTCACAAATATTTCGCCATTATGACAACGGGTTATCTTTATTTACCTTTTGCGTCCGATGGCAGAAAAGTCTATACCTAAAGCCAATTAATCTATAAAAACAGTTTTAACCGCTTATTCGCTGCACCAGACTTTCTTCACACAGTGGCTCTCAGAAATTAATTGCTCATCGGGGTTGGTGTTATTCCTGCCGTTGTATCCCTCGCGATGAATTTAACGCTGTTGCAATAACAGCGTGGACGCTGCACGCCCACTGGAGGAAGTATGAAGTTCACATTAAATCCGATTGCGTTCGGAATATTAGCTGCGCAGGCGCTGTTCTATCCGGCAATAAGTGCGCAAGCCATTACGTTGGGAAGTTATTCACCGCAGGTTAATGACAACCTCTTTGGCGAGCAGAGTATTAACGTCAACGGCAGCAATGAAACGCTAACGGGCAATCCTGATTTCGCGCCGGGAACGGATGGATCAGTGAACTCCAGCCTGGGGCAGGTCAACATCACATCGGGCGCGCAGTTTCTCAATCAAACTCGTCTCGATCCCGGCCCGCAGAACTTCGCCATCACCGTGCCCGATCCTACTACTGGCGGGAATACCACCTTCCAGGTCTATAACTCCGCCAGTCTGGTGGCTCAAACGCCAGTCACCTCCGATACCGCCGTGCCGGACGTGGTCAACGTTAACGGCGATCAATACATCAATACGCGTGTTGCGGATGTCTCGAACGGTGGCACGCTTGATGTGAATATCGGGCAAGCGAATGCAGCCAGCAGCGCCAGCACCAACAGCTGGAGCATGGCGGCGAAGCAGACCACGCTGTTTCAGGTGGGCAGCGACAGCACCCTGAACTGGAATTCCAACAACCGCATCAGCTTCTTTGGCACCGCCGCCACACCGGATGGTGCCGGCGCGACGCAAACCTTTCAGGTGCAAAACCTCGCCACCTACAATGGCAGCGTGAGCGTACAGACGCTGGATGGCGCCACCAACACCTTCACCGTGACCAATGCCAGCGAACTGCAGACCTACAACAACTGGCTGATTAGCCAACTGCAAGCGGGCAATCTGGACAAAGCCAACTATCTGACCGAATTCAACAAAGCGGTGACCGTCACCAATGGCAATATTGTGTACGACGTCAGCGCCACACCGCCGGATGAAGTCACGCAGCCGATTGGCAACCGCATCGTGGTCAATGCCGATGGCCCAGACGCTCGCGTCAATCTCGCGGCGGGCAACACACTGGAAGTCGTGGGTTCGACAGGCGGGGCGATTAAAGCCTCCAACGGCGCGCAGGCGGTGATTGATGGCAAGCTCGCCAGTCGCGGCACCCTCGCCAATAACGGCACGGCACTGGTGCTTTCTGGCAACAGCAACGGCAGTACCAGCACGACTGGCGTGATCAACGGTGGGTTCCTCAATCGCCAGGATGGCACGGGTATTGGCTCCACCGGCTACGGTGCCAATGGGGTGCTGGTGCAGAGCGGCAGTGCGTTTAACAACAACGGCATCGTCAATCTGGCGACGATCGGTAGTAACTCGCAGTATGGCGTAGCCGGTATTCGGCTGGAGGATGACGCTACATCCCGCAACAGCGGCAATATCAACGTCGGCGTGAACGGCTCCAGCGCGCGCGGTACAGCATCGGGCGTACTGCTGACATCGCCGACCTCCACCTTCACCAACAATGCCGATGGGCAGATTTATATTGGTCGTGGTCCTCAAAACAGCCTGACCGACAACGTGGCGGATACCGCCATGAATCAGAGCGGCCTGACCAGCGGGATCGCGCTGGTGGCAAACGGTTCTGCCACCAACAACGGCAACATCGTGATTGGCTCAAAGGTGCAGAACGCGGCGGGCATGTCGGCGACCGGTGCCAGCGGGGTCACGATGGTCAATAATGGCACCATTGATGTGAATGGTGCTGCCGCGACCGTGCCGCGTGAAAACGTCGGGATGTCGGTGACCAACAGCAGCGGCACCATCGATAACAGTGGCACCATTAACCTTAACGGCGTCAATGGCACGGGCGTGAAAGTCGTGGCGACCAGTGGCAATAACGCTTCTGCAAGTTCAACGGGGACCATTAACGTTGCCGGGGGGGCCGATCCCGCAAGCGGTACACGCAATTTTGGCGTGTGGGTGGAGGGCCAGGGCACCGGACAGGCCAGTGCAGACGTCAACGGCCCGGTGAATCTGAGCGGCACGGGCGCGATTGGCGTGCACGCACGCGGCAATGCCACGGTGGAAGTAGCGGCTAACGCAATACCGACGTTCAGTAACGGCAGTAATCAAATCGCTTTCTTCGCCTATGGCCCCAATGCGCGGATTAACATAGCAGGCAACAATCCCTTCAATGTCACCACCACCAACTCGACACTGTTCCGCGTTGAGCAGGGCGCGGATTTTGACGGCACCGATCTGTCACTCACGGCATCGGGCGCCGGTTCGGTCGCGGTGAACGGCAGCGGCACCGGCGGTACCGAAGTGAACACCCGCAATGCCACGCTCAACGTCAGTGGTGCAGGCGCCACGGGGGTGAATATCGAAGGCGGGGCAACGGGCACCATCGACAATGACACGACCATCAACCTCACCGGCAACAACGCGATTGGCGCGATTGTCGATGGGCAAAAGCATACGCTGGCAGGCAGTAACAGCGGCGCGCCGGTGACCAGCACGACGTTAAGTTCTGCTGCGGCACTGAACTCGTCTCAAAGCGGATTGATTGGCTATCTGGCGCGCAATCGCGCACAGCTCAATAACACTGGCAACATTGCTTTCAGCGGCGCTAACGCCACTGGCATTCGCGTGGAGAGCGGTGCGACCGGTACTAACAGCGGTAACATCAGCATCAACGATGGCGGCACCGGTATTGCGGTGAACAGCAGCGGCAGCACGGCCAATACCACGGCGAATAATAGCGGTAACATCAACGTCAATGGCGGCAGTACCATCAACCGCAGCCGGGGAGTCAGCGCCAGCGGCAGTCGGGCGATTGCGAATCACAACGGTGGCACCCTGAACCTCAACGGCTCTGGCGCGATTGGAGCAGAGGCAATCAACGGCGCATTGGTGAACATCGCCGCCGGATCTGTGCCGATCTTTAATGGCAGCGATCAGATGGCTTATCATGCGGCGGGCAGCGGCTCACGTATCAACTCGGCCGCCAACGCGCTGGACGTGAATACCCTCAATTCCACCGGATACCGTATCGATGATGGCGCGGCACTGAGCTTCAGCAATCCCACCTCATTGACCACCAGCGGCGCTAACAGCACGGGTGTGATCGTCTCGGGCAGCGGCAGTAGCCTCAACAGCGCCAATACCAGCTTCAACGCCAGCGGTCAGGGCAGCACCGCAGTACGTGCCGAGGGCGGCGCGAATGCCACTTTGGCCAGCGGCAGCAGCATTAATGTCAGTGGCAGCAACGCAGTCGGCGTGCTGGTCAATAATTTGCGCACCGATCTCAGCAACGCGCTGGATGGCACCTCAGCGGCCACCACCGTCACCAGCAATGGCAATCTTAACGGCGCAGGCAACAACGCCATCGGCTTTGATGTCACCAACGGCGCCACGCTGGTCAACAACGGTACGGTGGATCTTACCGGCAGCAACAATATCGGTATTCGCTCACGCGCGGGCAGTACGCTGACCAATAACGGTACGGTCAATGTGGCGAACGGCACCGGGTTGGATGTGTCTGGCAGCGGCAGCACGCTGGCCAAAGGCGGCGTGATCAATGTCGATAACGGTGTGGCAGGCGTGCGCATCAGTGACGGCGCACAGCTGGCGTTAACCGGCAGCGATACCGTGATCACCACGCGTGGCACTGCGCACGGCATCCTGGTCGATAACGGTGCCAGCGCGCTTAGCGCCAGCGACGCCACGGTCAACGTACTGGGCAGCGGTAATGGCATCGAAAACCGGGCAGAACTCAGCAATGTTAGCCTGAGCAACCTGACGCTCAACGTGGCGAATGGCAACGGGATCCGCACTGCGGTGCCGTTTGATCCGGCCTCAACGGTGACCACCAATGTGACCGGCAGCGGTACGGGCCTGAACATCGTCAATGCGGATGGATCGACCACCAGCGGCGATTTAACACTGGGCTCCGGCTATCAATTTAATGTCACCGGCGCGGGTGGCAGCGGCATCCGCGCCAACACCACCGGCAATGTCACTACCGCCGCAGATGTCACGATCGATAATCCGGCGGGCGGATCGGCCCTGATCTCCAGCACGGCGGGCACTATCATCAACACCGGGACGTTCACCTCCAACAGCCTGACGGCGCCGGTGGTGGATTTGCGCGGCGGTAAAACCCTCTTCGAAAACTTCGGTAACATCATCACAGTCAATCCACAAACCGTGGCGGTGGCAGGCAGCAATGCTAATGATGAAATCCTGCTGACCGAAGGGGAGGTGCGCGGCGATATCAACCCCGGCGGCGGGGCCGATGTGTTCCGCTGGACGGGCGGATCGCTTAACGGCAGCCTGACCATGGGCAATGACAATAACAATAATGCGGAGGTCAGTAAGGTGGATCTCGGCACCACCTACCACCTCACCAGCGGCAGCGGAACCGGAAACACGCTGACGTTTAATCAGATCGATTCACGTGGTGGCAGCCTGGGCGCTGACGATCTCAATAAAGGGGTAAACCTCGGCAGCGGTTGGAGCACCATCAATTTTGCCGATACCCAATGGACGCTCACTGACAACCTCAAACTGGCGCACAGCACCATTAATATCGATGAGAATTCAACGCTGTATGCGGGCAACAATGTGCATCCGACGTTAGCGGGTGGCACCGCGGACTCACTCACGGTGAATAACGCCGGTATTCTCGATCTGACCAACGGTGCGGGCTCGCCGGGCAACACCTTGAATATCGCTGGTTCGCTGGCGTCCAGCGGCGGGCAGCTTAATCTGATCACTGACCTTAACGCAGGTGGCGCGCTGAACAACCAGTTCACCGACCACCTCAACGTCACCGGCAACGCTACCGGCACTACGCTGGTGAACGTAAAACTGACCGACAGCAGCACCGGTGCGTTAACGGATCTTAATCGCAATGGCGGCATTGAGGGCAACGAGGGGATTTCGCTGGCACAGGTGGCGGGTAACGCTGGTCCCGAGAGTTTTGCCCTTAAAGACGGCTATCTCAGCGCAGGGCCCTGGCAATATCGGCTTTACACCTTCGCGCCGGGCAGCACCGATCCCAGCCAGCGTTTAGTCAGCGGCAGTGGCAACAATTACTGGGATTACCGGCTGGCGAATTATTACGTGTGTGAAGATGGCGGCAGCTGCCCATCGACCTTTATTACCGATGCGTTCGGCAGCGGGCAAAGCTACGATGCGCGTCCCGCTGTGGTGCCGCAGGTGCCTTCCTATATCTCCGCCCCGGTTGGCCTTGCTTATTACACCTCGGCGATTATCGACGATTTGCATAAGCGTCTTGGTGAGTTGCGTCATGAGCAGACACGACCGGAAGGCGATGGCGGCGAAATGTTCCTGCGCTACATCGGTTCCAATCTGAAATACAAAAGTGACCAGCGCTTCCGCGATTACGGCTATGACTTCGATCTGGATTACAGCGCGGTGCAGGTGGGGGGTAACGTGCTACGCCTCGACGGTGACAAAGACAGCCTGCGCGGTGGCTTAGCCTATACCCGAGGTAACACGCGCATCCGTCCGGATGCCGCCGACGGTTACAGCAGCACCACCTTCGATAGCGATAGCCTGGCCTTTTACGGCACCTGGCAGCGTCAGAACGGTTTCTATCTGGATGGCGTGCTGTCATTCGACTGGCATCGTGGTGAAACCGATATCGCACGGCAAAAACAAGAGGCGAAACTGAAAGGTCACGGCTGGACGGCCTCACTCGAGAGCGGTTATCCGTTTGCTCTCGGCGATGGCTACAAACTGGAACCGCAGGCGCAGTTGATGTACATGAAGCTGAATATGAACGATTTTACCGATGAAGACGGCAACAAGGTGCGTTACGGCGATTACAACCAGACCATCGGACGTTTGGGCGCACGACTCGATCGCACCTGGACGGATGACAGCAACCGCCAGTACACCCCTTACCTGCGCGCCAATTACTACAAAGGTTGGGGCGGCACGGCGGACACCAACGTCTCCTCGATGGAAAACCCGGCATTGAGCGCCACTTTCACCAGCGGCCACTTTGGTCAGATGTGGGAAGTGGGCGCAGGTGGGACCGCCACGTTGCAGAAAGATGTGTCACTGTATGCGGAGGCGGATTACCGCAAAGAGATCAGCGGCAACGGGGCCAAAGGTTGGCGCTATAACGTGGGCGTAAGGTGGCAGTTTTAAATGAGGACATTTCAAGCGTCGCCTTGAATATCGTCGTTCAATGGCTGCGGGATTTGGCCAGCTCAAGATAAATGGCGTCATTAAACAGATGCGAAATTGGCCAGGTCGCCATCAATTGCGGGTTGGTTCAGGTGCATATTGCTGTGCACCTTGCTCATCTTGCGCCTCGGCAAAACCTTGATTTCATATACTCTAAATAAAATTTTATCGATGAATTTCTGCCACAAAAAACAGGGATATTGTTCACTGTGGCTTTAATTCAGGATAAAAATTAATTCTCATCGCTAAAGACCGCTCCCTGCGCTGCCGAAAAGGTAAAAAAGTGTAATTGATTTTTTCCTTTAGCCTGCATTTTGCAAGGACAACACACATGCGGAACAACCAGCCTATCACTCAGCGTGAATTTATCTTTGATGATGACGCCACGCTGATGTCGACCACCGATCTCAACAGCCATATTACTTATGCCAACGACGCCTTTATTGAGGTCAGCGGATTTGAGCCGGGGGAGGTCAACGGTCAACCGCATAACATGGTGCGTCACCCGGATATGCCGCCGGAAGCGTTTGCCGATATGTGGGCTACGCTGAAACAGGGTGAACCCTGGACCGCGCTGGTGAAAAACCGTCGTAAGAACGGTGATCACTATTGGGTGCGGGCTAATGCGATTCCGGTGGTGCGTGAAGGCAAGGTACAGGGTTACATGTCGGTACGTACCAAACCTTCCGCCGAAGAGATCCGTCAGACTGAAGCGCTGTATCGTGATTTCCGCGAAGGGCGGGCCAAAGGTCACCGTTTCCATAAAGGGCTGCTGGTCGGCATCGGCTGGCGTCGTCTCGGATCACTGTTAAAAATTATGCCGCTGCGCTGGCGTATTCGCTCTACTTTGCTGACCCTGCTGCCGCTGTCCGTTATCGGCGTCTGGCTGCTGGGGATGGCACCGATAACGCTGGGCGGCTTTGCCGCAGGCATGGCAGGTTTGTTGCTGCTGGCGAGCCTATGGTTGGAGCAGCAGATTTCCCGTCCGATGGAGCGCATCTGCCGCCAGGCTTTAAGCGTCGCTACCGGTGCCAGTCATAAGGTGGAGCAGCTGGATCGCGTGGATGAAATCGGCATCACCCTGCGTGCCATCGGACAGCTCGGCCTGATGTTCCGCTGGCTGGTGGATGACGTCAGCGGTCAGGCGATCAATGTGTTGAGCGCCAGTGGGGCGATTGCGCGCAGCAACGATGAGTTGAGCCGCCGCACGGAACAGGCCGCGGCCAACGTGCAGCAAACCGCCGCCACCATGAATGAAATGACCGCCACGGTGAAAAGCAACACCGATACGGCTAATGAAGTAAACAAGCTGTCAGAAAATACCAGCCACGCCGCGCTGAAAGGCGGTGAAGTGATGCAGGAGATGGTGGGGATGATGGCGGAGATCGCCGACAGCTCGAAACGCATCGCCAATATTACCAGCGTGATTGACGGCATCGCTTTCCAGACCAACATTCTGGCGTTAAACGCCGCGGTGGAAGCGGCGCGTGCCGGTGAGCAGGGCAAAGGGTTTGCGGTGGTCGCGGGCGAGGTGCGCAGCCTGGCGCAGCGTAGCGCCAAAGCCGCCAGTGAAATCAAAACGTTGGTGGAAACCAGCGCGGGTCGCGTGCAGTCGGGCAGTAATCACGCTGATGCGGCCGGGCGCACCATGCAGGATATTGTCGACCAGGTGCAAAATGTCACGGCATTGATTGCCCAGATCAGTTCTGCCACGGCGGAACAGTCCATCGCGTTAAGTGAAGTGAGTACTGCAGTGGAAGATCTCGACGATATCACGCACCAGAATGCCGCTCGCGTGGCGGAAAGCGCCGAAGCGTCCGGGCGCATGACGCGTCAGGCGAATCGCCTGGTAGAAGCGATCAGCGTGTTTCGTTAAAGCGTCTCGCGCGCTGCCCTAAATGCGCCGGGTGGTGAGCCGACAATGCGTTTAAACGCCCGGCTAAACGCCGCCAGCGAGCCGTATCCGAGGTGGAAGGCGACGCTTTCCACCGCTTCGCCCTCATTGACGATACGTTCCACCGCCAGCCGCATGCGCAGTTCAGTGAGGTAGCGCAGCGGCGTCATGCCGGTAGCCGTTTGGAAACGGGCGGCAAACACTGAGCGTGAACTGCCCGATTCGCGTGCCAGCCGCTCCACCGTCCAGTTTTCGCCCGGCTCACGATGCATGGCTGCCATCGCCAGGCTAAGACGCGGATCGCGCAGTGCCTGCACTAATCCACTGCCTTTGCCGCAGCCGTTTTCCACCCAGCCGCGCACAATCTGCGCCGCCACCACATCCGCCAGTCGGGACAGAATTCCGGCGAAACCGGCTTTGCGCTCGCGGGTTTCACGCTCCATCGCATCGAGAATCGGCTGGATTTCCGGGTACTGCGCCAGCAAGGTACTCACCAGCATGACATCCGGCATGGTGTGTACCAGCGGCTGCATACCGCCGAGTTCAAACGCCATGCAGGCGCTAAATAAAATGACATCGCTGTCGTCCGGGCAACCTTCGCTGCTGTCAGCGATGTCACAGACGCTGCCACAGATCGGTTTGCTGTTGAAGGTGCCAATCGGTTCACAAATGGCGTCTTCGCTGGAGATCAACGCGTGCGCTTTGCCGTGCGGGATCAGCATCGCATCGCCTGCCTGCAACGGATAGATCACGCCAGACGCTGAGCGGATCATTAACGATCCACGGCCAACAAAGTGCAATTGTGCTTTGCCCGGCGCGTCATCGTATTGCAAACCAAAAGGGTTATGTAAGGCGATACGCTGATATTTCACGCCATACAGGCGCATGCCCATCAGCAGTTCACTGGTCAGATCTTCATAGCGGCTCATACGAATCCAGACGAATTATCAAAAAACAAAGTTTTTGTATCATAGATCGTCTTGCGTCATCTCACTATGCTTACAACCTGAATTTTTGTGATGGGGATCGCAAATGAGTCTGGATACTGAAGTAGTCGAAACAAGTATAGCGGTGGATAAACCCGCATGGGGCGCGGTGTTTGCCATGGCGTTTGGCGTGTTCGGCCTGATCACTGCCGAATTTCTGCCGGTGAGCTTGCTGACACCGATTGCCGACTCGCTGCAGGTGAGCGAAGGGCAAGCGGGCCAAACGGTGACCGTGACTGCGCTGGTGGCATTGCTCACCAGTCTGGTGGTCGGCAACCTTACGCGTCGTCTCGATCGTCGCGTCGTGATGCTGGCCTTTACGCTGCTGCTGATTGCCTCGGCGCTGCTGGTGGCATTTGCAGAGAATCTGCCAATGATCCTGCTGGCGCGCGTGCTGCTCGGCATGGCGATTGGCGGTTTCTGGACGCTTTCCACTGCGATTACCATGCGGCTGGTGCCCAGCGATCAGGTGCCGAAGGCGCTGTCGATAGTGTTTAGCGGCATTTCGCTGGCGACCATCATTGCCGCACCGTTGGGCAGTTATCTCGGCGGCATTATTGGCTGGCGTAATATCTTTCTGCTGACCGGTGCATTGGGCGTGCTGGCGTTGTTCTGGCAGTTCTTCACACTGCCTGCGATGCCGCCAGAGAATAAAGCGCGCAGCGGCGGCGTGCTGGATCTGCTGCGTAACGGCCTGATGCGCTGGGGCATGCTGGCGGTGATCATGATGTTCACCGGACACTTTGCCTTCTTTACCTATCTGCGTCCGTTCCTGGAAAGCAGCGCGCAGCTCAATATCAATCAGCTGTCGCTGGTGCTGCTGGCGTTTGGCGTGGCGAACTTCTTCGGCACCTCACTGGCGGGTTACCTGGTGACGCGCAGCGTGTCGCTGACGCTGACCGGCATGGCGCTGGTAATGAGTGTGACGGCGGTGGTGCTGGTGAGTTTTGGCAATCTGCCGTGGCTGGTCGGTGCCGGCGTGGCGGTGTGGGGCCTGGCATTCGGTTCGATGCCGACCGGCTGGTCAACGTGGATCTCCCGTGCGGTGCCGGATGATGCGGAATCCGGCGGCGGTTTGCTGGTGGCGACGATTCAGTTGGCGATCACCGCAGGTGCTGCGGCCGGTGGCTGGATGTTTGATCTCAACGGCGCGGGCGGTGTGTTCCTCGCCAGCGGCGTGCTGATGCTGCTGGCGGCCATCACTATCTTTACCCGCGTTCGTCATCACGGTTAATTTACCTGCGGCACCGGTGTTTAGTCACGCGTGATCACGCAGGCTGGGGCCGCTTTGGGACTGGCGTCCTCGCGCCGCTACGCGGTGCCCTCACGTCATTCGTCTGCCTGACGGAACGGCGGGGGATGGCACATCCCTGTGCCGCCCCGCCTTCTGCCCGCGTCCTGCGGGCTATCCTGGCAGACTCATTCTGTTCGGCGCTGCGGATTGCCTGTCCCAAAGCGGCCCCAGCCTGCTTCTGAACACTTGTGCGTATTGTTAGCAATCTCTTTGAAATGCCTGCCTCAAGCCATGAACGGTGACAGATTGAAAAGCAGCTGTTTCAGACATAAATCCTGCACCACTCTAAAAACCCAGTTTTTTAACCCTTTGCACACAGGTTAATCCAAATGTGCTTTTTATATTCAAATTAATCGAATAACTACGGCAAATCTCTCTGCTTTTTTGTGATCGAATTCACGCCTATTATTTATCTCAGCAAGGCGATGACGCCTTATTCGATAAAAAATCATTGAGGAATTGACCATGAAATCTATCAAAACTTTTGCTGCTGTTATCGCTCTCTCTGCTCTGCCATTCGCCAGCTTCGCGCAAAGCGTCACCGCATGTGCTTCAACACTGGATGGTGCAGAAGCGCAAATCGCTGCTCAGGCGCATAAAGCTGGTGCTTCCTATAAAGTGACTGAAGCCAATTTCAACAACGGCGTGCACATGACTGCCGAGTTGACCAAATAAGTCTGCGTTAACGATCTGTGCTGACAGGGTGCCTTAGGGTGCCCTGGCGGCGTTGGTAACTGCATAAAATTCTGTTACTTTCCTACCTAAATGATTACTATTCTCAAAAACTAACATCCTTCGTCGGCTCACCTCGGGCTGTCATTCTGAAATTGGTTGCATTGTCGGGCTTTCACTTCACTGCCATGAGGCGGTGGATTTGCTATGGAGAAGTTATGAAAGCGATTAAAACAACATGGGCGTTACGTCCATTGCTGCTGGCAACGGCGCTGTTATCTTCCGCTGCGGTACTGGCAGCGGAGTCTCAGCCGCTGAACCAGGTGATTTCCAAAGGGGCTTACGAACTGGCGTTCAGCAACAGCGATAACGCGCTGTTCCTCGCCACGGCGCAAAACGCCAGCACCAAAGGCGGCACCGTTTATCGTCTCGATCCGCAGGATCTGTCGGTGAAGCAGACCATCAATACCGATCTGCCGACCTTTGGCGCCGCCATCAACCAGAAAACCAACACGCTGTTCTTTGGTAATACACGCGATGCGGCACTGACCTCGGTCGATGCCAGCAGCGGTAAAGTACTGAACTCGCTGGTGCTGGATGCGCGTCAGCGCAGCGAAACCGTCCGTCCACTGCAGCCGCGTGAAGTGGTTGCGGATGCGGCCACCGACCGCGTGTATGTCACCGGCCTCGGTGAGCAGAGCGTGGTGTGGGTTGTGGATGGCAAAACCCTGAAGCTGGTTAGCACCGTACCGAACACCGGTAAAATGGGCACCGGCCTGGCCATCGATTCTGCGGCACAGAAGTTGTACGTAACCAACGCCGATGGCGAACTGGTGACCATCAATACGCGCCTGAACGCGATTGAAAAACGTCAGAAAATCGATGGTGACAAAGACCACTTCTTCCTGAATATCGCGCTGGATACCCAGGGCCATCGCATCTTCCTGAGCGACTCTAAACAGCCTCAGGTGCTGGTGCTGGATTCCCGCACTCAGCAGGTGATTCATAAGATTGATGTGCCAGAATCGCTGGCGGTGCTGTTCAATGCCGACCGCAACGAGCTGTATGTGACGCACCGTAAAGCCGGCGAGATCAGCATCATCGACGCCAGCTCTTATAAAGTGAAGCGCACGGTGAAAGCACCGGGCCTGCCAAACAGCCTGGCGCTGTCAGCAGACGGTAAAGTGCTGTTTGTCAGCATCAAGCAGCCGGGCACGCGTAAAGAGCCACCAAAAAACCCGGATAGCGTCCTGCGCATCGCGCTGTAAGCGGCAGTTATCTGAAACTCAAGGGCGGCGTGTGCCGCCCTTTGCATTTCCGCACTTTCCTTCCCCGCTCGCCCCGCGATATACGCTACCTTTTACCTCGACAACACCAATGGAGAGGAAGCAATGAGCCAGTTTTTTATGCATGAGAAAAACGATCTGGTGAACGAAGCCATCGAAGGGGTTTTGCTGAGCACGCCCTGGCATAACCTGAGCCGCCTCGATCTCGGTGATGAGATCCGCGTGGTGGTGCGCACAGATTGGGATAAGAGCAAAGTGGCGCTGATCTCCGGCGGCGGATCGGGCCATGAACCGGCGCACGCCGGTTTTGTCGGCAAAGGCATGCTCACGGCGGCGGTATGCGGCGATATCTTTGCCTCACCGAGCGTCGATGCGGTGCTCAATGCCATCATCAATGTCACGGGCGATGCAGGTTGTCTGCTGATTGTGAAGAACTACACCGGCGACCGGTTGAACTTCGGGCTGGCGGCGGAGAAAGCGAAAAATCTCGGCTACAACGTCGAGTTGGTGATGGTGCAGGACGATATTGCACTGCCCGAAAATCCTCAGCCGCGCGGCATCGCTGGAACCGTGCTGGTGCATAAGATCGCCGGTTTTGCCGCCGAGCAGGGGCAATCGCTGGATGAAGTCAAAGCGCTGGCGCAGCGTGCCATCGACGCCACCTCATCGATTGGGCTGGCGTTTGCGACCTGCCATATCCCGGGCGAAAAGCGTGATGAACGTGTCGAAGCGGGCCACAGCGAGCTGGGCATGGGCATCCACGGCGAACCGGGCGTGGTGACACTGGATACCCAAAACAGTCGAAAAATCAGCAGTATTATGACCGATAAGCTGGCGCAGTCGCTGCCAGACGGCAAACAGGCGCTGCTGTTGATCAACAACCTCGGCGGCTTCTCCCAGCTGGAGCTGGCGGTGTTGACGCGCGAAGTATTGCAATCGCCACTGGCGGCGCGGGTTACCCACCTTATCGGTCCGGCAACCCTGGTCAGCGCTTTAGATATGAAAGGCTTCTCGCTGTCATTGCTGGCGCTGGAGGAACCCTTCCTTGAGGCACTCAATGCGCCGGTGCAGGTGCTGGGCTGGGTACCGGTCTATGATTTTGCACCGATCAGTTTGCAGAGCGCGGAAAAAGTCGGCAGCGTGCTGGATTTCGATTCGTCCGACAACGCTGAAGTGGCAAAACATGTCGAGCGCGTGACGCAGACGTTGATCGATCTGGAAAGCGAACTCAATGCGCTGGATGCCAAAGTCGGCGACGGCGATACCGGCTCAACCTTTGCTGCGGGTGCGAAGAAGATTCAACGCGGCCTGCGTGACAAGCAGTTGCCGCTGGATGAGTTGCCGACCTTAATGGCGCTGATCGGTGAGCAACTGGCGACGGTGATGGGCGGTTCAAGCGGCGTACTGATGTCGATTCTGTTCACCAGCGCCGGGCAAAAACTGGAAGAGGGCAGCGCACTGCCGCAGGCATTAATGCATGGTCTGGAGCGCATGAAGCATTACGGTGGCGCGCAGCCGGGGCATCGTACGTTAGTGGATGCGCTGCAACCGGCGCTGGAGGCGTTAGTGGCGGGTGAGTCACTGGCCGCTGCGGCGAAAGCCGCTCAGCAAGGCGCGGATGCCACGGCAAAAATGCAGAGTGCCAAAGCGGGACGTTCGGCTTATCTGAACCAACAAAGTCTGGATGGAGTGAAAGATCCGGGTGCGTATGCGGTTGAGAAGGTGTTTACGGTGTTAGCAGGCTGATGGCAGCTGATTGATGAGAAGGGTAGCGGCGCGATTTATCGCGCACACCTGAAGCGATATAACCGCTGACAGATGCGCAATAAATAACGCCGCTACAACAACCTTACTCCGCCGACTCGCGCATCATCTCTTGATGCGGGATATCCGACAGAATCTGCTCGAAACTGCGCAGACGTTTGTAGATCGACATCAGTTCGACCAGTGTTGACCAGGAGGAGATCAGATACTGGAACGATGAGCGCACCTGGTCAAACACGTTAGTAATCTGGTTGAGCAAACCGAGTGTGATGGTCCCGGCAACAATCGACGGAAACAGCAGGAACAGCCCAAACACGTTATCGACCTGCAGATAGAGAATGCGGGTGATGTTGAAATAGAGATAGTGGAAATAGAGACGGAAATAGTTAAAGCGCACGCGGCTAAACAGCTCATTTACCGTCGGCGGTGACGCGCGATCGGCGTTGTCTTCGCCATACACCAGCTCTTTACGATAGGCCGCTTCCACACGTTGATTGCGGAACTCCAGCCCTGGCAGCTTAATCCCGACGATTGCCAGCAGTCCGGTACCAAACACCGACCACAGCACCGCCGCAATCACCAACGCATACGGGATATTGCCCAACAGCGGGATATCTTTCACGTGATGTGACAGGGTGATCAACACCGGCAGGAACGCTACCAGCGTCATGATCGCCTGAATAAAACTCACGCCCCAATCTTCCAACGTGCTGGCAAATCGCATGGTGTCTTCCTGCACACGCTGAGCGGCACCTTCCACATGGCGCAGGCGCTGCCAGTTGTGCATGTAGTAATTGTTCATCGCGGTGCGCCAGCGGAACACCCAGTGGCTGATAAAGAATGAGTTCATCACGCCAATCACCACCGCAATCAATGCGATACCTAAAAAGGCAAGAACCTGCTGGTAAAATTCAGCAATCTGCACCGATCCGGCTTTGGTTAAGGCTTTTTGAATCAAGTCATAGAATGGACCATACCAGGCATTGACCGCTACGCCGACCTGCACACCAAACCAGGTGACAAAGATGATCAATGCTGCACCCCACACTGACCAGCGCTGCCACGGATGGTTATCGATCACCTTCCATGCAAGGGCGAAAATCGCTGCGACGATCCAGTAATAGGCATAAAACCATAGTTGGCTCGCATGAATAAAGCGGCTGGCATTGGTTGGCAATGGCTGCTGCATTGCGGCCTGTAGCGCAGGCCAGCGTGCTGGAAAATCATTGAAAAAGCCAAACCAGGCAAAAATCGCAATCAAACTCCAAATCGCGGCCGAGCTGAAAAACAGCGCTGGCCGCGGAAAATAGGACTTAAACATAGGCACTCCGCTGTTATGTGTACTCTTTTATACCGCGTCAGACAGTGCTTTGTCTGTTGTGGGTTGTATCTGACGATGACAGCATCGCTGCTGCGATGTAAAGCGACACCATGACTTGTTAAGTATTTTGTGCGCATTTGTTTCGAGAAACTAAATTAATAACAGTTGTGGTGTTACACTATGTGCACTGTTACCGGTAACAGTGACGCTGTATCCCTTAAGCCACAACTAAAAAAACAATACAACGCAACGAGTTAACTTTCATACCGCATTCATGTGGTAATGAGGCAATGTCATGTCAGAACAAAAAAATGGTCACAGTCGCAGGGATTTTCTGCTGAGAACCATCACCCTGGCGCCAGCGATGGCCGTTGGCGGTTCGGCAATGGGCGCGTTAGTGGTGCCGATGGCCGCAGGAGCAGCAGAGCAACCCGTCGCACCTCAACAAGCACGCGCTTATCAGCCAAGCTGGTTCACGGCGGAAGAGTTCGCCTTTATCACTGCGGCAGTGGCGCGCCTGATCCCCAATGATGAACGCGGTCCTGGCGCACTGGAAGCCGGTGTGCCGGAGTTTATCGATCGTCAAATGAACACGCCGTACGCCACCGGCAGCAACTGGTATATGCAGGGGCCGTTCAATCCCGATCTGCCTAAAGAGCTGGGTTATCAGTCTCCGCTGGTGCCGCAGCAGATTTATCGCCTGGGTCTGGCCGATGCCGATGGCTGGAGCAAAAAGCAGCACGGCAAAGTGTTCGCTGAGCTAACCGGCGAACAGCAGGACGCTCTGCTGACCACGTTTGAGAGCGGTGAGGCTCAGTTCCCGCAGCTCAATAGCAAAACCTTCTTCTCCTTCCTGCTGCAGAACACCCGCGAGGGTTACTTCAGCGATCCGATCCACGGTGGAAATCAGGGCATGGTGGGCTGGAAGCTGATTGGCTTCCCTGGCGCACGTGCCGACTTTATGGATTGGGTGGAGCGCGGGGAACGTTATCCGTTCCCGTCAGTGGATATTCGCGGAGAGAGGGCGTAACCGTGGCAAATGAATTGAAAAAAGTAGACGCGGTGGTGGTGGGTTTCGGCTGGGCCGGAGCCATCATGGCGAAAGAGCTGACCGAAGCCGGTCTGACGGTGGTGGCGCTGGAGCGCGGTCCACATCGTGATACCTATCCTGATGGATCTTATCCGCAGTCGATTGATGAACTGACCTATAACATCCGTAAAAAGTTGTTCCAGGATCTGTCGAAAAGCACCGTGACCATCCGTCACGATGCCTCGCAAACTGCGGTGCCGTATCGTCAGCTGGCGGCGTTTTTGCCGGGCACCGGCACCGGCGGTGCAGGTCTGCACTGGTCAGGCGTGCATTTCCGTGTCGATCCGGTGGAGCTGAACCTGCGCAGCCATTACGAGCAGCGCTACGGCAAAAACTTCATCCCGGAAGGCATGACCATCCAGGATTTCGGCGTCAGCTATGATGAGCTGGAGCCGTTCTTTGATCAGGCTGAGAAAGTATTTGGTACATCCGGCAGCGCCTGGTCGATCAAAGGCCAGCTGCAGGGCAAAGAGAAAGGGGGTAACCCTTACGCGCCGGATCGTTCCAGTGCTTTCCCACTGCCTGCGCAGAAGCGTACTTACTCGGCACAGCTGTTTGCCCAGGCTGCTGAATCAGTGGGTTATCATCCCTATGATATGCCGTCAGCCAACACCTCTGGCCCGTACACCAACACCTATGGTGCGCAGATGGGGCCGTGCAACTTCTGCGGTTACTGCAGCGGTTATGCCTGCTACATGTACTCCAAAGCTTCTCCGAACGTGAATATTCTGCCCGCGCTGCGTCAGGAGCCGAAGTTCGAACTGCGTAACAACTCCTACGTGCTGCGCGTCAATCTGACCGATGACAAGAAGCGCGCCACCGGCGTGACCTATCTGGATGGTCAGGGGCGTGAAGTGGTGCAGCCAGCGGATCTGGTGATCCTGTCTGCGTTCCAGTTCCACAACGTGCATCTGATGCTGCTGTCAGGCATCGGCAAACCGTACAACCCGATCAGCAACGAAGGTGTGGTGGGTCGTAACTTCGCCTATCAGAACATCTCGACCCTGAAAGCGCTGTTCGACAAAAACACCACCACCAACCCGTTTATTGGTGCGGGCGGTGCGGGCGTGGCAGTGGATGACTTCAACGCAGACAACTTCGACCACGGCCCACATGGTTTTGTTGGCGGCTCCCCGTTCTGGGTGAACCAGGCGGGTACCAAACCGATCTCCGGTTTGCCGACGCCGAAAGGCACGCCAAACTGGGGCAGCCAGTGGAAAGCCGCTGTGGCTGATACCTATAACCATCATATTTCGATGGATGCGCACGGCGCGCACCAGTCGTATCGCGCCAACTATCTCGATCTCGATCCGAACTACAAAGATGTCTATGGCCAGCCGCTGCTGCGCATGACCTTTGACTGGCAGGACAACGACATCAAGATGGCGCAGTTTATGGTCGGCAAGATGCGCAAGATCACCGAAGCGATGAACCCGAAAATGATCATCGGCGGCGCCAAAGGACCAGGCACGCACTTCGATACCACCGTGTACCAGACCACGCATATGAGCGGCGGTGCGATCATGGGTGAAGATCCGAAAACCAGTGCGGTGAACCGTTATCTGCAGAGCTGGGATGTGCCTAACGTGTTTGTGCCAGGTGCCTCTGCGTTCCCGCAGGGCCTCGGCTATAACCCAACCGGCATGGTGGCGGCGCTGAGCTATTGGTCAGCGAAAGCTATCCGCGAACAGTATCTGAAGAACCCCGGCCCCCTGGTTCAGGCATAAGGAACACGGCGATGATCAAAAGCATTTTGGCCCTGTTTCTGGGCACGATGACGTTCGCCGCAGTGGCGGACGAAGCAGGTTCGGACGCTCTGGTGAAGCGCGGTGAGTATCTGGCACGCGCGGGTGACTGCGTAGCCTGCCATAGCACCGAGGGCGGCAAGCCGTTTGCCGGTGGATTGCCGATGGCGACACCAATTGGCACCATTTACTCCACTAACATCACCCCGGATAAAACCACCGGTATTGGTGACTACAGCTACGACGATTTCCAGAAAGCGGTGCGTCATGGCGTGGCGAAAAATGGCGAGACGCTCTATCCGGCGATGCCATATCCGTCCTACGCGGTAGTCAGCGATGAAGACATGCAGGCGCTGTATGCCTACTTTATGCATGGCGTACAGCCGGTGGCGCAGGCTAACAAAGACAGCGACATTCCCTGGCCGTTGTCGATGCGCTGGCCGCTCTCCATCTGGCGTGGCATCTTCGCGCCAGACGTGAAAGCGTTCCAGCCCGCCGCGCAGGAAGATCCGGCGCTGGCGCGCGGTCGCTATCTGGTGGAAGGTCTGGGTCACTGCGGTGCCTGCCATACACCGCGTAGCATCACCATGCAGGAAAAAGCGCTGACCAACGGCGAAGGCAATGATTACCTGTCAGGCAGTAGCGCACCGATTGATGGCTGGACCGCCAGCAATCTGCGCGGTGACAACCGTGATGGGTTAGGCCGCTGGAGCGAAGACGATCTGAAGCAGTTCCTGCGCTTTGGCCGCAACGATCACACCGCCGTATTTGGTGGCATGACCGATGTGGTGCAGCACAGCCTGCAGTATCTCAACGATGAAGATATCAGCGCGATTGCTAAATATCTGAAGTCGCTGGGTGCGAAGGATGCCAGCCAGACGGTGTTCACGCAGGATGATGCGGTCGCCAAAGCGTTGTGGAAGGGCGATGACAGCCAGCCAGGTGCTTCGGTGTATGTCGATAGCTGTGCGGCCTGTCATAAGACCGACGGCAGCGGTTATCAACGTTTCTACCCGGCACTGCGCGGCAATCCGGTCGTCATGGCGGAGGACCCGACCTCGCTGATACACATCGTATTGGTGGGCGGCACCTTGCCTGGCGTGCAGGGCGCTCCGTCAGCCATCACCATGCCGGCATTCGGTTGGCGTCTGAACGACAACCAGGTGGCAGATGTGGTGAACTTTATCCGTGGCAGCTGGGGTAATGGCGTGAAGTCGACGGTGACGGCGAAGGATGTGGCGAAGCTACGCAAGGATGAGGCGGTCGAGTCGAAGCAGGGCAGCGCGGACATTAAGGTGCTGGAAGGGCAGTAAAGTGACATAAAGCGGGGCGCAAATTTGCGTACCGCTTTAACCAGATAGGGCCGCCATTTTCATCATTGGCGGCCTTTTTACAAAACGCCAGACCCTAAGCGGCTCCAGACTGCGTTATCACCCGTTACTTACCGCTGGATATCAAGACTCCTTACGTCTTGTTAAATATTCTCCAAATCCAGCCCGCGTGTTTTCGGACCGTAAATCCCCACTGACAGCATCACCATCAGCATGCTCAGCACGATAAAGACGATCACGCCCTGGCTGCCGGCGTACTGCAAAATAATGCCGATCAAAATGCTGCTGAACACCGTGGACAGGCGGCTAAAGGAGTAGCAGAAGCCGACCGCACGCGCGCGAATATGCGTCGGGAAAATCTCGGTCTGATAGGCGTGGTAGCTAAAGGTCAGCCACGCGTTGCTGTAGGTGATCAGGAAGCCACAGATGATCATCAGCACCGGATTGGTTGCCAGCGCGAACAGCGTGCCGAATACCACGGTCATCAGGGAGGAGAAAACGATCTGCCATTTGTTCTCGAGCTTATCGGCGTAGCGACTGCAAATCAGTGAGCCGAGCGGATAAGCCAGGGTGATAAAGAACGCATACAGCAGGCTGTGGGTCACCGTTGCGCCTTTGCCGGACAGCAGTGCAGGCAGCCAGTTACCGAAGCCGAAGAAGCCAATTGCCTGGAAGAAGTTCATCACTACCAGCATCAGCGTACGCTTGCGGTAAGCGGGGGACCAAATCTCGCTGAAGCGACCTTTTTTTGGCAACGCTGCTGCGGCATCGCTGTCAGAGAAATCTTCGCCCGGCGCAATCCCGCAGCGTTTTTCCATCTCACTCAGCACCTTATGCGCTTCCTGATGACGGCCCTGCTGCGCCAGCCAGCGCGCCGATTCCGGCAGGTTTTTACGAATCAGCCAGATCACCAGCGAGCAAACCGCACCGGCGATCACCACCCAGCGCCAGCCTTCAAGGCTGAGAATAGTTTGCGGTACCAGCCACCATGACATCAGCGCCACCGCGGGTACCGACAGGAACTGGATAAAGAAAGAGTAGGCAAAAGCGCGGCTGCGCAGATGAGCAGGCACCCATTCGGACAGATAGGTATCAATGGTCACCAGCTCAACACCGAGGCCGATACCGACCAGGAAGCGGAACAGGATGATCATTTCGGCGCTCTGCTGGAAGGCCATCAACAGCGAGAACACGCCATACCATGCCAGTGCGCACATAAAGGTCAGACGACGACCAAAGCGGTCGGCATAGGGAGCCAGCAGGCTGGCACCGACAAACAGGCCGAGGAAAGTGGCAGAAGCAAAGGCGGCCTGGTCAGCAATGCCGAAGACCCCTTCCGAGCCGGTATGAAACACGCCAGCAGCCAGTAGACCAGAACTGATATAGCCGGTTTCAAACAGATCGTAGAGCTCAAAAAAACCGCCCAGCGCCAGCAGCGTAATAAAACGCCATAAGCCTGCGGATGAGGGCAGTGCATCGATGCGCCCGGCTAAGGTGCGGCGATCCGCTGCGATGTGATCGTTCGCCATCCCTGTCGAAGTGATTGTTGTCATTATTGGATAAACCTCGGTGTTTGCAGAACTCGCACGGTTTTATGGGTTTTAAAAATAATTAACCGTTAGCAAGCGAAGGAATAGCAGGATAATCAATTCATCGCGGGTTGCCGAGAGGGGCAACGGTGACATTTTCGCAATCTACGTTGCAGTTCACAGAAGTGTGATCGCCGTCCATGGCGATGCGATTAATGCAGGCTGGGGTAAACGCCCGGTCCAATCGGTAAACCCAGTGCGTACCATGCCAGCAGCAGGATGATCCAGCTGATAAAGAACACCACCGGATACGGGAAGATCAGCACATAATAGGTGCCAAGTTGCGCATCTTTTTGGTATCGCTGCAGGAATCCGAGGAACAGAGGCAGAAACGGTGACATCGGCGCGAGGGGCAATACGGCAGAATCCGCGATACGGAAAATCATCTGCGCGAAGGCCGGATGGAATCCGAGCAGCATAAACATCGGCACGAACACTGGCGCCAGAATCGACCAGATGGCTGAGCCGCTGGCAATAAACATGCACAAGAATGCCGACAGGAACATCAAACCGAGGAACGCGGGCGCGCCACTGATGCCGGCACTTTCCAGCATATCGGTCAGACCGATCGCCATGAATTTGCCCATATTGCTCCAGTTAAAGAAGGCGACAAACTGCGACAGCGGGAACACCATCACAATAAAGCCCGCCATGCTCTTCATCGGATCGACCAGCAGCTGCGGGATGTCATCGGCCCGACGAATCTGCTTCGTCACGGCGCCGTAAGCAATTGCCACCACAAAGAAGAACAGGATGATGATCGGCACAATGCCCTGAATAAACGGCGAAGGAATGATGCCGCCGGTTTTCGGGTTACGCAGGGGGGCATGTTCTGGCACCACCAGCAGGGCCATCAGGGCGATAAACACCAGCGCGGCAATGCCCGCAGCCCGCAGGCCCCGGTTCTCCAGCGCGGTCAGCGGCGGCAGGCGATCGTTGTTGCCGCCGTTCCACGCAGGAAGACGCGGCTCGACAAACTTATCAGTAAGGATGGCACCGGCAATCGTCAGCACAATCACCGAGCTGGCCATAAAGAACCAGTTATCGATCACACTCACGTGCACGGTATCGCTCACCGCTTTCGCGGCTTCGGTACTGATGCCGGAGAGCAGCACGTCGGTGGTAACGATCAGCAGGTTGGCGGTAAAGCCGGAAGCGACACCCGCGATAGCCGCCAGTAAACCCGCCACCGGATGACGACCCACGGCGAGGAAGATCAGCGCGCCCAGCGGTGGCATCACCACCAGTGCGGCATCCGATGAGATATGGCTGAAGAAGGCGATAAACAGCACCATATAGCTGGCGTAGCGGCGGCTGACGCGTGAGGCCATCTTCACCATCAGCGATTGCAGCAGGCCGACTTTCTCTGCTAAACCCGCACCAATCACCAGCGCCAGAATTGACCCCAGTGGCGTGAAGCCGCTGAAGTTTTTGATGATGTTAGGCAGAATCCATTGAATCCCGGCCACGCTCAGCAGGTTGTTGACCCGCACCAGTTCGCCATTGGTGGGATTTTTCACTGCCAGATCGAAGTAGCTGATAATCGCGGTGGCGACCATCAATACCACGATCAAATAGACAAACAGTAAGAACGGGTTGGGCACTTTGTTGCCGACCCGCTCAATCCAGCTAAACAGCTTCCCTGGGCTGCGGTTCTCCGTGGTCACTTCCATCGGTTATTCCTCGTCATGTCTGTTGTATTTGCGCCCGTCATACTTCAAGCCGCTGAGGCGACTCGAAGTATGACGGGCTTTAGTTTTTATTTTTTTGGTTACTGCATCCGGGTTTGCGCCGGATTGAATCTTTTATGCCGCTAAGGCTTTTATAATTTTGATGGCGTCACATCTGCCGGAATCGGGCAGCTGTAGGGCTGTTCGCGGCGCACGCGCTGGAACTCTTCGCGGCAGCGCGCCAGTGCTTCTTCATCCTGCAACAAGGTCAGCGCGGTGGCGCCCATCACTTTGGCGGCCAGACACATGCCTTTGTGGCCCAGCGAAGTGCGGCCCTGCGCCACCAGTTGCCAGGTGTGCAGCGGGGTACCAAAGGCGAAGCAAGGCGCAAAGCACTGCGCGGTTGGCGTCACCCAACTCACATCGCCGACATCGGTTGAGCCATACAGCAGCTCGCGCGTTATGGCATACGGTGCCACTTCATCCATCAAAATTTTGTCGCCCAGCGCCTCGGTCCATGCCACGCCTGCTTCACCGCCGGTGCGCGCTGCGTTCAAACGCGCATTGCGCAGATCGTCCTTTGTTAGCGTGGCACGAATCTCGGCGGCGAACTGCTGCTCCTCCGCGCTGTACTCGGGCAAGCCAAACTGATGCAAGTTGCGCTCCATCACCGCTTCCAGCGCGCGATTCGGCACATAGTTGGAGCAGGCTTTATCGAAGCGCACCGTCATGGTGGTGTCGGTCATCAGGGCCGCGCCTTTGGCGATATTGATCACCCGCTGATAAATATCCTGTGCCTGATCGAGTTCTGGCGCGCGGATCAGATACAGCACTTCGGCATCGGCTTGCACCACATTGGGGGAAACACCGCCGGTGTTAGTCACGGCGTAGTGCACACGCGCTTCCTGCACGATGTGCTCGCGCAGGAAGTTGGCACCGGTGTTCATCAGGGTGACGGCATCCAGCGCGCTGCGTCCCAGATGCGGCGAGTTAGCGGCGTGCGCGGCCACGCCTTTGAAGTGAAATGCGGCCTGGATGTTGGCCAGCGTGCTGAGGTTGAACATGCCGCTAAAGCCTTCAGGATGCCAGGTGACAGCGGCATCCACGTCATCAAACAGCCCTTCGCGTACCATAAAGGTTTTGCCAGAACCGCCTTCCTCGCCTGGGCAACCGTAAAAGCGTAGCGTGCCGCGCTGGCCGTTTTCTGCCCACCATGCCTTGATGGCAAAGGCCGCGGCCAGTCCGGCGGTGCCCAGCAGGTTGTGGCCGCAGCCGTGCCCGTTGCCGTTTTCCACCAGTGGTTGTGGTGTGGCGCAGCCTGATTGCTGGCTCAAACCGGCCAGCGCATCAAACTCACCGAGGATAGCAATCACCGGTTTTCCACTGCCGATGCTGGCGATAAAGGCGGTGTCGATATTGCCGACGCCACGCTCGACGGCAAAGCCTTCCTGCTCCAGCGCATCGGCCAGAATGGCCGCGGATTGCGTCTCTTCAAAGCGGGTTTCCGGTACATCCCAGATAGCATCGCTAAGGGCGGTGAAGCGCGGCTGGTTTTCGTTGATGTAACGATCGATAAAATCGTGATGGCTCATCGCTGACCTCCAAACTGTGCCTGGTTCAGCGCCAGCGTCGCGAGGGTTTGCACCGCTGTGGCCATAATCGCTTCGTCAAAATCGAACTTCGCGTTGTGGTGGCCTGCCGCCAGATCGCAACCAAAGATCACATAGGATGACTGACCGCCACGCTGCTGCACGCGCTCCAGCATGTATGTGGCATCTTCCGAACCCGCCGCCTGCTTTTTGGTATCCACTACCGAGGTGAAAATCCCCATGGCATCGGCCTGCTGGTGGATAAAATCGACCCACGGCTGGCTTGGGGTACAACTGCGTGCGCCACCCATTAGTTTGATGTCGTACTCAACGCCATACATCGCCGCTGCGCCGGAAATCACGCGCAGGGCTTGCTGATAGATGTCATCGTTAACCTGATTGCTGACGCCACGGGTTTCCACTTTCATCAGGGCATAATCGGGTACCACGTTGCGTCCGGAGCCTGCCTGCAGCACACCTACGTTGACGCGTGCGACACCGCCGCTGTGTTGTGGCAGGTTATGCAGCGCCAGTGTAGCTTGCGCGGCGGCCAGCAAGGCGTTACGACCCTCTTCTGGTTTACCGCCCGCATGCGCGCCGACGCCGGTGAAATTGACGTCCAGTTTGGTGGTGGCCAGGAAGCTGTCGCTGCCGCAAACGATTTCGCCAGCAGGTACGCCTGTGCCGAGATGGATAGCGGTAAACAGATCCACATCATCCACCACGCCTGCGGCCACCATCGCTTTAGCGCCACGCACGCCCTCTTCGGCAGGCTGGAAGATGATCTTAATGGTGCCGCTGAGCTGATCTTTCATCTCCATCAACACGCCCGCCAGCGCCAGGCCGATAGTAGTATGGCCGTCGTGGCCGCAGGCGTGCATCATGCCGGAGTTGCAGGAGGCAAATCCTTCACGGGTAGGGATGTGGTCGGCATCACGGCTTTCGTTCTGGTCCAGCGCATCCATATCGACACGGAAGCCCATCACCGGGCCGGGACGACCGGTCTCCAGCGTGGCGACTACGCCGCAGAAGCCGCCTGAGAAATGCGAGATCCACTGTGGCAGTGCGCCTTGCTCCAGTGCACGGGCTTCCTGTTGTGCCAGTACCTCGTCAGAAGGTAAGCCCATGCGCGCATCGGCATCGATCACGTCGCGGCCGAGCTTGAGCTGATAACCAAGACGATGCAGCTCTTCGGCCACTATCGTTGCAGTACGGAACTCCAGCCAGCCCGATTCGGCAAAATGGTGCAGATCGCGACGCCAGCTTTGCATCTGTGGAATCCGCGCGTTGACGAGGTCGGAGAGGGTTTTCATCGGCATATCCTTTGTGTTGGTTTTTTATGCATTATCCCGAATCTACACAATGGTATTGGTGCGCATAAGATGCGAATATCTTGTCACTGATAAACAACGGTTATCACAAAAATCATGCCTGCCAACCTCAAACTTCATCAACTGCGCGCCTTTGTCGATGTGGCCCGCCAGGGCAGTATTCGCGCTGCCAGCCGCTTATCGGGACTTTCACAGCCTGCGCTGACCAAAGCGATTCAGGAACTGGAGCTGGCGCTTGGCGCACGTTTGTTCGAACGTCGTCAGCAGGGCGTCACGCTAACGGATATCGGTGATAACTTTTTTCGTCATGCCAGTCTGGTGCTGGAAGAATTGCGCGTGGCGCAGGAGGATATTCAGCAGCGATTGGGGTTGGCGGGGGGAAGGGTAAATATCGGCGTGGGAGGCAGTATTGCGCGCACCATCATGCCTCAGGTCATCACCCAGTTTCATCGTGAATACCCGCTGGTGAAGGTGCGTATCGTTGAGGGGCAGCTGGTGTCGATGGTGCATGAACTGCGTCAGGGCGCCCTGGATTTCACCGTTAATACCTACGATCAACATCATCTGGATCAGGAGCTGATTTTTGAGCGGCTAATGGAGCGTGACTATCAGGTGGTGATGCGAAAAGGCCATCCGATGGCGCATGCCCGCTCACTGAATGAGTTGCAGCACTGTGACTGGACGATGCCGACGCCGCAGGGTAGTTACTATCGGTTGCTGCACGATCTGTTTGGTGAACGCGGTATGGCACCGAAGATCGTGGTGACCTGCGAAACCTTTATGGCCTGCACCAGCCTGGTGGCAAAGAGTGATTTTGTCAGCATCATCTCGCGCGATGTCATTGAGGATCCGACGCACGGTGGGCAACTTATTGCCCTCGATCTTGACGATCCGTTACCAAAAGCCACCTTCTATTTGATCCAGCGGAAAGACACCGCGCTGACCCCAATGAGCGCTTATATGGCCCAGCTGTTCCGCCGCTATTGTCAACAAAAGTAAGATTGTGTCCTGGATTGTCAGCAAAGTTAAGAGTGCGGTTTGGCTCGCAGCTTTTTAAAAATTGCGCATTACACTCGCTCCGTACGTTTACGTTAAGGAGAACCGACCATGCAAATTACACCTTATTTGTTTTACAACGGCCGCTGTGAAGAGGCGATCGCCTTTTATCTTGCGGCCACTGACGGCGAACTACTGTTTAAAATGACCTTCGGTGACATGCCGGATGAAACCCCTGTTGAGGATGAGGGCTGCCCCTCTGGCGTGACCTTCTCGCCAGAACAAATCATGCATGCCCAGCTGCGCATCGGTCAGGGTGAATTGATGATGAGCGATGGCGCACAGCAGGCAAACTACGCCGGCTTTTCCGTATGTTTATCGACACTCGATGAAGCGCAAGGAAAACGTTGGTTTGATGCTTTATCCGCAGGCGGAGAGGTGACGAAAGCGTGGGAGCCGACATTCTGGGCGCACGGTTTCGGCATGTTAACCGATAAGTTTGGCGTGCCCTGGATGGTGAGTGCGGACATGCCGCAGAGTTAAACCGGAACAGTTTGTGACCAGGTACGCATAAATGCGTACCTTACAAGGGTCGCCAGTGATGGCGACCCTTGTATTCATACGAATTAGAAGTTGTAACCCACAACCAGATAGTAACCCCAGCCCGTCGATTTCACTTCAAACGGACCGTTGCCGAAGTTCAGCTCCTGCCCATCCGCCCACTGACCGCCATTGTGGAAATAACGTGCCACGGTAGAAACGTGCCAGTGATCGTAGTTCAGCGACAGAATGTGGCTGGACGCGATCGAATTGCTGGTACGTGATGGACCGGTCTCATCGCGCAGGTCTGAACCCCAGTCGAAGTTGGTGAAGCCGATGTAGCTCAGCTTGCCGCCCCACAGATCGGTAATCGGCACAAAGTATTTCACTTTGAAGCGATAACCATCCCAGCTGTTTTCGTTCGCTGCACCGTAGTTCTGCCACTGGTATTTGGCATAAACGTTCAATGACAGACCGATATCGCTGTGGGTATCGATGTCGGTACCCAGACCCATGTACCAGGTGTTCTGACGCTGTGAAGCGTTGCGGCCCATGTCATAAATATAGTTGTTCGCGAAATACCACTCTTTAAACGGACCAAACGCCAGGCTGGTGCCGGTCAGTTTATCGATAGAGAAACGTGGCTCAATTTCCATGAACAACGGCGAACCGTGGTCGAAAATGCCGTTCGCGTTGCTGTTACCCACGCCGAAGAAGTTGGTTAAATCCGCATAGCCGTAAAAATCGAACCAGTCTTTTTTAGCAAAGGCTTCGTATTCGAGATACACGTCATTGTTGAACTGTGGTCCGAAACGGGTGTGTGTACTGCCCACCACGTTAACGCTCTGATGCCACCAGTCTGAAAGATACTGCGGATCGCTGTCTGCCGCTTGTGCCGCGCCGGTCCAGCTGCTGGCCAGTAAGGCCCCTGCTATCAATGCTTTAAATTTCATTATTTTATTAACCACATGCTAGTGATCGCCGCAGATGCGTCGCGATCGAGTGAAAGCGATCCCAGGGGATGGGCCGTGAGTTGTTTTTTAACCGGTCTAATTCGCCGAATTTTCAAGTGTGCGTAATGTGCCTGTAACACAGCGATAGGAAATAGATTTTGATCACGTTTGTCAAAAAATGTTGCATTTTGATTCATTAAAAATGTGACTATGATCACATAGTTGCCGTGTAGCGAACGGAACCCCGCAACCGTTTACGTTGTCGCGTACAACCGCAAAGATCTCAGATGAAGAAAAAGAACGTAGCGGCACGATTCATCGTGCGCCTTTAAAATATGACGTTGGAAAAAGCGTGGTTCGGCGCGCCTTTGGAATTGGCGGCAGAAAATGCGGGGTTCATCGCGCCTTTGGCATTTGATGGCGGAGAAATGTCCGGTGCATCGCGCCCAGGAATTTGAAGCGGAAAAATGTGTGATTTATCGGGGATTGCGAGTTTGAAGAGTAAAAGACTCAATACGTTGTGCCGCTACCGTGTTTGTTATTCAACACAGTAGCGCACGTTGATCATGGCAGGGTAACACGCACCTGCAGGCCGGAAATTTGTCCCTGGGCGTTATGGCAGTTCGACAGCGCGACCTGCATCTGATGCTTCTGCGCTACGCTGCGCACAATCGACAGACCCAAACCGCTGCCTTGCGCCTGAACATCTGGCGAACGGGTGAAGCGATCAAAGGCGCGTTCGATAAAGGACTCCGGCATGCCCGGCCCGTTATCGACGATATCCACCACGGTGTGATTGCCCACCCGATGCAGCAGCACATCCACCAGGCTGCCTTCCGGCGTGTGCAGCATCGCGTTGCCGATGAGGTTATCAAACAGGCTACGCAAATCGGAACGGCTGGCGTGCAGGCGATAGTGCGTGGTGCCATTAAAACCGATATCAATGCCGCGTTTATCGGCGACCACCATCAACTGCTCGATGCTCTCTTTCAGCAAATCATCGAGCTGGATGGTTTCCACCGTGGCCACCACTGACTGATCTTCCTGGCGCGAGATATTCAGCAACTGCGTCACCAGATGGCGCGTCCGCGTGACGCCGGCTTCCAGCTGATCAAACTGGCGACTGGCTTCACCAGGCTGAATATGCTGGCGCAGATTTTCCAGCTGCAAGGTGACGGCGGTAACCGGCGTGCGCAGTTCATGTGCCGCATCTTCAAGGAACTGTCGTTGCGATGACCAGGCTGCCCGTAGCTTATCGAGCAGAGAGTTATAAGCAGCGACCAGCGGCAGCACTTCATCCGGTAAGCCATCCGGCGATACCGAGTGTGGATGCAATGTTTCTTGTGCGGCAATCTGTCGCGAGGCAACGCGCAAATCTCGCGTGATGGCACGTACTATCAGCCAGATCACCAGCAGTGACAGCGGCATCATCAGCATTAAAGGAATGATGGCGGACAGCACCCGCTTCACCATCAAACTTTTCATGTAGCCGATGTTGTGTAAAACCTGAATATTACCGATTTCACTGCCCAGTTCGCCGGGACGGGTATACACGCGCCAGTCACAGTCATCGCCACAGTCGCCAACTTTTAAATCGGACCAGCCTTTTTTTGCCTGCAGCGGCGCCTGTAAAGCAGGCCATGAGCTGGCGCGCAGATGATTGTTGGTGTCCCACAGCTGAACGATGTAGGTGCTCTTCAGCTTTTCTTGCTGCATCACCATTGGCATCAGCGCAGGCATGCGCTGGCTGGAGGACCAGGCATCAGCAATCTTGGCGAGCTGATCGTCCTTCATGGTGCCCATCATGTCGCCATAACAATGGTAGAAATACCAGGTGACGCCGCCGATCATCGCCAGGTGCAGCAGCACCAGCGTGGCGAGCAGTTTGTTACGCAGGGAGCGCATAAAAGTGAAAGGTTTCATATTGCCGGTACTCGCCAGCCCAAACCGCGCACGTTGCGAATCACTTCGTTATCGAGCTTGCGGCGCATGCCGTGGATTAGCACATCAACGGCGTTGCTGGTGACTTCTTCACCCCAGCCGTAAATGCGGTTCTCTAATTGTTCGCGTGACAGGATGGCACCAGGGCGCTCCAGCAGAGCGTAGAGCAGGGCATATTCGCGTGCAGTCAGCTGTTCGCGTTGGCCTTTGTACAGCACTTCGCGCGTCATCATATCCAGCTGCACATCGCCACTGCCTAACAGGGAATCCGCCGCTCCGTGACGACGTCGGGTGATTGCACGCATGCGCGCCAGTACCTCTTGCAGATCAAAGGGTTTAAGCAAATAGTCATCGGCGCCGCTGTCGAGTCCCTGAATGCGTTGTTGCACTGTGTCACGCGCAGTCAGCACCAGCACGGGCGTTATATCGCCACGCGTACGCGCACGCTTCAATACGTGAATACCGTCTTCCCGCGGTAAACCGAGATCGAGCAGCACGCAGGTATAACCGCCTTCGGCCCAGGCGTTGGTGGCAAATACGCCATCGCGCACCCAGTCCACCGACCAGCCCGCCGCTTCCAGCGCCTGCTGCAAGTTGGCGCCAATCATTTCATCATCTTCTACCAGCAGCACACGCATAGAGTTCTCCCAAACTGATGGACGCAGTGTAGCGCCAGATAATTAGGCCAGAATTACCCTCCGTCATACTTCCCGCTGCAGAGGCGTGAGCTGCGAGCGTTCACCCCCTCACTGACTTATGCAAGCCTCTGAGGATTCACGCTCTTGCTGCCTTTCTGCCGCTGAACTTATTTAGGCGGAGCACCCACTTTCCCCCTTGCTAATTCTGCGCTAATTTTCTGCTAATTAAGGGATAAATTTAGCGCGCTACAGTGACTGCACTGGACATATTGTCGAAGCAGGAGGTTCCCATGAATCAGCGCGAATTTATCCGTAGTTTGCTGGACTGGATTGAAGACAACTTAGGGCACGATTTGCATCTGGATGAAGTAGCACGCCGCTCGGGATACTCCCGCTGGCATCTGCAACGTCTGTTCCGTCAGCACACCGGTTTTTCTCTGGCAGAGTACATCCGTCAGCGCCGGTTGACTGAGTCCGCGCTCACGCTGATCAACAGCGATGAAGCGATTCTGCAGGTGGCGATGAGCTACGGGTTTGATACCCAGCAGGCCTATACACGTACATTCAAAAACTATTTCAGCGTCACGCCGGGCCAGTTACGCCGCCAGCGCCGCGTTGAACAGGAACGCTTATTGTTCCCCTTAGCGGTGGCCAGTTGATCGATGACGCTAAGATTAGCTCGCACTGGAGACGTAGCGGCGCAATTTATTGCGCAGTGAATCGCGAAGGCGTTACACGATAAATTACGCCGCTCCGCAATGTGCGCTGATTAAATTCGATGCTTATTGCTGCTTTTACTTTTAAGCTGCTGTTCTCAGTTTGTTACTCATCAGAGAACATGGACAACAGCGACAATCTCACCGCCATGATGCTGTTTGCGCGCGTCGTTGAGCGGCAAAGTTTCAGTGAAGCCGCGCGAACCTTAGGCGTCTCTAAATCCCATGTCAGTCGCGAAATCGCGCGGCTGGAAGTGCGACTCGGCATCAAACTGCTGCAGCGCACTACGCGAAAAGTGGCGTTGACCGAGTTGGGTCAGGCTTACTATCCGTTTTGTACCCGCATGCTGGAAGAGATGCACCGCGCCGATGCGTTTGTGCAGCAGGTTCATCAACTGCCCGCAGGTAATGTGCGCTTACAGGCGCCAATCACCTATGGCTGCCAGTGCGTCGTTCCCACTCTGAATGACTTTATCCGCCGCCACATTCATATCAACGTCGATCTCGACCTCACCACCAGTGACGATCCACAGCCCAGCGCGGATGTGGCAATAGTGATTCGTGCGCGTGCGCCGGAAGTCGCTAATTATCGCGAACTGAGCACCATCGAGTGGGGACTCTATGCCACGCCGGATTATCTGGCAGCGCATCCCGCTATCGACCATCCAGAGCGCCTGACACGTCACGATTTGTTGCTGTTCCACGGACCCGCGCATACTGCCGCACTACCGTTTCGCCGCGATAAACAGCGACTGGCGCTGGATGTGCACAGCCGTTTCCGCGCCAACAACAGCATGGCGCTGCTGAATGCGGCGCTGGCCAGCACCGGCATCGCTTATTTACCAGCGTATATGACGCAAGAGGCGCTGGGGCGCGGCGAGATCCAACAGGTGTTGCCCGAGTGGCAAATGGACCGTTTACACAGTTATCTGCTGCTCAAAGAGCTGCCGCAACCCTCATCCCCCGTGACGTTGCTGTGTGATGCGTTAATCAATGCCTTGAGCGGCAGTTAATTGTTGTTGCCTGACAACAATATTACGCTGGTTGGCAAATATCTCTCTCTCCCTGTTTTATGTCGTGCTCCGCTGTTAGCCTGCTAAAAAAGCAAAAACAGGGAATGACTATGTCGCAATCATCAACAGTGTTAGCGCCTGAGCAGCAACACTGGAAACGTAATTTGTTTGTCTGCGTGCTGGGTTCGTTCAGCACCATTGTGGCGATGACGTTGCTGCTGCCGTTTCTGCCGCTGTATGTGCAGCAGCTTGGCGTGCAGGAACCTGCCGCGATTGCACGCTGGTCGGGGGCTGCGTATGGTGCCACTTTCCTCAGCGCCGCGTTAACCGCGCCGTTGTGGGGAAAACTGGCGGATCGCTATGGCCGCAAACTGATGTTGATTCGTGCCAGCCTCGGAATGGCGATTGCCATGTCGCTGATTGGTATGGCGACGGCGCCGTGGCAACTGGTTGCCTTGCGTTTGCTGGCGGGATTATTGGGGGGCTACGCATCGGGTTCAACCATCATGGTCGCGGCGCAAACGCCAAAAGAGCACACGGGTTGGGCGCTGGGTGTGTTGTCTTCCGGCATTATGGCGGGTAACGTGGTGGGGCCACTGCTGGGCGGGGTGTTGCCACCGCTGATTGGTATTCGCCATACCTTCTGGCTGACCGGCGCCGTGATTTTCCTCGCCTTCCTTGCCACCACCTTTTTATTAAAAGAAGCGCCGCGTCAGCCGGGTAAAAAGACGGTGCAAACTCACGATGAGAGTGAGAAGCCGGTCAATCTGCCACTGGTGCGACTGATGTGGCTGTCCGGCATGCTGCTGATTTTTGCCAATATGTCGATTGAACCGATCATCACGCTGTATATCGGTCAGTTCGTGCAGGGCGATCATGCGATTACGGTGACGGCGGGCGTGGTGATGGCGGCGGCTGCACTGGGCAGTATTCTCTCTGCGCCGCGTTTGGGGCGCCTGGCGGATAGAATAGGGCATGGCCGCGTGCTGGTGTATGGCCTGGTGGCCTGTGCTGTGCTGCTAATACCTCAAGCATTTATCACCGAAGCCTGGCAGTTAGTGGTGCTGCGTTTCCTGATGGGCATGGCGTTGGGCGGTTTAATGCCGTGCGTGACGGCGCTGATTCGCCACAATGTGCCGCAAGGGCAGGTGGGGAAAATGTTGGGGTATTCGACCTCGGCCCAGTATGTCGGTCAGGTCTCAGGTCCGTTATTTGGCGGGTTTGTTGGCGGTGCTTTCGGCATGCGGCCAGTGTTTCTGGCGACTTGTGTGATCATGGCGCTGTGCGCGCTGTTAAATGCGCGGGTGTTAAAGAAGCCGTAACGGCGACAGGTATGGCGCTTCGAATAACCTTTAGCTTCTTCATAATGACGCGATACGCCAGAGTGCAGGCAGTGAGACAATAAAAAAGGCGGGCTTCGCAGCCCGCCTTTGTCACATCAAACCAGAAACTTATTTAGCATCTGGCAGTGCGTAGGCAATGACGTAATCGCCCAGCTTAGTACCAAACGAACCGTGACCACCTGCAGCAATGACAACGTACTGCTTGCCATCCACTTCGTAGGTCATCGGTGTTGCCTGGCCACCGGCTGGCAGACGTGCCTGCCACAGCATTTCCCCGGTGTTGGTGTCGAACGCGCGCAGATAGTTATCGGCAGTCGCACCAATGAAGAACACGTTACCGGCCGTGGTAATTGGGCCGCCCAGCATTGGCATACCCATTTTGAACGGAACCGGAACCGGCGCGCTGTCGCGAACGGTACCGATACGTTTTTTCCACACGGTTTCGTTGGTTTTCAGGTCAACCGCTGAGACATAGCCCCAGGCCGGTTGTTTACATGGCAGACCCAACGGAGACAGGAACGGATTCAGCTCCACGCCGTACGGTACACCGTACTGTGGCTGAATACCGGTTTCAGTACCTGAACCGCCTTTGTCATCGGCTGGTGGCTCGATCGGGTTGCCCGGACCGCGTGGCACCAGTTTAGAGACAAACGGCAGCGCCATTGGGTTAGCAATCGCGATCTGACGATGTGGATCCACCGCGATGCCGCCCCACTCGAACATACCGAGGTTACCTGGGAACACCAGCGTACCTTGCTCAGACGGCGGCGTGAACGGACCTTCGTAGCGCAGACGCTTGAAGATCACGCGGCACACCAGTTGGTCGAACATGGTCGCGCCCCACATGTCCTTGTCCGTCAGATTGTTCTTCGGACGGAAGGTCAGTTCGGAGTACGGCTGAGTAGGAGAAACGTGGTCACCTTTCGCAGCGCCCTGTGGCACTGGAGTTTCCGGTGCGGGGACAACTGGCTTACCGGTACGACGATCCAGGACAAAGATGTTACCGGTTTTGGCCGGGGCATAAATCACCGGAACGGTGTTGCCATCTTTGTCAGTGATATCGGCCAGCGTCGGTTGTGACGGCAGGTCCATATCCCACAGATCGTGATGCACGGTCTGATACGACCACACCAGCTTGCCGGTGGTGGCATTCAGTGCCAGTACGCTGCTCGCGAAACGTTCCTGGTCAGGCGTACGGTTACCACCCCAGATGTCTGGTGTCGTCACGCCCATTGGCAGGAATACGGTATCCAGTTTTGGATCGTATACTGCCGGTGCCCAGGAGTTCGGCGAGTTCATGGTGAAGGTATGTTCATCATTTGGAATCGCGTTGGGATCTTTCGCGCCCGGATCAAACACCCACAGCAGTTTACCGGTGTTCACATCAAAGCCACGAATAGCGCCTGACGGTTCACGGGTAGAGTAGTTATCAGTGACCGCACCGGCAATCACGATAGTGGTATCCGTGATGATCGGTGGTGAAGTCGGCTCATACTGGCCTGGGGTCAGTACCGGCTGTTTGTGCTGCAGATCCAGCTCACCGTTGTTACCAAACGCGGCACAACGTTCACCGGTTTCGGCATCCAGCGCGAACAGACGACCGTCGTTCACTGGCAGATAAATGCGACGTGAACACAGCGCAGGCTGGGTGTTAGACGCATCCGCTGCTGCTGGCATTTCATGGTAAGAGACACCACGACAGGTCACATGCTGGAAGGTTGGATTCGGTTTTAAGCCCGGATCAAATTTCCACTTCTGCTTACCGGTTTTTGCATCCAGCGCAAACAGAATCTGGTGCGGTGAGCAGAGATACAAGGTGTCGCGGATTTTAATCGGCGTCACTTCGTCGGTGATTTCACCTGGGTCGTTCGGGGTTTTCAGATCGCCCGTCTGGAACTGCCAGGCTACCTGCAACTCTTTCACATTACCGGTGTTGATTTGCTTCAGTGGAGAGAAGCGCGTGCCTTGCTGGTCACGCGCGTACGCCGGCCAGTCAGCATCCTTGATGTTGCTCAGCGGCTGCGCTTGCGGGGCATTATCTGCCGCCGCTGGGATTTCACCGTTCAGCTCCTGCGGATCGTGGAACACTGCCCACGCCAGCACCAGCACGCTGGCAATCAGCGCAACGGCCATCAGACCCAGCGCGCCTTTACCTGCATGATTCAGACCGCGATACACAAACGGCAGAATCAGCCAGATGCCGAAGATCACCAGCACATCGGTACGTGGTGCCAGCGCCCAGAAGTCGAAACCAACTTCCCAAACGCCCCACACCAGCGTTGCCAACAGCAACAGTGCATACAGCATGATCGCTGCACCGCTACGGCGCCACAGCAGGATAGCGGTGATCAACATAATCACACCGCCAATAACGTAGTACCAGGAACCACCAATTGCGGCTAGCCATACACCGCCTACCAGCATAAATGCGCCTGTGAGCAGTGCGAACAGCACCGTCAAAAAGCGAATCACGCCAAAAGATGAGGAAGCTTTCCCCATAATATTAACCTCTTTCTTTGCCATAAACTTAAAAGGAAACAACGCATTAGGTTGTTTCCCGACATAGAGTACGAAGTGACTTAAAATGTTCGATCGCAGCGCTTCCGTTACGCCAGATGATCCCTTTGCGTTAAATTTTATCTTAAAAACGTTAACGGGTTTGATTTTTTTAGTGCTTTGCGCTTGTGGAATGGTAGTAGTGCGACATTTTATGAGGAGATTCTAACGTTATGCCCGAAGAGATCGGGACATAACGGCAAGAGGCGGCATTTCGTGTAAGCGTTTACACTTCAAACAGGGTGTTGCTGGTGCGTTGTTCCTGACAGCCAGAAAGTTGCAGGTCTTCATAGACAGACAACGGCAGAGTTAATTGCGGAGTGCGTAATATCACATCTGCTTCTCTTTCCCGGCAGGATCCGAGCAAAAAGGGAAAGCTGAACTTGAGATAATTATCATTGAAGAAATCATCGTTCAGGACAATTCCACTGAAGGGAAAAGAGGCAATATTCTTCCAGCACGTTCCTGGCGGAGCCAAATCATAAAGCCAGAATGCGTGATGCTGTACGGCTTCTCGCAATGCCGCTTCATGCTTAACTAAACTGGCATAATTGATAGCAAGGGAGACATTTTCCATTTGCAGGCTGGGATAATTTTCTGGCGCCTTTAAAAAGCGCGCAAGACTATTTCCCACTAAAGGGATAATTATTCGTTCGGGCGCATCGGGCAACTGATTGTGCAGTGAAATTATGTTGCTTCCGTTAAGTAATACTGTGCTTTCCTGTTCACAATGCATAAAGGGTGCTAAATAACACACGCCCATCAGTGCCCCGTCGAGGCGACGGATACGCTCAGTAACATAAGGATTGTATGAACTGTTTTCCATTTATCTCTATGAATAAATTAATTAACTGGAACGTCTTAATTATTATAAGGACGGCAAGGTTGCTGTGATCTTTACGCTTCCAATATAGATCGAAATGTTTGTTAAGGTCACCTTTTTTAGCTGTCTCTGATAGAGAGATATGGCGGCTAAAAGATGTATTTAATATTGAGTTATTGGAATTTCTGGAATGATTCAGATATTTTCAGGTGAAAACAATCAGCCTGCTAATATTCAGAACTCTATGCTTAGTTAAATTTTAGATAAGCAACTGTTTTTAAAGCGCACGGCTAGCCATTGCTTGCCAGCGTCAGATGTCGCACTCTGTGGCCGCAAAATGATAATGAGAGTCGGTAAACGGCTTTTCACCAGGCTGGTGCAATGATGCTGGCCGGAAGATGATTTAGGATGGGATAAAATATGGCTTCACCGTTATCCGCAGCAGAAGACTCTCTGTTGCGGCACAGGTCGTTTGTCGCCTTCTGGCTGGCGCGCACCTGTTCATCGTTTGGTTTCCAGATGTTCTCCGTGGCGGTTAGCTGGCAAATCTACGCCCTTACGCACAGCGCGATGGCGTTGGGGATGATTGGCCTGATGCAGTTCCTGCCTTCGGTATTACTGGCTCTGCCGGCCGGCCATCTTGCCGACCAGTTTGATCGCCGCCGCATTGTGCTGGTCGGGCAATTGATTGAATGGCTAGCTCTGCTTGGCCTGGTGGCACTGACGCTGATGCACTGGGCGGATAAAATTGAAATTTGGGGACTGGTGTTTCTGATCTCCGTGGCCAAAGCGCTGGAGTGGCCGTCGATCACGTCGATGCTCCCTGCGCTGGTGCCTCAACCGATTCTCGCGCGTGCCATGGCGGCGAGTTCAGTGGGCGGCCAGGCTGCAGTGATCGTCGGCCCAACCTTAGGTGGCCTGCTGTATGTGGCCGGTCCCGAGGTGGTTTACGGCGTCTCCGCCCTGTTTTATCTCTTCTCTCTGGTGTTGGTCAGCCGCCTTCGTTATGAACGTCCACCCCAAACGCGGATGCCGATGAATCTCACCACCATGTTTGCGGGCGTGCGTTTTATTCGTGAGCGCAAAGATGTGTTGGGTGTGATCTCTCTCGATCTGTTCGCCGTGTTACTGGGAGGTGCCACCGCGCTGTTGCCGATCTTCGCGCAGGATATTCTGCATACCGGCCCCTGGGGATTGGGCATGCTGCGCGGTGCACCTTCTGTAGGGGCGCTCATTGTTGGCGTGTGGCTCAGCCGTCACAAGCTGGAAAAACACGTCGGCATGATTATGTTTGGTTCGGTGGCGGGCTTTGGGGTCGCCACGCTGGTGTTCGCGCTCTCCACGCAATTATGGCTCTCTCTGCTGGCGCTGGCCGCGCTGGGTGGGTTCGACATGGTGAGCATGGTGATTCGCGGCGCGCTGGTGCAACTGGATACGCCGGATGACATGCGCGGTCGCGTGAATGCGGTCAACGCCATCTTTATTAACACCTCAAATCAGCTGGGCGAGTTTGAGTCAGGCTTGCTGGCGGCGTGGATGGGGGCGGTGCCTGCCGCAGCACTTGGCGGGATCGGCACGCTGGTGGTGGTAGCGGTCTGGATGACGATTTTCCCGCATCTGCGCAAACGGCAGAAGCTGGAGAATGAAAACGCAGGTTAAGTGCCAACAAAAACCGGCTCGCGGGCCGGTTAATGATGTCACCACTCTGCACTGCCATGAAAAGCCCCGCGCAAAGGGGGATCTGCGCGGGGAGGTTGACCTTATACGGTCGCGGTTTTCCCCAGGCTGGCGTCAAATTGTTTCCAGCTGTCTGTCATATCCACCACGGTTTTCGATTTTCGTGCTTCATCGATTTTGATCGCGGTCAGACCCGCTTCCAGTGCATCCACCACGGATACTTTCAGTGGCGTTCCCTGTTTAATGTGTTTGACGATCTCTTCAGCCATCAACGCATCGGCACCATAGTGACCGTCATAAGCATTGCCGCTGTAGGTGGTATCGACTTCACGCTCGCCGGTACGGGCGTTGTGTACGCGGAAGTAGTTACGTACAAAGTCGCCCTCGGCCATGCCGTCGGTGCCCATCACGCAGAAACGACGAAATTCATCCGGCACGTTGAGGTTGGCGTGGAAGGCGAGAGTTGCGCCATTGGCGTATTCGATCAGCGCCGTCTGGTAATCGACGATATCGGCGTCGCCGTCAAACACCGCATCCGTGCTCGACCAGCCGCTGGGCTTCACGTGATACACCTCTGATTGCGGCGTGACAGCCCCGGTGGGTGCATGCTGCGGGGTGAAGTTCTTACGTCCACCAAAGCTGGCAACGCGCACCGGGCGTTCACCGACCAATCCCTGATAGAGATCGATGTCGTGGCAGCATTTTTCCAGAATATAAGGACCGGCGTATTTTTCCAGACGTCGCCAGTCGCGCTGGAAGAAGGCGCCGTGATAAGGCTTGATGTGTTCAGTGGCTTCGATTGAGGTGATTTCACCGAGACGATTTTCATCGCGTGCGTTCAATAGATCGTGATACAGCGGTGAGTAACGCAGCACCAGGCCGACCAGAATGCGCTCATGGCCATATTGTTGTACCAGTTGCGCCATCGCCATCGTCTGCTCTTCATTGATCACCACCGGTTTCTCGGTAAACACGGTGTAACCGGCGGCCAGCCCCTGACGGATATGCTCGAGGTGCATAAAGTTGGGTGACCCCACCAGCAACAGATCGAAACCACCGTGCTGGAGCAGCGCATCCACGCTGTCGAACGCCTTCCCGGCATCAATACCGAAGGTGTGAAGATTTGGCAAGCCAGCGGGAGCCGGATCGACGTAACCCACCACGGAGAACTCTGCGTCAGCTTTGTTGAACTCTTTCACCACATGGGAAAGACGAAAGCCCAGACCAATAATGCCCACTTTCATGTTGTACCCCTGAAGCCCGTTGCTTGTTAGCTGCCCGACCCATCAGGCTGCTGATAATCTGACCATTAACTTATTACGGCAGAAAAACTAATGTCAATCCGTAACGCCGATCTCAAATTGGTACTTTTTGTTATCTTTATGTTTTAAATGAATATTAATTAACTATACGGAATGCGTATTTATTTGTGATTGCGATTTAAGTTTTTTTCCCCTATCTTTCGCACATCTATAAGCATCATGCCGTTCGTGGCAGGCAGGAGGAAGCGCGTGCAATCACTTTTGCTGGGTATTGATGGCGGTGGTACACACTGTCGCGGGCGCCTGACGGACCACGCTGGCCACGTGCTGGCGGAAGCAACGGGCGGGCCCGCCAATGTCTGGTCGCAGTATGATGCCGCCATCAACGCCATTGAATCGGTCATCGACACGCTCTTTCAACAAGCGGGGCTGGCTGCTGATGCGCGTGACCGCACTCTGCTGGTGGCGGGTTTGGCGGGGGCCAATGTGGCATCGGTGCATTCACGGCTGCAAAGCTGGCAGCCTCGTTGTCAGGCGCGTTATCTGTTTACCGATGTCGAGATCGCCTGCGCGGGTGCGCACGATGGTGCACCAGGCGCGGTGCTGATTGTCGGGACGGGCAGCCAGGGCGCAGCCTGGGACGGCGCGCAGTTTACCCTGCTGGGTGGCTGGGGTTTTGCCCTGTCGGATGCCGGTTCAGGCGCCATCCTTGGACGCCGTGCACGGCGCTTAGCGTTGCTGGCGCACGAAGCTATCGTGCCTGCTTCAGCGCTGACTGAACGTATTATGGCGTTGCATCAACACAGCCCGGAACAGATGTTACTCTGGTCACAGCAGGCAACACCCGCCGAGTGGGGCAGCGTGGTACCTGAAGTCTTTGCCGCTGCACAGCAGGGCGATCCCCATGGCATTGCGCTGGTGCAGCAGGCCGCTGCCGATATCGTGCAGATGGTGCAACCCTTGCTGGCACGCAGTCACGGCAAACTGGCCCTGATGGGGGGGCTTGCGGTGCCGATTCAGCCCTGGTTACCGGCCGAGATTGCTGCACAGCTTGTGCCGCCGCAGGGCGATGCCTTAAGCGGCGCACTGCGCCTTGCCAGCCAGTTCAGCCAGCAACCGGCTTAGCCTCTTCTAACTTAAAAAAGAGATCCATGAGCGCTCCCAACGTAACTGCACGCATTTTGCGGCTGATTGTCGAAAATGCGCCAATCAGCCAGTCTGACCTCAAAGTCCGTAGCGGCCTGAGTATGTCCACGGTTTCGCAGGCCACCAACCGCTTGCTCTCCGGCGGTATTGTGCAGGAGCTGGGGTTGCGTCGTGTATCAATGGGACGACCGAAAACCCTGCTCGGCCTCAACCCGGATCACGCCAGTGTGGTGGGCATTCAGCTTAACGCCGAACGTAATTTGATCGTCTTAACCGATCTCAGCGGCAACATTATTGGCGAACAGCAGATCCCTTCAGGCGCGATGACCCCCAAGCAACTGGGTGATGCGCTGGCGAAGTTTTTGCGTGGTGTGGAAGGAAAGAAAGTCGGTGCCATTGGGCTTGCACTCTCGGGGCTGGTGGATGCCAGCAACGGCGTTTGCGTCTTGTCACGCGCGCTGGGCTGGAACAACGTGCCGATTGCACGCCTGCTGGAAGAACGTTTTTCACTGCCGGTCTTTATCGAAAATGATGCCAATGCCTTAGCCATGGCCGCGCTGGTATTTGGTCAATTGGGCCATGCGCAGTCAGCAGTGATCGCCACCTTTGGCAAAGGGATTGGGGCCGGAATCTTGCTGGATCGCCAGCTCTATCGCGGCCGCCATGGCAAAGCCGGTGAGATTGGTGTGTCATTGCTCGGTGATGGCTCCGAACGTTTGCTGGAAGATGTCGCCTCGTCACAGGCGATTTTGCAGCGTGTGGCAGTTTCACTGAAAGAGGCGCTGCCGCAGACGTTACGCGATCTGGATAGCCAGCCCACACCTGAAGTGCTTAGCGCGCTGGCGGAGGCCGGGCAGCATCTGGGCATGTCGCTGGCGAATCTGTCGGTGGCTTACGATCCTGACGTGGTGTATCTGGCGATGGAGCCGCAGATGGCCTCGCGCATCCTGCTCGACCACATTACGCAGAGCTTCCAGACCTATCGCCTGAAGATCACGCCGCAGATGACGCCGCTGCAGTTCCTCACTGAGTCGAATCGGATGTGGGCACAGGGTGCGGCAGGTTTTGCGGTGAATAAGCTGTTGGATTTACTGGCGGCGCAGGCTGATGAAGAGACGGTGTCTTAAAGCAGCAATAGCTGTAGTGGCGCGATCTGCATCGACGTTGTTCACTCGTTATAAGGAGAGCGCCGTAGCATAACTACGGCGCTTGCTTCGTTCAGGCGCTTAACGCAGGCGCAATCCCTGCTCATCAAACAACATTCCGCGCTCAGCATTGATCTGATAGCTGACGCGGTCGCCAATCTCATGTTCTGCCGCGTTACGCTCCTCAATCACCAGTAACTTCTCCTCACCGATATCCAGGTAAAGATAGTTGGTATGCCCCAGCATCTCGCTGAATGACAAATCAGCGCTAAAGCTCAGCGTATCGGTTTCCTGCTGCGCCGGTGAGAAATGTTCGGGGCGAATCCCCAGCGTGACTTTTTGTCCTTCATGGCAGGCTGCGTCGATCTTCATGGTCAGCGTGTGAATGCCCAATACGGGCACGCGCAACTGCACGGCACCTGGCGCGATCGTAGCGATTTCCGCCTGCAGGAAGTTCATCTTCGGTGAACCGATAAACCCGGCGACAAACAGATTGTCGGGATCGTGATACAGCGCCATCGGTGCACCTACCTGCTCAATTTTGCCCTGACGAAGTACCACGATGCGATCGGCCAGCGTCATCGCTTCCAGCTGGTCGTGCGTGACATAAATCATGGTGTTGCCCAGTGAGGCGTGCAGGCGAGCGATCTCAATGCGCATCTGTAGCCGCAGCTCAGCATCCAGATTGGAGAGAGGTTCATCAAACAGGAAAATACGTGGATGGCGGATGATGGCGCGACCAATGGCCACACGCTGACGCTGGCCGCCGGAGAGCGCACGTGGCAGGCGATCCAGCAGTTCCGTCAGATGCAGACGCGCCGCCGTCTGGTTAATCGCTTTCTCAATTTCCGCTTTGGATTTCTTCATCACTTCCAGCGGGTAAGCCAGATTGCCGCGCACCGTCATATTCGGATAGAGCGCATAGGACTGAAACACCATGGCAATGCCACGCTCGGTGGCGGGCTGGTGCGTCATGTCTGCGCCTTCAATCAACAGCTTGCCGTCGCTGATCTCCTCCAGCCCGGCAATCATGCGCAGCAAGGTCGATTTACCGCAGCCGGAAGGGCCGACAAACACCACGAACTCGCCGCTGTTAATGGTGAGATCGATACCGTGAATCACATTCACATGGTCGTAGGACTTTTTAACGCTTTGCAGATGCAGGCTGGTCATGGTGATGCCTCAATCAGAGTAGTTGGCCCATGTAGATGGCGTTGCTGCGCATAATGGGCGTGAAACCGAGACGTTGATAAAAGCCGCACACCTTCTCGTTTTGCAGGCTTACGCCCAGATAAACACCCGGTACGCCAGCGGCACGCAGATCCTGCAGCAACTGCTCAATCAGTTTTCGTCCCCAGCCGCCCTGTTGCGCTGGCGGCAGCAGATTGATGTGCAGATGTGCAGGCCATTGCGCTACCAGTTGTTCTGCAGCGGTATCCGGCTGGAGGATGGCGTCCAGCACTTTGCTGTCGAGGGGGGCTCGCGGCGTGTAGTCGCGATATTGTTGTTGCAGTGGCGGCCACCACTGCGCATCCAGTTCTGCTTCGAAGGCGCGTGTATCCGGTGCTGCCACCGCATAACCCATCACTTCGCTTTCTATTTCAAGGGCATAAGCGAAGTCAGGCGCAAAGCGCGCGTAGGGAATGACAAAGCGCAGGCCGGGCAGTGCCGGGTCGGAATAGAGCGCGGTGGCGTCAGTGCCCGCATTGGCCGTTTCTAAGCAGATGCGCGACAGGGCCGGAAAATCGCTCTCGCTGGCGCGGCGAATAACACCTTTAGCCGTCATGGTGATGCCTCTGTGGTCATGAGATGAACAGATTTTACGGTAAATAAAGCTGACTTAGTTTTCAAGGTGTAATAATTGCGCTACCGCACAACATCGAGGTAAATCCTGAGGGCGGACGGTGGCGTGAACGGCCACGTGAAGCGGCGCAGAGCCTGTGGTGCCTGTGTTCTGGGATGATTTTGCCGCAAAGGCCTCTCACATCTCTCAATAAGTATAGAATTTTCATATGGTCTGTCAGTGGGTTAATGCGGCTGAATGGCGTAAGTGATTTGTGCTGTCGGCAGAGGCATGTCTTCTTATGGTGTGCGCTTCAGCGGCTGTCTTGCAGAATTCTCTACTGCATAGCCCGCTTTTCTTCTCACAGTTTGCACTGTATCACAGAGCAAAAATTCCGCAGTGAGGGTGTTTGACTTTCTTTTGTTCATAAAGTAAGTATGAATTAACGTCGTTATTACTGCTGCTGAATCAACCTGCCAGGACATGCAGGTGTCGCGATGAAGGGATGCCAGTCATCTGTTGGAGAAACCGAGCATGATGTGTGATTCAACCAAACGTCCGTCCCGTATGAAAAGCTCACTGCGCAGTGTGTCGCGTCTGGTTTCAGCCGGGATTTTGCTCGGTGCGACCCTGGCGACGGCACAAGCGGTCACGCTGAACGAATGGGATATTTATAACTATCCGCAGCAAACCGAAGCCGTGGATGAAGCGGTTAAAGCGTTCCAGCAGAAGAATCCGGGCATTACCATCCAGCGCTCGGTGCACTCTTTTGAAGACACACGCATTCCACTGAAGCTGGCGCTGACTGCCGGTGATGGCCCGCAAATCGCGCAGGTCAATCAGGGCGGTGGCGATATGGGTTCGCTGGTGAAAGACAAACTGCTGTGGCCGCTGGACGATTATGCCAAAACTTACGGCTGGACCACGCGCTTCCCGGATTCGATCCTCAAGCGTAACCGCTGGTCTGATAAGCAAGACTTTGGTAGCGGCAAACTGTATGGCGTGGCGAGTCTCGGTGAAATGGTGGGTCTGTATTACAACAAGGCGCTGCTGGACAAAGCGGGTGTTGCGATACCGAAAACCCTGCCTGAACTGGAAGCGGCAATGGAGAAACTGAAAGCCGCGGGTACGCCGCCGATGATGCTCGGCCTGCTGGATGGCAATATGGGCCAGCAGTTGCTGAGTACGGTATGGGAAGCACAGATTGAGAGTAAAGATCGCAAAGCCCTCGACGATCTGATTTACGACGTCGGCGGCACCTTCAAAGACGACAAGCTGGTGAAAGCGGCGAGCATGATGAAAAGCTGGAAAGACAAAGGCTACTTCTTCCCTGGCTTCGAAGGCATTGGCCATGATGATGCGGCCACGCTGTTCCAGAATGGTCAGGCCGCGTTCCTGGTGAGCGGCACCTGGTATCTCGGCCAGTTTAAAGACAATAAAGATGTGCACTTCGCGGCGATGCCGATGGGTGAGGGGGTACAGCATGCGCTAATGGTGGGCGGTACCGATCTGGCGTTCTCGATCACCAACACCGCGAAAACCAAAGAGCAGCAGGATGCGGCGGCCAAATTTATCGACTACATCGTTTCCGATGAGATGGCTAACCGCTGGTTGAAAGTGGGCTTCCTGCCGGCGGGTACCAGTAAGAATGCACAAATCCCTGCGGATAACCCGTTGCTGGCGGAGACGTATCAGGTATGGGTGACCCTCAACGAGCATGATGGCCTCGGCCATTATCTGGACTGGGCCACGCCGACCATGAATGCTGAGCTGAATCAGAACGTGCAGCTGTTACTGGCCGGAAGACAGACGCCGGAGCAGATGGTCACCAATTTCGACAACAACTATCAACGTTACCTGAAAACCCTGAAGCACTGATGACGTCCGGCCCGACAGCAATGCCGGGCCGTGAATTAGCCTGCAAGCGAGTAAGGTTATGCTGAACAAATCTGCCTGGCGCAATGCGCTCTATCTTCTGCCTGCCGTACTGGTCTATGCGGTGTTTTTACTCCTGCCGCTGCTGGCCTCGCTCGGCATCAGTTTCACCGAGTGGGATGGCACCTCCTTGCCGATTTTCACCGGTATCAGCAACTACGTGCGCATGTTCCAGGATCCGGTTTTCTGGGTGGCGCTCGGTAACAACGCGCTGCTGATGTTGTTTTACACCTTACTGCCGATTGGCGTCGGTCTGCTGTTGTGCAGCTTCCTGTATGAAACGCGCAACGGCAAAGAGCGCAGCGTATTGCGTATTCTGTTTTTCCTGCCTTACATCATGCCGATGGCGGTATTGGGCGTGGTGTGGCGCTGGCTGTATAACCCCGCGTTTGGTCCTATCGATCAGTTCCTGCGCGCGATTGGCTTGCCGCAGTTGGCTCTGTCGTGGCTGGGGGATTTCACCTGGGCGTTACCGGCCGTGGGTTTTGTCGCCACCTGGTATTTCTTTGGATTCTGTCTGGTGCTGTTTATGGCTGGATTACAGCGCATGGATCCCTCGCTATTAGAAGCCGCCGATTTGGATGGTTCTTCACGGCGTCAGAAGTTTATGCGTATCACGCTGCCCTCACTGCGCCCGGAACTGCGCATTGCACTGCTGCTGACGGTGATTGCCAGCCTGAAGGCCTTCGATCTGGTGTATGTGATGACGCAAGGTGGGCCGGGCACCTCGACCATGGTGACCAACATCTTTATGTATAAGCAGGGCTTTGATCTGCACTACTTTGGCTACGCGTCTGCGGTTGCCGTGTTCAGTATGTTGATTGTGCTGATGATCAACGCCTGTATTCATTTTGCTATTCGGGAGCGTCACTGATGCGCGGTACGCCTGTTGTCTCACGCGCACTGATTTGGATTGTCGCGCTGATGACCATCCTGCCGTTTTTAATGGCGCTGATGACTTCGTTCAAAACGCAGATGGAGCTGTTTCAGGGCGTGTTCACGCTGCCTTCATCGCTGAACTTTAAAAATTACGTGACGGCCTGGCAGCAGGGGCACTTCAACGTCTACTTTATGAACTCGGTGCTGGTAGTGATTCCGGTGGTAATCAGCAGCATTTTGCTAGGGATTCTGGCGGGATTTGGTTTTGCCTGGCTGAAAATCCCTGGTAAGAAGGTGATAGCGGCGATGCTGGGTCTGGGCATGGTGCTACCGAGCGAGGCTTTCATTATCCCGCTCTACCACGAACTGCGCTGGATGGGGCTGACGAACACGTATCTGGCGCTGATCCTGCCACAAATTGCCTTATCACTGCCGTTTACCACGTTGATGATTGCCACTGCACTGCAACAGGTGCCACGTGAACTGGTTGAAGCGTCAGTGATGGATGGTGCATCCCGGCGCAAAATCCTGTGGGGCATTCTGGTGCCCGCCATCTGGCCCACGCTCTCAACGCTGGCGCTGCTGCTGTTTATCTGGACGTGGAATGAGTTCCTGATTCCGCTGATTCTGGTCAACAAGGATGAACTGCGCACTTTGCCAATCGGCATGATGTTTTTCCAGAACAAAAACACCATTGATATTCCAGTGCTAATGGCGGGCGCGATGATTGTGATCATGCCGCTGGTGGCGGTGTTTCTGGTGTTCCAGCGCAAGTTTATCAGCGGAGTGACGGAAGGGGCGGTGAAGTAGGGGTGCGCCAGAGCACGACTCTGTGAGCACCTGCAACTGCGAACATTACAGGCCGTGGCCATTGGGGCGCCCGAGTTGATAGCGGGCGCATCCGTTAAGCCTATTTACAGCGCTGCTGCGATCGCCGCACCCAACTCTTCCGTTGAGGCGCTGCCGCCGAGGTCGCGCGTCAGGTTAGAACCGGCGGCCAGGGTGCGCTCAATGGCATCCAGCACGGCGGCACCCGCTTCGGCGTAACCGAGGTGCTCCAGCATCATCGCACCACACCAGATCTGTCCAATCGGGTTTGCCACGCCTTTGCCCGCGATATCCGGCGCTGAGCCATGCACCGGCTCAAACAGGCTCGGGAATTTCCCTTCCGGGTTGATGTTCGCGGAGGGCGCAATACCGATGGTGCCGGTACAGGCCGGGCCGAGATCCGACAGAATGTCGCCAAACAGGTTGCTGGCCACCACCACATCAAACCAGTCCGGATGCAGCACGAAGTTCGCGGTCAGAATATCGATATGATACTTATCGACTTTCACTTCCGGATAGCTCTGTGCCATGGCTTCAACGCGGCTGTCCCAATACGGCATGGTGATAGCAATGCCATTGGATTTGGTGGCAGAGGTCAGGTGCTTTTTCGGACGCTTCTGCGCTAACTCGTAGGCAAACTTCAGGATGCGATCGACGCCGACGCGCGTCATCACCGTCTCCTGAATCACCACTTCGCGGTCGGTGCCAGGGAACATGGTGCCGCCGACGGACGAGTACTCGCCCTCGGTATTTTCACGCACCACGTAGAAATCGATATCGCCGGGCTGACGATTGGCCAGCGGCGCTTTGACGCCCGGCATCAGGCGAACCGGACGCAGGTTGACGTATTGATCAAATTCGCGGCGGAACTGCAGCAGAGATCCCCACAGCGACACGTGATCCGGTACCACATCCGGCCAGCCCACCGCGCCAAAATAGATGGCATCAAACTGGCTGAGGGTGGCGAACCAGTCATCCGGCAACATCTTGCCGTGCTCTTGCCAGTATTCAGCGCTGGCGAAGTCAAACCATTGCCACTCCAGAGAAATATCGAATTTCTTTGCCGCTGCATCCATTACACGGATGCCTTCTGGCATCACTTCTTTGCCAATGCCATCGCCAGGGATGACGGCGATTTTGTAGGTTTTGCCGCTCATAGGGTTCTCACAGGTTGCTGTTGATGTTCTGAACGCAGTATAACCATGCATCACCGGGAAATAATTAGCCTGAGCGGCAAGCCAATGTTGAATAAAAGTAGAGAATCGCGCACTTCGACTGATGATCTGGCCTTCTTTGTGCGCGTCGCCGCGCTGGAGAGTTTAACCGCTGCGGCGCGTGAGCTGGGGTTGTCGCTGCCCGCCGTCAGCAAACGTCTCAGCCACCTTGAACAGCGTCTGGGGGTGCAACTGCTTAAACGCACCACGCGGCGGCTGGAGCTCACCGCTGAAGGAAAACGCTATCTGGAAGGGGCTCGCCCTTTGCTCGATCAACTGGCGGAGCTGGAGGAGTCGGTCAGCAGCCAGGCGGCGGTGCTGCGTGGCAGCCTGAACATCAACGCCTCGTTTGGATTTGGACGCCGCCATGTTGCCCCTTGCGTGTCGCGCTTTGCGGCGCTGCATCCTGAAGTCTCGTTATCACTACAGCTCAGCAGCCAGCCACTGAATTTCATCGATTCACACATCGACATTGATATCCGCATAGGCGAACCGCCCGATGCGCGACTCATCGCGCGCAAGTTACGCACCAATCCACGCGTGCTATGCTGCGCCCCGATTTATGCGCAACGTCACGGCCTGCCTGACAGTATTGTGGCGCTGGCGCAGCACAACTGTATTTTGCTACGCCAGTACGAAAGCGATTTCGCATTGTGGCGATTGAGTGATGGCCAGCAGCAGGTGACGCAAAAAGTGCAGGGCAGCCTGATCACCAACGATGGTGAAGTGGCGATGCAGTTAGCGATGGATGGGCACGGCATTTTGTTGCGATCCTGGTGGGATGCCCAGCACATGATTGAGCGTGGCGATCTGCTGCATATACTGCCAGCGTGGAGCAGCGTGGACGGGGATATTTTTGCGGTGTGGCGGCCGCAGCGTCAGTTACCTGCCCGCATTAGCGCCTTTGTGGATTTTTTGCAATCCGACTTGTAACTATTAAGTTATTTTTGATTATTTATAATCATCATTGACTGTTTGTGAGCATGATCAAACAAATCATTGGCTGATTAGCCTATAAATTGCCCTGCTTATGCGTGAATTCATTCTCATGTGAGTGAAATAAATCAATGAGCATAAACAGGGTTGCCTTTGTGCTTAGACACTAAAATAACAAAACAGGCAACCTCATTAACGGCAAGCGTGAAGCCCAGCGCAGGCCACGACCCTACGTTATCAATGAGGCTAAAATGAAACAGTTTTCTGCAGAAGGGATGATGATTATTGTCGGGATCGTCATCGCGTATATTCTGTTTACCACCTGGCTGACCTGGCGCCTGCGCAGTAAAAACAGCGGCGACTTTATGGCGGGATCCAACGTGATGCCGGCTTTTGTTGTGGGTGTGATGTTAATGTCTGAGTACATTGGCGCAAAATCGACCATTGGTACCGCCCAGGCGGCGTTTGAAGGTGGGTTTGCCGCATCCTGGTCGGTGATTGGTGCCGCGATTGGCTTCCCGCTGTTTGGATTCCTGCTGGTTAAGCGTATTTATAACACCGGAAAAATCACCATTTCGGGTGCGATTGCTGAACGTTACGGCAACTCAACCAAGAACATCATTTCCCTCATCATGATCTATGCGCTGCTGCTGGTGAACGTGGGGAACTATGTGAGCGGCGCAGCGGCGATCTCGACCGTGTTGAACCTCGATCTCACCACGGCGGCCGTTATCACCGCAATCGTCAGTACCTTCTACTTTATGTTCGGTGGCATGAAGGGCATTGCCTGGGTCACGCTGCTGCACAGCGGACTGAAATATATCGGTATCCTGATCATTCTCGGCGTCGCACTGCATATGACCGGCGGCGTTAGCCCGATGATCAAAGAGATGCCGCATTTCTACTGGACGTGGGACGGTAATATCGGGGCCAGCACCATATTTGCCTGGATGATTGGCACCATCGGTTCGATTTTCTGCACCCAGTTTGTCATTCAGGCCATTGCTTCCACCAAAAGTGCCGCATCCGCTAAGCGTGCAACCTGGGTTGCCTTCTTCTTTTGCATGCCGATTGCGATTGCCATTGCGTTGATTGGCGTGGCGGCGAAGTACCTGCATCCGGATATCAAAAGCCTGTATGCACTGCCGGTGTTTCTGCAGGATATGAGCCCATGGCTGGCGGGGATTGTGACCACCTCGCTGGTGGCCTCCATCTTCGTCAGTGTCAGTACTGTGGCGCTGGCGATTGCCTCGCTGGTGGTTAAAGATTTCTATGTGCCGTATCGCAACCCGACGCCAGAGCGTGAATTCCGCATGACGCGCTGGTTGTCGCTGCTGATTGGTTTCCTGCCGTTAATTCTGGTGCTGTTCGTCCCCGAGGTGCTGAAGCTCTCCTTCTTCACCCGCGCGATTCGTCTGTCGATCTCGGTGGTGGCGATTATTGCCTTCTACCTGCCGTTCTATAAAAGTACCCGAGGGGCGAATGCCGGTCTGATTGGGGCTTGCGTGGTCACCACCGTCTGGTATCTGCTCGGCGATCCGTTCGGCATCAACAATATGTACGTGGCGTTGATTACGCCTGCAGTGATCATGGTGATTGATCGCCTGATCCCTTCGGTACAAACGCACGACAAAAAAGCACCAAAATCTTCAATGCAAAACAGTGGAGCCTGAAATGACCGATTCAACGATTACCGTCGAACGTAACGGTAACCTTCATCCGCACGCGCAGGATGCGCAGCAGCTCACGGCGATGCTGCCTTCGGTCTGTCCGCAGAATCATGCCGCTAATCTGCTGCCGCTGCCCAACGGTGATCTGCTGTGTGTCTGGTTTGGTGGTACGCAGGAAGGGATTGCCGATATCTCCGTGTGGTGCTCGCGCCTGGAACAAGGCGGCAGCCAGTGGAGTGAGGCGCAGAAACTTTCTGATGATTCGACGCGCTCTGAGCAGAACCCGGTGCTGTTCCTCGATCCTGACCAGATATTGTGGCTGTTATGGACAGCGCAGAAGTCCGGTAATCAGGACACGGCGATTGTGCGCTATCGCCAGTCACGTGATTTTGGCCGCAGCTGGAGCGCCATCGACACGCTGCTCGATCAACCCGGCACCTTTATTCGCCAGCCGATTACGGTGTTACCGAATGGCAACTGGCTGTTGCCGGTGTTCTATTGCCGCACTCAGCCGGGCGTAAAATGGGTCGGTAATGATGACATTAGCGCGGTAAAAATCTCCAGCGATAAAGGCAAAAGCTGGCGCGATGTGGCGGTGCCGGATAGCCTCGGCTGCGTGCACATGAACATTACTTTATTGCAGGATGGCAGTTTACTGGCGCTGTATCGCAGTCGTTGGGCAGACTTTATCTACCAAAGTCGTTCTGTAGACGGTGGTGAAAGCTGGAGTGCGCCGGCGGCGACGGAACTGCCGAACAACAACTCCTCAATTCAGGTGACCACGCTGAACAACGGCCATCTGGCGCTGGTGTTCAACGCCATGAGTGCCAAAGATGCCAGCGAGCGTCGCCTGTCGCTGTATGACGAAATCGAAGATGAGGATGAGGATGACGATGTGGCGGTGGCCGCTGAACCGGTGGTGCATAGCGGACGTACCGCGTTCTGGGGCGCACCGCGTGCACCGATGACGCTGGCCATCTCCCCGGATGGCGGCCAAAGCTGGCCGTGGCAGCGTCATCTCGATGAAGGCGACGGCTACTGCATGACCAACAATTCGCAGCAGAAGCTCAACCGCGAGTTCTCCTATCCCAGCATCAAGCAAAGTGAGGACGGCGCACTGCATATCGCCTACACCTATTTCCGTCAGGCGATTAAGTACGTCCGCGTTAACGAAGCGTGGGTGAGGGGCGAAAAATGAGTCGACACGCGCTGGTCACGGGTGTCAGTTCAGGTATTGGCGCGGCGATTGCCGATTATCTGCTGGCGCAGGGCTGGCAGGTGACGGGGTTCAGTCGCACACTGGTCAAGAAAGATCATCCGGGCTTTACCTCGGTGAGCGTAGATCTGTTCGATGCCAGTTTGCTGAAGCAGGCGCTGGCCGCTTTGCCAAAGGTGGATGCGCTGGTGCATGCCGCAGGCATGATGGCGGCAGCGCCGCTCGGCGATCTCGATGAGGAGCAGAGCGCGCGCCTGTGGTATCTGCATGTGCAGGTGGCGCAGATCATGGCGAACGCGTTGCAGCCGCAGATGACGCAGGGCGATCGTATTTTGCTGATCGGCAGTCGCACCTCACGCGGCGCCGCTCATCGCAGCCAGTATGTCAGCACCAAAGCGGCAATGGTTGGGATGGCGCGCAGTTGGGCGGCTGAATTAGCGCCGCAGGGGATCACCGTGAATGTGATCGCGCCCGGTGCCACTGAAACGCCCATGTTGCTGCAACCTGGCCGTGCCAGTTCACCACCCAAGCTGCCGCCCATTGGGCGCTACATCAAGCCGGAGGAAGTGGCGGCGCTGGCGGGTTTTGTGCTGTCCCCCGCTGCTGATGCAATAACCGGGCAGGAATTGGTTATCTGCGGTGGAGCGTCGTTGTAGATAGCGATTCGTGTTGTTATCCGCAGCTGATGCAATCACCGGGCAAGAGTGAATGATTTACGGTAGAGCGTCATTGTAGATGGCGGTCAATATACTCCCCCTCATCCGTCTTCCCTGAATCCCGTCCGGGATTCAGGGAGTGTTGGTACGAGAGCGGGTGGGCTAAAGGAAGCACATGAGCCCTTTTTAACCTATCTCCCTCGCAATGCCGTGACATCCACCTGCCAGACATTCAGTTTGTTATACAGCGCGGTACGTGAAATCCCCAGTTGCTGTGCTGACTGGCGCAGGTTGCCTTTCTGCTCACTCACCACCTGCAATACATGCTGACGCTCATTTTCCTGCAATGATGTTAAAACGCTGGATTGTGGCGGCGAGACGCGCTGCGTCATCTCTTCCGGCAAATCCGGCTTGCCAATCTCCAGCCCTTCACACAAATTCACCATGCGTTCGACCAGGTTCTCCAGTTCACGCACGTTGCCCGGCCAGTGCCACGTCTGCAAGCAGTGCATGGCTTCAGACGACACCTGCGGCGCGATACGTTTCAAGCGGGTACAGAGCGCCTGAATAAACGTATTCACCAGACCTGGAATATCTTCCTGACGTTCTCGCAACGGTGGAATGGCTAATGAAATCACGTTAAGACGGTAATACAGGTCGCGGCGAAAGGCGCCTTTTTCCACCGCATCCAGCAGATTACAGTGGGTGGCGGCAATGATGCGCACATTGACCTTAAGCGGATGCGCGGCGCCAATACGCACCACTTCACTCTCTTGTAATACGCGGAGCAGGCTGGTTTGCGCCTCCAGCGGCATTTCGCCAATTTCATCCAGAAACAGCGTGCCGCCATCCGCCAGCTCGAATTTTCCCGCGGAGCCGCCGCGCCGGGAACCGGTGAATGCGCCATCGACATAACCAAACAGTTCGCTCTGCACCAGGTCACGCGGCAGGGCGCCGCAGTTGAGGGCGATAAAGGGTTCCTGATGTCGTGGGCTGGCGTTATGGATCGCCTGCGCGAACAACTCCTTGCCGGTGCCGCTTTCACCGCTTAACAGCACGGTGCTATCTGTGCGGCTGCTGGCGCGTGCCTTCTGAATGGCTTGCTGCACGCGCGGAGCGTGGCCGCGGATCATCTCAAAGGTATAACTGGCGCTGACGCCCATTACCTGCCGCGTAATCGCCCGGATGCGCTGGTTCTCGCGCAGAGACAGCACACGTCCACCATCGGGTGCCGGCATCAATGAAATCAGACAGGAGAGGGGCTGCACGCCGTCCGGGATAAACTGCAACTCACGGTCATTACAGAATGGCATGGTCAGCAGCGATCCTCCCTGGGGTTGCAGTAACACATCAATCGGCCCGGCTTGAGGATCGAGACCACTAAAGATCTGCCGCGCATAGCGGTTTAACGTTTTGATCCGTCCGTGGCGATCGCAGACGATCACGCCCTCATTCAGGGTTTCCAGGATCGACTGTTGTTCTGCCAGCAAACTGCGCAACATTAATTGTTGTCCCACCGCTTCTGCAGCGGCCTGTACCGTGCCGAGCGTGTGGGCATTGAAATTATCCGGCGTGGCAGTGAGCGTGAGCACGCCGAGCAGTTGGCCGCTGGCATCTCGAATCGGCGCGGCTGCGCACTGGTAGTGGCGCTTACGCAGATCGATCTTCCAGTTTTCACCGCTTAACACATACACCAGCCGTTGCTCAATCAGGCAACGTGCCGTGCAGTTGGTGCCGAGCACCTCTTCGCTCAGGATGCTACCAATCGGCGTCAAATCAGCGCCGCAAAAATGCAGCGTGACACCTTGCGCGTCGGTGAGGTTGATATGGCCATCCGGGTTATAGGCCAGCAGGTTTTCCATTACGTTACGCGCCACCGCAATCAGCTCGGCATTGTGCGCCAGGATGGCCTTCAGCTCATCCGCAGGAGGCGAAGTGTAGATGAAGGTGTGTGGATCGATGGCGCGCTGCTGCGATCGCTGCCATGACTGCAAAATACTGCGCCGCATCCAGCCCGGTTGTTCCCCCCGGACAAAGCTGTGCCAGCCCTGCCAGAGCAAGGTATCCCATTCGCCCGCTTCAGCCCCTTCCGGCAGGCTGAAAATCGGGTCGCTTTCATCTTTAAACGGCAAACGTTCGCTGGCGCGCATCAGAGGCTCCTGGTCAATCTGGAATGTCCATTTTATTGACATGTGAAGTTGACATGTAAAGTTTATGACCAATTCAAAGCGCAACGCTGTGTGGTTCCTCACATAAATTGCCCCTTTTTAGTTGGCATCTGGATTGCAATGAAATGCCTATCTCACCTGTCCCGAACGGACATATCCAAAACAGTAAGGAATGATTTATGACATTTCATCTTCAACCGGTACGTGTTGGTCTGATTGGCGCAGGGCGAATGGGCAGCTTCCACGCCGAGAATCTGGCATATCGCGTCCCCGGCGCCACGCTGGCAGCCGTCGCCGATCCGCAGCCCGGTGCAGCGGAAAAGCTCGCCAGCAAGCTGGGTGTCGCGAAAGCCTATAGCGATTTGCATGCGCTGCTACTCGATCCTGAAATTGATGCGATTGCCATTGCGGCGCCCGCTCGCACCCATGCCGAGTGGGTGATTGCCGCTGCGAATGCCGGTAAGCACGTATTTTGTGAGAAGCCAATGGCGGTCACACTGGAGGAAGCTGACCGCGCGATTGCCGCCGCCAAAAGCGCAGGCGTAGTGTTGCAGGTGGGCTTTAATCGCCGTTTCGATACGGGTTTTGCGGCGGCGATTGCGGCAGTGAAGGCAGGCGAGAACGGTATTACGCAATTGAGCCGTTCTGTAACGCGCGATCCGGCGCTGCACGATCCGTCGCGCATCCCGCAGTGGACCATTTATCTCGAAACGCTGATCCACGATTTTGACACCCTGCTGAATTTCAACCACGGGGCGAAGCCGGTGGAAGTGTATGCCATCGCCGATGCGCTGGTGCGGCCGGACTTCAAAGATAAAGGCTTACTGGATACTTCGGTGGTGACCATTCGCTTTGATAACGGAGCGATTGCCATCGCAGAGGCCAACTTCCAGGCGGTGTACGGCTACGACGTGCGCGGCGAAGTGTTTGGCAGTAAGGGGATGTTGCAGGCGGGCCATATCACCTCTTCTAACTGTGTGCGCTACAGCGCCAGCGGCATCAGCATGGAGACCTCGCGCATGGATTCGGATCTGCTGCGCGATGCCTATGTGGCGGAGATGATCGAATTTGCCCGCTGTATCCGCACCGGCGAAACACCGCGTGCCACCGGCGAAGACGCGCGCAATGCGCTGGAGATTGCGCTGGCCTGTATTGAATCGGTCACCCACAACCTGCCTGTCAAAGTAGGAGCGCGCTAATGGCTGCTTATCAACTCTCGGTTTGTGCCGAAATGGTGTTCCTCGATCTGCCATTTGTTGAGCGTGTGAAACGCATTCACGCGCTGGGGTTTGGCGTTGAAATCTGGGGATGGGCCAATAAAGACATTGATGCGTTGGTGGCGACCGGTGCGCGATTCACCTCCATGACCGGTTATCTCACTGGCAATCTCACCGATGATGACGAGATCCAGCAGCTCTTACAGAGTGCCGAAGCCTCGCTGGCGGTGGCTGAGCGGCTTAACTGCCCAGGGCTAAATCTGCACGGCACCGGGCTGGATGACAAAGGCTTGCCGGTCAAACCCGTGGAAGTGGTAACCGGTGCGATGTGGCTGAAAGCGGTCGATACCTTGCGCAAAGTGGCGCAACTGGGCGAACACGCCGGGCGCGTGTTCACCCTGGAAAACCTCAACCTGCCGGTCGATCATCCCGGCACCCCGTTCGCGCTGGCCGCCGATACCCTGGCGCTGGTGGAAGCGGTCAACAGCCCGGCGCTAAAGATGAATCTCGACCTTTACCATGCGCAGATTGGCGAAGGCAATTTGATTGAGCTGATCCGCCGTAGTGGTTCCGCCATTGGCGAAGTTCAGGTGGCGGATGTACCGTGTCGCCAGCAGCCGGGCACCGGCGAGATCAACTATCGCGCTATCGCGCGTGCACTGCAGGAAGTGGGTTACAGCGGTACGGTGGCGATGGAGGGCTGGGCCAGCGGTGACAGCACCGCCGCGCTAGAGCAGTTCCGCGATCACTTCACGATTTAAGCGTTTTACCGCCGGGTATTTGCCTGTTGCCCGGCGTCATAACAATAAAACCTCAACCTACAGGAATCACCTCATGAACATCCGAAACATCGTGCTTTGTCTGTGCTCGCTGCTGCTGAGTTTGAGCGTCAGTGCGAAAACCTTCACCGTCGGCGTTGCGCTGGCCAACTTCGACCTTAACTTTGTCTCGATTCTGCGTACGCAGATGCAGGCAGAGCTAAAAGCCAATCAGCTCAACGGCCAGTTCGTGGATGCCAAAGGAGATGTGGCACTGCAAGTACAGCAGGTTGATGATTTTATTAACCAGGGCGTGGACGCCATCATCCTTAATCCCGTCGATACGCAGGGCGTGTTGCCGATGATCACCGCCGCGAAAAACGCCAATATCCCGCTGATTTTCGTCAATCGTAAGCCAGAAGTGAAACTGCCGGGCGACATGGCTTATGTGGGTTCTGACTCTGCATTGGGCGGGGAAATGCAGATGGAAGCGTTAGCGAAGAAGATGAATTACAAAGGCAATGTGGCGATTCTGATGGGCGCACTGTCCAATGAAGAGGCGCGCGAGCGCACCCGTGCGGTCGAAGCGGTGATCGCCAAATATAAAGACATGAAAGTGATTGAGAAGCAGACCGCCAAGTGGCAGCGCAATGAAGCCGTGGATGTGGTATCGAGTTGGTTGCTGAACCAGCGTCCGATCGATGCGATTGCCGCTAACAATGATGAAATGGCGATTGGTGCCATCATGGCGCTCAGTCAGGCGAAAAATGAAAAAATTCTGGTCGCGGGAATCGATGGCACGCCTGATGGACAGCAGTTTGTGAAGAACGGCAAGATGACACTGACCATTTTCCAGGACGCTAAAGGTCAGGCAACCGGTGCAGTACAGGTGACGAAGGCACTGCTGGATAAACAGAAAGTGCAGGAGTACAACTGGGTGCCGTATCAGACCATCACTCCGGAAAACTACGCGCAGTTTGCTGCAAAGTAAGTTGAGCGTCATGGCACAGGCGCACGACGTTGCGCCTGTGCTGCCCGGGAAATCATCGCATTCAAGTGAACCTGCTCACATCCTTCTCTTTCAATTATTCACGGTCCTAAACTTTCCCATTAACGCGCCGATAATTTCACCACTCAGTCTGAGCACTTTGCCCTGACGTTTGGGCATCTTAATCAACCTCTGGTGTGGAAAATTGCCATGATCGCAACGCCCTTGTCAGGCCCGGATGCCGCGCCGGTGGAGATGGTTTCGCTGCGACGTATTGCACAGCGCGCAGATAGCCTTGCGGTGATCCTCAACTGGGGATTGTGGCCGATTGCACTCGGCGTTGGGTGGATGAATGACAGTTTAACCGTAGCGCTGATTGCTGGCCTTGCGTTGGCACTGCTGTCGACCTTCTTTGGCACCGTCCTGCGCGGCACGCTGACTTCAAGGTTGGTGCTCTCAGCCCTGTTGATCGGCTGGGCAGGTTTACTGATTCAACTCGGCGGTGGTGAAACCGAATATCACTTCTCAGTATTTGTGTTGATGTCGGTGCTGCTGGCGTGGCGCGACATCCGTCCACTGATCATGGGCGCGGCGGCAGCGGCCACGCATCACATTCTGTTTAATTATCTGCAGGAAAACGATCTTTTCGGCGTGGTGGTGTTCCATCATCCGGGCTGGGACATGGTGGTGTTTCATGCCCTGTTTGTGGTGGCGCAGACCGCCATCTTGCTGGTGATTGCGCGTCAGATGGCCGCCGATGCACGTTCCGCGAGTGAAGTCGCGGAGCTAGCCTCACGGATCAATCAGCAGGCCGGGTATCTGACGCTGAATGCGGATAGCCAGCAGAGTGAAAGCCCGTTCGCCCGCACCTTCAGTACCACGTTGGGCACCATGCATGGCACGCTTCATCAGGTGAGTCTCGGCGTGAGCGCCTTGTTGACGGAGTCTGAAAGTATATTGCAACGCAACGCTGAACTGTCGACCCGCACCGATGAACAGGCGCAGGCACTGGAAGTCGCGGCCAGTGCGATGACGGAAATCAGCATTGCTGCCAGCTTAACGCGTGACAAAGCACAGAGTGCAAGCGAACTCGCGCGGGATGCACGTGCGGTGGCCACGCACGGAGAGGAAAATATACAGTCGGCGATGAGCTCAATGGCGAAAATCAGCGAAGAGTCACAGCGGGTGAAAGTGATTTTAGCATTGATCGACGGCATCGCTTTCCAGACCAATATTCTTTCTCTGAATGCTTCAGTAGAAGCGGCGCGCGCCGGCAGTCAGGGGCGTGGTTTTGCCGTGGTGGCAAGCGAAGTGCGCAATCTGGCGATGCGCAGCGAGAATGCTGCGCGCGAAATTCGCCAACTGATGGATGCCAGCAGCCTGAGCACCGAACATGGCACCGTGCAGATTGAACATGCTGCACAGACCATGCGTGATATTCACAGCAGCATCAGCGGATTGTCACAGCTGGTCACCGAGTTGTCTGAGATGAGTGAACAGCAGAATTTGAGCATCGAGCAGATTCAGCAGAGCATCAACAGCATCGATCACAGCGTGCATCACAACGTTCAGCACGTGGCGGAAACCTTGCAAGTGGCGCATCAGCAGCAACAGCAGGCGAATCGGTTGCAGCAGGCGATTGCGCTATTCAGACTGGATTGATCGGCGAGACGAGCAAATCTCGACCTCTCTGGCTGGCAGGGCGCACCGATTGAAGTGCGCCCCTGTTGGCAGATTAAGCCACACCCTTGACCAGTAACACGCGATAGTTCGCGCCTTTGACCCGATGGGCTTTCGCTTCCTGATACGCCGGGCTGTGGTACCAGGCTTTTGCTGCATCAATATCCGCAAATTCCAGCACCACTACGCCTTCCGCCTCACGGCCTTCCAGCACTTCAAGATCGCCATAAAATGCCAGCGGCGTGATCTGATGATCGCCGCGTGCCTCACCGGCTTTCTGCGCGTAGGTCGCCAGCTCATCTTTATCCAGCGTTTCGTCTTTAATCATCACCACATAAGCGGCCATTACTGCTCTCCTCGCGCCTGACGTTTGTCTTCGGTGTTGGTATCGAAATCAGAGGCATCGTGGCGTTCCAGCAGTTGATCCTGTGGTTCGGCACCAAATGCCTTATTCACTTTGCGACCCCGAATCACCGCTGGACGCTCAGCGATCTCTTTAGCCCAGCGCACCACGTTTTTGTACGACTGCACATCAAGGAACTCGCCGCCGCCATAGATGTTGTTCAGCACCAGGTTGCCGTACCACGGCCAGGTGGCGATATCGGCGATGGTGTATTCCTCACCGGCGAGGAAACGGTTATTGGCGAGCTGACGATCCAGCACATCCAGCTGACGCTTGGCTTCCAGCGTGAAGCGGTTGACGGCGTACTCGATTTTTTCTGGTGCGTAGAAATAGAAGTGACCATAGCCGCCGCCAAGGTAAGGCGCAGAGCCCTGCAGCCAGAACAACCAGTTCAGGGTTTCGGTGCGGCCTGCAATATCCGCCGGGATGAAGTGACCAAATTTCTCGGCCAGATACAGCAGAATGTTGCCTGATTCGAACACGCGCAGCGGTGGCGTGACTGAGTGGTCACTCAGTGCCGGAATTTTGGAGTTCGGGTTCACGTCAACGAAACCGCTGGAGAACTGATCGCCATCACCGATGCGAATCAGCCAGGCATCGTATTCGGCTTCTTTTGCCCCGACGGCCAGCAACTCTTCCAGCAGGATGGTGACCTTCTGGCCGTTTGGCGTCCCCAGTGAATAGAGTTGCAGCGGATGTTTGCCCACCGGCAGGGTCTTCTCATGCGTCGGCCCGGCGAACGGACGGTTGGTTTTTGCGCCGTTACCTTTGGCTTCCGGGTCCCAGGTCCAGACTTTCGCGGGCTGATACTGATTTTCCGACATAATGATTTCGCCTTGTTGTGATTGCGTTTTTTGCTGCTACTGAGTGTAGCAGCGACAGATGAAGGCGATTTAACCGCGCTGGCGGTGAGATGCAAAGTGTGATTATGCGAAGTTCTCTTGCGTAAACAGCATAAAGTCGACTTTGCCGGACTGGTAGGTGTCAGGCTGTTCACCCTCTTCGAGATGTTTTAGCAATAAGGTCAGCGCCAGCTGAGCATGGCGCAGGGTGTTTTGATCGAGTGTTAGCGTCAGCACGCGCTTCTCAAAAAGCTGGCGCGTGGTGGCATAAAGTTCATGCGTCACGTACACCACTTTGCCGCCGAGTCGATGGCGCGCCAGCGCTTCGTGAATCTGCGTATTGCCGAGGCCGGTGTTGTAGAGTCCGACGATATTTTGCGATCCGGCCAGGGTTTTCTCCAGCAGACGGCTGATGCGATCGCGTTCATCCTGACCGGCAAGAATTTCCCGCAGACGCAGCTGCGGGAAACGCTCCGCCAGCACGGCTTGAAAACCTTCAATGCGCTGACGATGTGCTGAGTAATCTGCGCGACCACTAACCAGCACCACATCGCCCGGTGCATTGATCATACTGCCAAGCATCAACCCGGCGGTGCGTCCGGCTTTGTATTGATCGATGCCGACATGACACAGGCGTGCCGCATTGGGCAGGTCCGTCACCATAGTGATCACCGGTACGCCGCGCGCCTGACACGCCGCTAAGGCATCATAAATCAGCGGATTTTCATGGGCGAAAACGATCAGCGCATCCATTTTCTTACTACTGGCCGCAATGTGTGCCGCCAGCTTCTCGGGGGCGTTTTCCGGGATCAACGTGCGATGCAGGCGCAGTCGACGATAGCCCAGCTCATCAGCCAGTCGGGCAAAGTCCTGTGCCAGCTGCTGGAAGAAGAACGAGCCGTTGCCGCTGAGCAGCACTTCGATCTGCCAGCTATGGCGATGCTCCTCTGGCAAAATACGCTTCAAACCCGCATCCCGCGCCGCCTGCAGAATTTTTTTTGTCATCGCCGGGGACACACCACCGCGATCGTTGAGTACCCGATCAACCGTGGCCACGCCCACGCCTACTTGCTTCGCCAGCTCCGCCAGCGTCAGTGCTTTCATCTGAGGTAATTCCATCAAAAACCGCGTACAGCTAGCCTGCCAGAAAGCGCTATTTTGACAACATCGGCTATTCCGAAGTGTGAACAAAAGGAGCGTTAAAATGCGGACTCCGCAACGTTTTGCCTTGATTGGCAGTGGATTTATCGGCCAGGTGCACGCTGCCAACCTGGCGGCGCATCCTGGCGTTGAGCTGGCGCTGGTGTGTGACATTGATGCGTCACGTGCCGAAGCGGTGGCACAGCGCTATGGCGCAAAAGCGGCCAGCGTGCAGCAGGCGCTGAGCAGTGATGGGATCGACGCGGTGCTGATCGCCAGCGCTACGCCAACCCATGCCGAACTGTTGGAGCAGGCAGTGCTGGCGGGCAAAGCGGTGTACTGCGAGAAACCGATCGACCTGTCGTTGCAGCGCGCGCGGGAAGTCGTGGAAAAAATCTCACCGGTGCAGGTTCCCGTTACCGTCGGCTTTAACCGTCGTTTTGACCACAGTCATCAGCAACTTAAATCCCAGCTGAAACAGGGGCTGATTGGCCGTACCGAGCTGATTCAGATGGTGTGCCGCGCGTCAGAACTGCCGCCAATCAGCTATCTGCAAGCCTCTGGCGGTCAGATGCGCGATCAGGCGATTCACTTTTTCGATCTGCTGCGCTGGCTGACAGAAGATGAAGTCAGCACCGTTGGTGCACTGGGCGCGGCGCTGGCGATGCCGGAGATCCGCGATTTTGACGTTGATACCTCGGTGCTAATCATGCGCATGCAGCAGGGCGCGCTGGCGCAGTTGGATAACACCCGCCGCACGGCTTACGGCTACGACGAACGCATCAGCGTGATGGGCAGTGAAGGGATGTTGGCTTCAGAGAGCCAGTCAGCGCGGGGTGCCACACTTTATCAGGGCAAAGGCATCACTCAGCCCGGCTTGTATACAGACTGGTTTAGTCGGGTGAAAGAGACCTACTACACCCATCTGGATGCGTTTGTACGCCACATCGGCGGAGAGAAAATCGAAGGGCTGCCGGGATTGATCGACGGTCTGCGCGCGCAGGCGATTGCCGAGGCGGCACAGTTATCGCTGACGCGAGGTGAATTTACAGAAGTGGAGTGGGTAGCCATTTGATGGCAGGGCGCGGCACACTGGCCGCGCCTTCAACTTTATTTCAGCAGCTCACGCTCAATTAATTCACGTGTTTCCACCGCTTGATATTTCATCTTCTCAGGATAGCCAAACAGCGCCGCCGAGATAATCGACTCTCCCCCGACTTTATAGGTGCGGTTGGCGAAATCCATCTCGCGCAGCGCTTCAAACAGCGCATCGAAGTTCACTTCCCCTTCACCCACCGCCACGTGCTGGTGGATGGTGGCGTCGACACCCGGGGGGTTGACGATATAGCGGCAGTGCTTGGTGTGGTTCATGGTATCGGCAATCAGCATATGCGACAGATCGTCGCCCGCGTAGTGCAGCATGTTTTTCACATCACCCACGCCTTTGTCGTAATAGAAGGTATGAGGCGCGCTGTAGATGTATTTAACGTTGTCGCTGCGGAACGATTTCACGATATCCGCCGTTTCGTTGCTTTGTTCGCAGAAATCCCACGGATGTGCCTGAATTTCGACGCGGATACCTTCACGTTCGATAATCGGTAATAACTCATCCATCGAGCGATAGAACATCTCTTCACAAATCTCCGGCTCGTTCGGATTGCCTGAGAGTTCGGTATTGATCACCTGCACGCCCATCTCGACGGCGATCTCGATCATGCGTTTCCAGTTCTTCACCGCCGCCTGACGACGCAACTCGTCCGGGCCTGACCAGCGATAAACCGTGATAAACGATGAGATTTCCACGCCAGTGGCATTCAGCGCATTTTTGTATTCGCGCATGATTTCCCTGCTGGCTTTAGGGTGTTTATAAAACGGATTGATCTGTGGATGGGGCGATTGTTCGATGTACTTGTAACCCCATTCGGCCACCTGATGCACCATGCGCGTGATGCCCATTTCTCTGATGACATCTACATCAAAAGCGATTTTCATATTGTTCTCCTGATCGTTAAGCGGTGCGCTCTTCATTAAACACCACACCGATCTGCTTCCTGACTTCATCCATGGCGTGCAGCGTGGCCAGTGAGGTGGCCAGCGGACGGACAGGCGAATCAAGCAGCCCCTGGTGGATACACCAGGCGGTATGTTCGATTTCATGACAGAGCTGAATATAGCGATTAGTTGGTTCTTCCCAGCGCAGCGTATGGCGGCCATCGCTGGAAGTGAGACGGAAATTGCCCGGCGCATAGAACTGGCCGTCGAGATAAAGCGTGGCATCACGACCGGCGATCACGGCAGTGCCCGGTGTGTTGCTGAACAGCGTGGTGTTGAGCACTGAGTGCATGCCGCTGCCGTGGGTCAGCAGCATTGATGTTTGCCCATTCACACCGCCAGGTGCAGGCTGGCCTTGCGCCACAACACTATCGGGTGCGCCGCCGACCAGCACGCTGAAGCCGATCAAATAGCTGCCGAGATCCAGCATCGGCCCGCCCGCCAGATCGAGATTGAAAATGCGGTGATCCTGGGTGAAATATTCACCATGATCGGCGATCAATGTATGAACATCTCCTAACGCGCCATCGGCCAGCAATTGACGGATCACATCGTATTTCGGCGCAAAATCACACCACATCGCTTCTACGCACAAGCGTTGTTGTTTGTGCGCTTCCTGCTGTAACTGCAACGCCTGCTGTGCATTGAGCGCCAGCGGCTTTTCAATCAGCACATGCTTGCCCGCTTGCAGCGTGCGCAGCCCATCAGGAAAGTGATGATTGTGCGGTGTGGCTATATACACCACATCAATGTCCTGGCGGCTCAGCAGTGCGTCAAGGCCTTCAACGGCGTGCGGGATATCCCATTTGCTGGCAAAAGCTTGTGCTTTCTCCAGACTGCGTGACGATACGGCCACCAGCTGTTGCTGAGTATGATGACGCAACGCATTGGCAAAGTGGTCGGCGATCCAGCCGGGTCCAACAATGCCCCAGCGCAGCGCGGGGATCTGGTTTTCAAGGGGACGGCGAGGTGCAGGTAGGGTCTGAGGGAACATATCATCTCCGTTATTATTGAGTCGTTCATGTGCCGGGAGCCGATAAGGCAGATCGCTTTCACTATAGAAAGGCGCGACCGCCGCCTCTATGGATTTACTGATGCAAATCCATCAGCCCTCACCTCTGTCCTCGAACAGGAAAATATCAAACATTTATTCCGGTAGTTAATTTAATGAAATGAATCATTTCATTTTTGCGATAACGATCAAATTACTGAGAGATTCTCTATCAAATATTGAGATTTGATGACGATTTACTCCGCAATGTCTTCGCACTCCCGGTCCATTTCGGGCATTATTTTGATAACTTACTATCAAACTGGAATCTGTTGATGAGCAAAATCACCATGAACGCTATCGCCAATGCGGCTGGCGTTGGCGTCGCCACGGTGGATCGGGTACTGAATCGGCGGGCTCCGGTTCGAGCGGCCACCGAGCAGAAGGTGTTAGAAGCTGCCAACCGACTGGGTTATCGCATGGCGCCGGTTATGCCTGTCAGCGCTGAGTCGCAGTCCGCGCACGTGACGCTGCGCATGGGTTTTGTGCTGCTATCAAAATCATATTCGTTCTATCACTCGCTGACAGATGCCCTCAGACAACAGACGCAACCGTTGCATCCTGCGGGCAGTGAGCCACGGTTTTACTGGCATGACATTGATGATGTGGCAGCTGTGGTGGCCTCACTGCACAAGCTGGCGCAAGAGGTGGATGTGATTGGCTTAGTCGCGCTGGATCACCCACTGATCCGCCATGCCATCGAGCAGATATCACGCCAGGGCGTGCGGGTTTACGCCCTGTTCTCCAACTTCTCGCCCTGCGGACATGCGGGGTATTTCGGGTTGGATAATCAGAAAGCCGGACGCACTGCCGGTTGGGTGGCCTCGCATTTGCTGCATCAGCCGGGATCGGTGGGCGTGCTGGTGGGCGACCATCGTTTTACCTGTCAGGAGAGCTGCGAAATCAGCTTCCGCTCCTATCTGCGCGAGCAGGACAGCACCCGACGCGTATTAGAGCCGCTGAAAACCCATGAGTCGATTGATGGCGGCTATCACGCCACGCGTCAGTTGCTGGAAGAGCATGCCGATCTCGCCTTAATCTACGCGCCCTGTGGCGGTATTGAAGGCGTGATTCATGCGTTACGCCAGCAGCCGCAGCGCAAGGTGGCGTTAATCTGTCACGGCCCGGTGAAAGAGGGCGAACTGGCACTGATTGACGGCACAATCACCGTGATGATTCGCCATGAAATTGAGGAAATGGTGCGGCAATTTGTCCGCACGACTCAACAAACTGTCGAATCAGGGGAGCATTTCTCTCAGGTCACGCTGCCGTTTGAGATCATCACGCGTGAGAATCTTTAGCCTCTAAGCACCGAAATCTGGCGACGCGATGAGAAGCGTCAGCCTGATTCGCTCTCCGGCTGGCTGACCGGGAATGCGTTGGCAGTACTTGAGTGGTTGGCCTGAAAGTGGCGCCAGCTATGAATTTGATAGATTATCTATCATTTTAATGATAAAAAATAACATGATCGCTATCAAAAAATGAATGTTTCATGATTGCTGTGGGTGAAATTTTTATTTGATACTTGCGCTATCCAACACCGCAAGGAACGATCATGACGATTCACATTGCTAATGCGCCCTGCAGCTGGGGTGTCGACGATCCTAAAAACCCTTTCCTGCCGCCCTGGCAGAAAGTCCTGTCGGAAGCCGCTCAGGCCGGATACAAAAGCATTGAGCTGGGTCCGTGGACCTATCTGCCGACCGATGCCGCTGAACTGCGTCACCAGCTGGAAGCCCATCAGCTTTCACTGGTGGCGGGCACGATCTTTGACGATCTGGTCAGCGAAGCCAATTTCCCGGCGATGGTTGAACTGACACACAACATCTGTCGCAACCTGTCGCAGGTTCCTACTGCCGAGAAAACCCACGCGGATAATCTGCCCGCACCTTACCTGGTGATTATCGATTTCGGTAACCCTGAGCGTGCCAGATTTGCCGGGCAGTTAGATAAAGCGCCGCGCCACTCCAGTGAAGAGTGGCAGCGCATGATGCAGCACATCACCACCCTGAGCCAGATTGCCTGGGATGAGTATGGCGTGCGCGCGGTGATCCATCCGCATGCGGGCGGCTGTATTGAGTTCGCCGACGAGCTGGAGCAACTGGTGCAGGACATTCCACACGAGGTAGCCGGTTTGTGTCTCGACACCGGGCATCTCTACTACTCCGGTATGGATCCGATCCCTTATCTGAGCCGTTACTGGGATCGCATCGATTACCTGCATTTTAAAGATGTGAATGACGCAGTCTGGCGCGATGTGATTGCGCGTGGCGTGGACTTCTTTGCCGCCTGCGCCGAAGGGGTGATGTGCCCGATTGGCAAAGGCGCGATTGATTATCCGGCAGTGCGCGCGTTTCTCGCTGAGCGCAACTATCAGGGCTGGATCACCATCGAGCAGGAGCGCGATCCGCGCAACGCCGACACTAGCCTGCGCGACGTCACTGCCAGCCTTCACTACCTGCAATCGGTCGGATTCTGAGGAGATCATCATGATTAACGGCATTAAAGCTCTGGATCGTTCACTGCGCTGGGGCATGGTGGGCGGCGGCGGTACCAGTCAGATTGGCTACATCCATCGTTCATCGGCACTGCGTGATGGCAACTTTGTGTTGCAGGCGGGCGCATTTGATCTTAACGCCGAACGCGGTCGTGCGTTTGGCGTATCACTGGGCGTCGACGCAAATCGCTGCTATCCGGATTATGAAACGATGTTTGCGGCGGAAGCGGCGCGTGCAGACGGCATCGAAGCCGTTTCGATTGCCACGCCGAACAATACCCACTTCATCATTTGCCGTGCGGCACTCAATGCCGGTCTGCATGTGGTGTGTGAGAAGCCGCTGTGCTTCACCACGGAAGAAGCGGACGAGCTGGAAAAACTCTGCGCCGAGAAGAAGAAGATCATCGGTGTGACTTACGGTTATGCCGGCCATCAGCTGATCCAACAGGCGCGCGAGATGATCGCGGAAGGGCTGCTGGGTGAGATCCGCATTATCAATATGCAGTTCGCGCACGGTTTCCATAACGAAGCGGTCGAACTGCAAAACGAAAGCACCAGGTGGCGCGTCGATCCACGCTTTGTTGGCCCCAGCTATGTGCTGGGCGATCTGGCGACGCACCCGCTGTTTATCGCCGAAACCATGGTGCCGAAACTGCAGGTGAAACGTCTGTTGTGCAGCCGCCAGAGCTTCGTGAAAACCCGTGCGCCGCTGGAAGATAACGCCTTTGTGATGATGGAGTACGACAACGGCGCGGTTGGCACCATGTGGGCCTCGGCAGTGAACTGTGGCTCGATGCACGGCCAGAAAGTGCGGGTGATTGGTGAGAAGGCCAGTCTGGAGTGGTGGGATGAGCAGCCGAACCAATTGCGCTATGAAGTGCAGGGTGAGCCGCTGCAGATTCTGGAGCGTGGTATGGGCTATCTGCACAAAAGTGCGCTGGCTGATGACCGTATCGGCGGCGGCCATCCGGAAGGGCTGTTTGAAGCCTGGTCGAATCTCTATCGCCGTTTTGCGCTGGCGATGGATGCCACCGATCGCGGTGATGAGGCGTTTCTGGCTGACTTCTGGTATCCCGATGTGCATGCCGGATTGATGGGCGTGCGTTGGGTAGAGCAGTGCGTGAAGTCAGCGGATGCCGGTGCGGTGTGGGTGGATTGCTGATTGAGATGAAGTCAACAAACCGGTCGGCGGCTCTGCCGACCGGGATGCATCAATGCGAACGCAAATCGCTCAGGAAGCGCTGGGCACGTGGGTGCTGCGGTTGGGTGAAGAACTTCTCTGGCGTCGATTTTTCCAGAATTTGCCCCTGATCCATAAACCAGATGGTGTCCGCCACTTCACGCGCGAAATTCATCTCGTGCGTCACGCACATCATCGTCATCCCTTCCTGCGCCAGGCTGCGCATCACCGATAACACTTCACCGACCATTTCAGGATCGAGTGCCGAGGTCGGTTCATCAAACAGCATCACCGGCGGCTTCATTGCCAGCGCACGTGCAATCGCCACGCGCTGCTGCTGGCCGCCAGACAACTGCGCCGGATAGGCGTCTGCTTTGTGTGATAAGCCAACGCGCTCCAGCAACTCACCCGCTTGTTTACGCGCTTCGGCACGCTTCACGCCCAATACTTTCATGGGTGACATCATGATGTTCTCTGCCACCGAGACGTGGGGGAACAGGTTGAAGCTCTGAAACACAAATCCAATGCGGGTGCGTAGATGGTTGAGGCGTGTACTGCTGCCGTGAATGTCGGTGCCATCAAACACGATCTGGCCATTATCAATCGGTTCCAGGCGATTAACGGTGCGGATCAAGGTGGATTTCCCCGACCCGGAAGGACCGCACACCACCACCACTTCACCGGTATTGATTTCGGCGCTCAGGTCAGTCAGCGCCTGATACGCGCCGTACCATTTGTTGACTTGGTTAAACATGATCATCGGGCTCATAGTGGTTCCTTATTGCGAAGAGGTTTTAGTCAGCATCACCGCGGGCGCTACGCTGGGATTCGCCTGCGGCGGTTGGCGACGTTTCTGCGCAATATGCGCTTCAAGTTTGTTAGCCAGCCAGGTGAGGCTGAAGCAGATGATGTAGTAGCTCAGCGCCACAATGGCGAACACCTGGAACGGTTTGGTCAGCAGTTGATTGCTGACCTGATTAGCGGCAAAGGTCAGCTCCGGCACGTTAATCACGTAGCCGAGCGTGGAGTCTTTGATGATCGAAACCAGCTGGCTCACCAGGCTCGGCAAAGTGTTAAACAGCGCCTGCGGCAGAATCACTAAACGCAGGGTTTTCAGGTGGCTCATACCCAGCGCGCGTGACGCTTCATACTGGCCGTGCGGCAGTGCCTGAATGCCGCCACGCACGATCTCAGCGATGTAGGCGCTTTCGTAAATCACCAGCGTACACAGCATGGTGGCGAAGCCGCTGATGTTGTGGCCAATCAGCAACGGGACGCAGAAGTAGGTCCAGAACACCACCATCATCAGCGGAATGCCGCGCAGCAGATACACCCAACAGGTGGCGGGCCAGCTCAGCCAGCGCCACGGCGACAGACGCGCCAGGCCGAGCAACACACCGATGGGGAAGGCCAGCAGTACTGCCAGCACGGAGATCAAAAGCGTACAGAGTACGCCGCCCAGCGGACCGTTAGGATACTGGCCCATTAACAGCAGCATGCCGTTGTCATGCAAAATGGTGAAGATCTCAAACATCGCCATTACCTCGCGTAAACGCGCTGGAAGCGGCGGGCCAGCAGCGCGCCCAAGCCCATCAGCAGCAGGGAGAAGAACAGGTAACCCACGGTTGCCACTAAGTAGGATTCGAAGGTACGGAAGGTTTGATTCTCGATATCACGCGTCACATAGGTGAGGTCTGCCACGCCAATCACCATTGCCAGACTGGTGTTTTTGAACAGCAGCACGGTGTGATTGACCACGGATGGCAGCGCATTGCGCACACCCTGCGGCAAAATCACCGAGTGCATGGCGCGGACATAGCTCATGCCAAGCGCGCGGGCGGCCTCATTCTGTCCGTCTGGAATGGCCCGCAGGCCGCTACGGATATCTTCAGAGAAGTAAGCGGCCTGACACAGCCCGAGCGCGATAAGAGAAAATAAAAACTCGGCGTTGTAGTCAACGATCATCATCTGCAGCGATTCCGGCAGCAGGGTGGGGATCGCGAAGTACCACATCATCAACTGAATCAGCGTGGGCACATTGCGGTGATAGGAGACATACGCCTTAACCAGCCCAACGGCAAGACGATTCTCCGTCAGGCGGACCACCACCAATAGCAGGGCGAGAACCATCGCCAGCAGCCAGGCACCCAATGCCAGTTCAAGGGTGACCACCGTTCCGTCAACGATCATCTGGCCGTAATGGCCGGTTATCACACTGCTGAAATCAAGTGCCATACAGTTACCTCATTGTACGGTTTTACGCGGTGCGGTCGCCCGGTCGCATAGTGGAAAGACCGCCCGGCACCTGCAGCGTCGGGGTAATTTCGATGTTGCCGATGTTGACGGCGACTGGCGCAGACAGCGCAAAGGCCACGCAGTCGGCAATATCTTTGGCCTGCGGCAGTTCGAACCCATCGATAAAGCGGCGACGCGCCTCATCGTGATCGCCTGAAACGTTGCCGAAAATATCAGTGGCGACGCGGCCTGGGCAGATTTCGGTGATGCGCACACGTTTGCCATAGCAGTCAACGCGCAGCTGGCGTGACAGGGCATGCACCCCGGCTTTGGTGGCGTGATACACCGAGTTGCCGTTGAAGTTGTAGATGGCGGCAATCGAGGTGATGTTGAACACGTGGCCACGGTCACGCGCCATCATGCCCGGCACCAGCAAGCGGCACAGGTGCAGCACGGCACGCAGATTGACATCGACCTGGGTTTCTACCACGTTTTCGTCGGCATCAAGAATCGAACCAGGATGAGAGAGACCTGCATTGTTGACCAGGATATCGATTTCCAGGTCTTTGCACAGCGCGGTCAGCGCATTGACGTCACTGACATCCACGGCATGCGGGATGCAGCCAGTGCGATCGGCCAGCGCGGCCAGTTGCTCTTTACGACGTGCCACCGCGTGCACGGTGATCCCTTCTTTGCACAGGCGCTCAACAATCGCTTCGCCCATACCAGCCGATGCGCCGGTCACCAGCGCGGTTTTGTAATCTGAGAATGGCATTTGTGTTTCCTCGTCTCGCCAGGTGTGCGTCCGGCGTAATGGGTCTTTTTTGACTTTATGCAGTTATGCCGCAAGGGCATAAGACATAAAAACTGTGAGGCGATAAGAGCCCCTTATAACCGGATTAATGATTAATTATCTGATTGAAGAATAAGAATTTCTTCATCATATTCAACCGCAGATCGCGTTGCAGAGGGGAATGGCTGCACCCGCCCTTTGCAGGGACTGAGCACCGGCACGTACAGGAGGCCGACCTGCACCATCGCCAGCAGATCCTGAGGTTCTACCTGCTGTCCAGGCTGGACAAAATCTTGCTGGCTGTGTGGATGGCGACGCAGCAGTGTGCCGGGCAGGGGCGCGCCAATGCGATGCGTCACGGGCGGGCACGCTTGCGTCGGGATCTCCGTTGGGGATGAGAAGGAGGGCGGGTCAAACGTCAGACGCACCGACCACTGTTTGCCCTCTAACGCCAGGCTGCTAAGGCCGGATCGTTGCATCTTGCGCGCCAACGCACGCAGCGTCGGCAGCGGTATCGCAGTTTTTTCCATGGGGTTCCCGTCAAAGCGAAACAAGCCCGCCGAAGCGGGCAACAGACCGAATCAATCTAGCGCGTTCGTCAGACGGGCAGTAAGAGGGTTTCGCTTTGCGGTGATAAGCGGGTCTTATCCCACCAGGGTCAGTGGATGATTCTCCACGTTGCGGCGCGACATTAGCGACAGCAAAATGGATTTCACTGCTTCAGCAGGCTGGGACAGCGGCAGATGATCTGACATGCAGAACGACAGCGAAGCCTGCACATCCGGCTCGATGATCTTCGCCATCCAGGTATCCCCATTTTTCAGCATCGCGCGTGCGGCGGATTCCGGCATGATGGTGGTGCCCAGACCGGCACTCAACGCCGCATTCAGGGTGGTTTGCGACTCAATTTCGCACTTCACGCGGTACTGCAGATTGTTCTGCACGAAGGCGTCATCCAGCACTTTGCGCATGATGTTATAGATACGTGGCAGGAACAGATCATATTGCGCGACCTGTGACAGCGGGATCTCTTTCACCGGTTTTGCCAGGCTGAACGGACAAACGAAGCACAGATCTTCTTTCATCAGCGGCATGAAGCGCAGGCCATGGATGGTGCGATGATCGTAAATCACCGCCATATCCATACGCCCGTTCATGATCAGCTCGCTCAGGGTGGTGCCGAAGTTCTCGTTAAAATAGAGCACGATGCCAGGATGCTGCTGCTGCACTTCCATCATCAGCGGTAGCGCCAGGTTTTGCGCCGCTGTGCCCGGTGCCAGCCCGACGGAAACGCTGCCACTCAGCGCAGCGCCGACCAGATCAATCGCACTTTGCGCCTGTTCGCACTGGCGCAAAATGGACTGTGCATGGGAATAGAGTGTTTTCCCGGCTTCAGTAGGCGTGACACCGCGTTTGGTGCGAATCAACAGCTGTTGATTGACTTCACCTTCCAGCGTAGCCAGCTGCTGGCTCAACGCGGGTTGGGCTATATGCAGGATATCGGCAGCTTGCGTCAGGCTTCCGACGTCAACAATTTTAACAAAGTACTTCAGGCGACGAAGATTCATGGACACTTCCCTCAAACAGAACGCATATGCTCATCAAGCAAAGTTGATGCCAGGATAAGCTTTCGTTATTGAACTCAGACAGGAGGGTACGGCTACCGGGCCTCCTGAGGCTGGTGCTGAGCTAGTGAGCCGCCGGCATGGCGGGTGTTGAAAAATGCAGCGCTGCACCGAATGAGTGCAGTTGACCCATCAGCATTGCCAGTGACGGGCAAGGAAAATCGTGGGTTCGGGATGTAATCTGGGAAAGAAAGTAACACTTTATTAACATCCCGTCAGGCGTGCGGGCGTGACCTGTCGCGCAATTCTGAGTCAATCTGCCGCCTTTATGGCAGAAGTGTGCAGTCGGTCCAGTCATCGCTTTGTGTTATATCACCACAACAAAGCACTATTATCCGTGGCTTCGGCCCTAATCCTATGCTCAGGGAAAACTGACATCCCCCGAACCCAGGATTGAACATGCCCGAGATAGCCGATCGTTTAAAGAATGTGACCGTTTCCGCCTCCGTTGCCATGACCCAAAAAGCGCGCGATCTCGCGGCGCAGGGCGTTGATGTGGTAGCACTTTCTACCGGCGAACCGGATTTCCCCACGCCGGAACATGCGATTGAAGCCGCCTACGCCGCTGCACGCGCGGGCGACACGCGCTATCCACCGACCGACGGTACGCCTGCGCTGCGCAAAGCTATCCAGCTGAAATTCAAACGGGATAACCAACTGGAGTATGACGTCAGCCAGATTCTGACGGCCGGTGGCGCTAAGCAGATCATCTTTAACGCCATCCTGGCGACCATCAATCCGGGCGACGAAGTGGTGATCCCCACACCGTCATGGATCAGCTATGCCGATATCGTGAAATTTGCCGGTGGTGTTCCGGTGCCGCTGCCGTGTGCGCAGGAGAATGGCTTTAAACCACTGCCAGCGGATCTGGATGCGGCGATCACTGACAAGACCAAATGGCTGCTGCTGAACTATCCGAGCAACCCAACCGGTTCGGTGGCTAGCAAAGCCGAGTTGCAGGCGCTGGGTGACGTGCTGCTGCGCCATCCACAGGTGTGGATTATGACGGATGATATCTATGAACATCTGATCTATGACGATGTGCGTTTCTATACCCTGGCGCAGGTTGAACCGCGCCTGTATGACCGTGTACTGACGGTGAACGGCGTATCGAAAGCCTATTCGATGACAGGCTGGCGTCTGGGCTTTTGCGGTGGTCCTGCGCCATTAATTAAAGCCATGAGCAATGTGAACACCCAGAACAGCGGCGGCGTCTGTACCCTGACGCAGGCGGCAGCGGTGGCGGTGCTGGAAGGTCCACAAGATCTGTTGCAGGAGCGCGCACGCATTTACCGTGAACGTCGTGATTACGTGCTGGAGCGTCTGACCTCGATTGATGGCCTGCGCTGCCATAAGCCAGAAGGCGCATTTTATCTGTTTGTGAACATTGAAGGGCTGATCGGCAAGACCAGTGCCGGTGGACGCTTCATCAGCAACGATGCCGATTTTGTGCTGGCGCTGATTGAAGAGCAGCATGTGGTGACGGTGCAGGGTGCGGCTTATGGCATGAGCCCGTATTTCCGCTTGTCCTACGCCACCAGCATGGAGCGCTTAGAGACGGGCTGCGATCGTATTGCGGCATTCTGCGCTGGCTGCCGTTAAACGAAAGGCGAAAAAAATGGCTGCCGATGGGGCAGCCATTTTTATTTGGGCAATTCAAAAAACTTATTGAGCAAGCACCTCTGCCGCCGGCGCCACCTGATGGCCGCTGGCTTCGATTTCACTGCGTACGATGGTGGCGAGGGCCAGTGAGCCTGGCGTATCGCTGTGCACCAGGATCGACCGGGCACGCACGGCTATCACTTCCCCTTCGAAGGTGGTGACGGTGCCATGCTGCAGGAACTGCCGCACGCGGGCACGCAGCGCCGCTTCCTCTTTGATCACCGAGCCGGCAATGCCACGCGGCACTAAACGGCCCTGTGCATCGTAAGCGCGGTCGGCGAGGAACAGCGTCAGGGTTTTCAGGCCCGCTGCCTGTGCCGCTCGCTCAATGATGGTATCGGGTTGTGCGAACACAATCAGATCCGCATTGATACGGGCGACGAGCGTCATGACCTGCTGCGCTAATGCCTCGTCGCGATTGACGATATTGCCCATCGCAGCGTGGAAGCTGAAGTGCGACACCTTCGTGCCTTCTGCCTGAGCAATCGCTGTCAGCGCGCCGAGTTGATAAGCGACCTGCTGGCAGATCTCTTCGGCACTGAACGGCAGCTCGCGACGACCAAAGCCCTGGCGATCGGGCAAGCCAGGATGCGCACCAATGCCGACACGATTCTCTTTCGCCAGTCGCACCATTCGGGTCATGATCGCCGGATCGCCGGCGTGGAATCCGCAGGCGATATTAGCTGAGGAGACCACTTTCATCAGCGCGGCGTCATCGCACAGTTGATAAACGCCGAAGCCTTCGCCCATATCGGAGTTCACATCAATCTTCATGGTTTGGGTTCCTTCGGAAAATTATGCGGTTAACGCTTTACGCAGCGGTGGGCAGCTCACACGTAAGCGGCTCAGCCAGCGTGTGACTTCCTGATCAATGGCGATCGCCTCACGCGTATCGCTCTGGATCAGCTGGATCGATTGGCCGGGTAATACCTGTCCTAAACGCCACAGATCCTGCTCAATCACCCCGGCGATCTTGGGATAACCGCCCGCCGTGTTGGCATCGCTGAGCTGAATGATCGGCTCGCCGCCAGGCGGCACCTGCACAATGCCGGGAATCAACCCGTAAGAACGCATCTCAATGGTTTTTGACGGGAAAATCGGATCGCCCGCCAGTCGATATCCGGTGCGATTGCTTTGATTGGAGACCTGCCATGATTGCTGCCAGAAGCGACCGGCATCGGCAGCAAACAAGGGATATTCGCCGGATGGAATGGCGCGCAGCTGAATCTCACCTGCGCTGTTACGCGGGAAATGTGCACGCAGGGCGCTGTCGGGCGGCTCAATGCCAATACCGCTGCTGGGCAACGGGGATGCCTGTGTTTCACCCAGCGCCAACCGATCGCCACGCTGCAGCGGGCGGCCTTCCAGGCCACCAAAGCCACCACGAAGTGCCGTGCTGCGCGAACCCAGCACCATTGGCACATCAATGCCGCCTGCTATACAGAGATAACCCCGTGCGCCACTGCGCGGGTAACGCATTTCCAGCACCTGTCCGGCACGCACGCCGCAGCCCCACCAGGGCGGCAACGGCGCACCGTCTAAAGTGGCGCGACAATCCGCACCTGTTACCGCAATGCTGCTGTCCTGCAAAAAACGCACACGAAATGGGAACAGCTGAACTTCAATGGCGGCGGCATTTTCTTCATTGCCGAGCAGCAGATTTCCGGCGCGCAGTGCCAGCGGATCCATCACACCACTCACCGAGACGCCCATATGGCGGAAGTTGAAACGCCCCAGATCCTGAACCGTGTTCAGGGCGCCGCTCTGTTCAATTTCGATCACAGTTCAATCCTCTGCGGCAGAAAACGGATACGATCGCCCGGTGCCATTAGCGCGGGGGATTCTGCCATTGGATCAAACACTTCCAGCTCGGCAAAACCGATGGCGTTCCAGCCGTTGGGGCCGGTCAGCGCTGAAACACCGGCCTGGGCGCCGCCAATGGTAACGGTGCCTTTCAACATGCTGAGCGAGGGGACTTTCTTGCGTGGCGTGGCTAATTGCGGATCGAGCCCATGCAAGTAACCAAATCCCGGCGCGCTGCCAAGAGCAAACACGGTGTATTCGCTTTGATGGTGACGGCGCACCACTTCGCGTGCGCTGAACCCGGTGTGACGACAAACCGCATCCAGATCGGTGGCGTGCTCGCCGCCGTAATAGACCGGGATTTCAATCAGTTTGCCCTGAGGGCTAATCGCCTGTGCCTGATCCCAGGCGGCATGCAGCGAAGCACGAACGGCGGCTTCGTCCTCGGGGATGTGTCGGAACAGCACCAGCAGATTAGTGACGCCGGGGATCAAGGCTTCAACCGCCGCATCCGACTGCAGCAAACGTGCCAGTGACCAGATGCGGCGTTGAGCGGAGAGATCGAATCCGCCCGGTGCTTCCACCAGCCACGCACGGGCGCCAATGGTGGAAAGGGCGATCGCAGAGGAACAAGCCAGCGCGGGTGCGTTGGCGGGCTGGATATCAGAGTGCGACATCACGGGCATGATTATTCCAGTGGTTCAAATTTCAGGCTGGAGAGCGGCTGTACGCGCTCTTCGCGCACCATTTTGTATTCGGTATTTGGCCCAATCCAGGTGTTCCAGATTTTGTCGATGGTGCCATCGTCGTCCATCGCTTTCAGGCCGCTGTTAACGCTGGCCAGCAGGGCCGGTTCATCCTTTTTCATGCCGACACCAATCGGTTCCAGCGCCATCGGCTCTTTCACCATCGCCAGATTGATGCCGTCTTTTTTCGCCTGGGCGATGGTTTTCATCCCGGTCATGGTGTTAGTGACAAAGCCCACCGATTTGTTCTGCTCCAGCGCCAGGAAGGCGGAGGCAGAATCCTGGAAGGTGACGGCTTTACCGCCTTTGATGTGGATCGATTGCTCTGACGTGGTGCCCTTGGTGGCGCTGATACGTTTGCCTTTGAAATAGTCCAGTGGTTTATCTGCCAGCGGCGCTTTCACCAGCAGCATCTCTTTCGCCACGTAGTAAGGATCGCTGAACTGGATCTGATTACCACGCGTTTTGGTGTAGGCCAGGTTAGCAATCAACACATCGGCACGGCCGGTGGCGATCACCGCGATACGCGCTTCAACAGAGGTCGGCACCAGAGTCAGTTTGACGTTCATCTGCTTGGCCAGAGCGTGACACAGGTCGATATCCATGCCAGCCAGCTGGCGCGTTTGTGGATCCGGCGAAGAGAAGGGCGGTACGTCGGAGTAAACGGCGCATTTCAATTCACCGCTCGATTTAATGTTCGCCATCATATCTGCCTGCGCCGCCGAAACAGCCAGCAACGGCAGCAGTGCCAAGCCAATGGTGGTCACTCTTTTCATGGTCATGTGCTTTCCCTCAATGGTGGATACTGCTTGGGAGCGCAAAATCTCGCTTTTCTGGACTATATCGGCTTTGTTTTGCGGCGAAAAAGAGGGAAAGCGTGTTATGCAATAGGGAAATGATATGACCGATGGCGATAAGTTATTTCTATTCAGGCAGAGCGAAAAAGTGTTATCCAGCGCACATTTTTCTCCTTAGTGTAAGCCGCGTTGTCCTCTCGGCAACCCCGCCGATTGCACGTGGTAGAGAGAGAAGAGTGAGAGCATGAATCCCCGATTAGGCGTGTTATTAAAGATATTCGCCGCACTCAGCGCTACGCTGATGCTGGCCTGTGTTAAAGGTCTGAACGGTGCTATCCCCACCGGCGAAGTGATTTTTTTCCGCAGCTTTATCGCGCTATTTCCCCTGTTAATCTGGCTGAGAGTGCAGGGGAACGTGCTGGAGAATCTCAAAACGCGCAATTTGTTTGGCCATTTCATTCGCGGTTTCTCCGGCACAGGCGGCATGTATTTTAACTATCTGGCGCTGGTGTATATCTCGCTGGCTGATGCCACGGCACTGAGTTACGCCGCACCGCTTTTCACAGTAATCATGGCGGCGATGCTATTGAAGGAACGGGTGCGCGTGTCGCGCTGGGTGGCCGTGGTGGTGGGATTGTCGGGCATACTGATTATGCTCTCCTCCAGTCTTGCGGCTAGCGGCGGCGTGCCGGCAGGTGGCGCCAGCAGTACCACGGCCAGCCTTGGTGTTGCTTTTGCATTGATTGCCGCACTCTGTACGGCCACCTCGAATGTGCAAATCCGTTTTTTGAATGGCATCGAAAAACCGGGCGCGATCGTGTTCTATTTTTCGCTGATGACGACGTTGATTGGCCTGGCAACGGTATTTTTCGGCTGGATAAAGCCCACTGGCTTGCAGTGGCTGCTGTTGGTGGGCTGTGGTTTATTTGGCGGTCTGGCACAGATTCTGGTGACACTCAGCCTGCGCTATGCTGATGCCTCGCTGCTGGCACCGTTTGATTACACTACGCTGGTGTGGTCGATGCTGATTGGCTATCTGTTCCTTAATAGTCTGCCAGGCACGACAACCCTCTTCGGTGCATCGATTGTGGCACTGGCAGGAATCTTTGCGGTATGGCGTGAAAACCGTCAGCGCAAATTGGCGATGGTGAGCAGTACACCGTGATGCGGTGTGTTAGCCGCTGCGCAGTTTGCAATACCAGGTCGCCATAGCGGGCGACCTGGATAACACAGCGCTCGTGCGCTTATCGATAAACATCATCGATAATTTCTACCTGCTTGTTTTGCAGTGCTTCTGCCAGCCAACCGCGTTCCAGTGAACCGGTTTTCGCCAGCTCAAAGTTATGCTCATCAACAATCAGGTAAGCTTGTGCCGCTTCGAGAATGCGCGCGGCATCCTGCCGGGGAATGACGATCACGCCGTCGGCATCGCCTAATACGATATCGCCAGGTGAAACGTGAATTTTACCGCAGGCAATCGGCACGTTGATTTCGCCTGGGCCATCTTTGAAAGGGCCACCTGGCGTATGTCCGGCGGCATAAATCGGGAAATCCATACGTGATAAGCCCTCAATATCACGCACCGGGCCGTCCAGCACGATGCCTTCCATACCGCGCTGTCTGGCATAAGTGGCCATCACTTCGCCCATCAGCGATTGGCTACGATCGCCCTCATTCGACAGGATGATCACATCGTTCGGCCCGGCCATATCCAGCGCTTTATGCAACATCAGGTTATCGCCAGAGCGCGCTTTTACCGTCACCGCCAGGCCGCACATGATGGGGGTTTTAGGCGCCGTTTTCAGGCTGATCTCTGCCGATAGCGCAGGCAAGCGACTCATGCAGTCGGCGACTACCGCCGCGGGTAAACGGCGGAACGCTTCCAGTAAGGGTTCAGCATCGGAGGGACGGCGTAAATAAATACGATTTCCTGCGGTCATTTTATTTCTCCTGTCAGGGTTATTAACTTGTGATCGATAAAGGATGACCAGCAAATTTCGCCGGTTAATAAATTTAACTTTATTTGTAGATGATCATGTGATGAATGATTTTCTGAATTCAGGAGAGTGTAAAGGATTAGTGATGTGTTACGAATGCGTTGTTACAGCTAACAAAATCAGGATCACGGAATAATATTCACACCGTATTTAACTTACTGATTAATAATTTTATTGGATATGGTTATGGCTAGATATATTTAAAGTATGGTCAGGTGTATTGCATATTTTATATTTAATCCGCCGAAGGACATGTACGGCGGGGAAATCAATCAAGGCTTCAAATCACCGTACCAGTAAGATGCCGTCACGCCGCCATCCATCAGAAAATCACTGCCGCTGATGTAGCCGCCTTCTGGTCCTATTATGAGGGCTGCCAGCGCTGCAACTTCGTCGGCGGTGCCGCCGCGACCGACGGGTGATTTTGCCAGCATATTGCGATAGCCCGCGCCGCGTGGGCCATTTAGCTCATCATTCGCTAAGGGTTTAAAGATAATGCCGGGGCTGATGCTGTTGACACGCGCGCCACGCTGGCCCCACTTCGTCGCTTCGGCCATAACCCGCAGAGCGTTACCGCGTTTGGCATATTGATAGGCCAACAGAGGATCACTGAAAGCGGTGTTCTGCAAAAATGGCAGGCTGAGCAAATCCTCTGTTGGCGTGATGGCTAACGCTTCATTTTGTTCAACCGTGAGCGCAGGCAGTCGATGGCCGGATTGAGAGGCAATCACGATTCCGCAACCGCCTGACGCCATGTGCGGACCGAACTCTTCCAGCACCACGGCAGTACCGTAAAGATCGACTTGTAAAATGGTGGCGGGGCTGGCTTGAGAAGGCGAGACTCCAGCCGAGTGAATCACTCCTTTGATAACACCCAGCGCAGTGGCCTGCTGCACCAGATGTTGAATCGATTGGCGCGAACTGACATCGACTTGGCTGGTTTCTACCGTAAAGCCGGCATCACGTAAGGTTTGTGCGGCAGCCGCACATTTTCTCGAATTGAGGTCCGCCAGCAGCACAGTTTTGCTCTGACTCACGCGACGCGCGATGGCTTGTCCAATCGCACCCGCGCCAATAACCACCATAATTTCTTTCATTGTCTCTCCTGCCTTGAGGAATAAGTGATGCGGCAAGCATAGCGGGGAAGGCCATTGATGACTGTAGGGCCAATTGGCATGAGCTTATGAATGCTGCTCATGGGTTCTGAGCTTTAGGGGCGGGACCTATGACTAACTGCACTTTGCAGGCTGTTTGCAGTTTTATTCGCGATGTATCTCAGTTCAACATTATTTCAAACTCACTTAAGCGTTCAGGTATTGAAAAAGGGTAAGTTTCAAATATAACTTCTAGTTTATATCCAAGGCGTATAAACTACAGTTCATGTGAGGGACTTTTGAACAACTGGAGCGTTGATACAACGGAGCATTTTGCAGCGTGGCTAAAAGCGCAGGATGATGAAATGATTGAAGATGTACTCGCAAGCCTGGAAGTGTTGAAAATCTTCGGCCCTCATTTAGGGCGGCCTGATGTAGACACCATCATCGGCTCTCAATATGCAAACATGAAAGAATTGCGCGTGCAAAGTAATGGTAGGCCTGTTCGGGCGTTCTTCGCATTCGATCCCAGAAGGAAGGGGATCGTCTTGTGTGCAGGGGACAAAACGGGGATCAATCAGAAGCGGTTTTACCGATCAATGATCAAATTAGCAGATCAAGAATACAGCAAGCATTTGAGAGGAATAATACATGCCTAAACTGGAAGAACTCATTGCACAACGATCTCCAGAATCACAGAAGAGAATTAAGGCTAAAGTCGCGGATAAAATTATTGAGGTTCAATTACGACACTTACGCGAAGAGCTTGAGCTCTCACAAGTACAGTTAGCCGAGAAAATGGGCGTTTCACAGCCAGCCATAGCAGCTATTGAAGCCCGAGGCGATGATATAAAACTCTCAAGCCTAAAAAAGTATGTTGAGGCATTAGGCGGAAAGCTGAGCTTGAACGTTGAACTACCTACGGGCGATGGGCGAACTTTTCTGCTTTGACATTAATAAGTTTCTCTATTTCATTTGGATGAATGGTGAAGATTTTCGGTTGCAGGTCGTTTGAGGATGCCGTGAGGCATCCTGCAGCTTATCTAGATGCGATTATGTTCATTGATGCTGTTTAAATATCTAAGACAGCGGCTTTGCAGAAAGCACCCACTTCTTGTTGTGCAAAGGTAACATTGATAACTTCCATTACCATTCTGATTTCTCCTCCCTGAGCGGTTTATCTTTTCGTTGTCCTGAAGCTCTACGCCTTTGTTTACCCTGCAGCTTTGCAAGTTGAATCGGGGATATCTCCTGACGCGGCAGAAACAGCTCCAGCTTTTCGGTGAGATCCAACGCTACCATGATGGCGATAAAGACATCGAACGGCACTTTTCCTTTTTCAGCATTGAGCACAGACTTACGTGCAACACCTGCGCGCTCAGCAACCTCCGTCTGCGTTAAGTCACGATTTAGACGGGCTTGCTTGAGTCGCTGGCCAATTTCTTCAGCCAGTGCAGATGCGGAAGGAGTAGTCATATCTTTAAAGTCCCAATGTAGACACTTTATCGTCGGTCATGCGTTTAATGTCCAAATTATAGGACTCTATCGGATCATTGTCATGATAAATGGATGTATTGTAGAGTCCCTTATATAGCACTTTATGAGGATTAAAGGTGAGTTAAGTCCTTAAAGTGGGACATAATAAAGTTGAGGGAGGCTAAGGGATTAAGTTTTGAAAACGTCAAACGCAGAAAAGCAAAAACCCAGCCATAAGCTGGGTTTTCAGAATGTTGGTGCCCGGACGCGGAATCGAACCACGGACACGGGGATTTTCAATCCCCTGCTCTACCGACTGAGCTATCCGGGCAACGGGGCGCATTAAACCTTAATGGCTTTCAGCCGTCAACGGCTTTCGTCAAAAAAGCGTAGCAATCGTGACTGATTGCTTGCTTTTCAGGCAGGGTGTGCAAAATCTCAACGTGCCCGCTGGTGGTAAAGCAGTATTCAGGATTGCGTGACCTGCATGATGCACGGGCTTAAGGGCCTCCTGCGAAAGTTTAGGCCAGTGCCCCGTTCTGTCGGCACAGCGCGATACTCAGCACATCCTCTGCCAGACGACGCGCGGTGGACACATCCTGCACGTTGCGTTTCACTAGCAGCTTGCTCAGACAACCCTCGAGAATCAGCTCCATTTGATCGGCCACCATCGTCGGATTATCCAGCGCCAAATCCACCAGAATTTCATGAGTGAACTGCCATGAGCTGCGTTTCTGCTGCTCTGCTAACTGATGTACGGGTTGGTCAGGCTGCGGATAGAAGCTGCAGGCGGCGATAAACAGGCAGCCGGGAAAGCGGCCTTTGTTCACGTGCTCACTTAACACGTCGTAACGCGCCAGCAATTTTTGTTGGGCTGTGAGATGTTCATTGAGCTGTATCTGGCGGCGCCAGCTGTCAATCTGCTGACCGTGATAGCGCAGCGCGTCATACAATAATGCGTCACGGTCGGGCCAGAAACGTTCAAGATGTTCTGCATCAAGTCCGGTCTCACCGGCCAACTGCTGCAGGGAAGTGGTGGCGGCAAGGCCGCTTTGCTCAAGCACATTCAGCGCATGCTCAAGAATCTGTTCACGTTGCAAGTGACTCTCCTCTGGAGTGCGGGCCCGCTCGCGCACGAACGGGCAGTGTCCTGCAACCAGTGTCGTTTAACGCGACAGTTTGTGCAAATGCGCGCGGAAGTCGGCAGCGTTAAGGAAACCGGTGACGCGTGAGTCAGGGATTTCTTTGCCTTGCGCATCAAAGAACAGAATGGTGGGCAAGCCTAATACCTGTAAATGCTGCAACAGGGCGTTATCCTGCGCGTTATTCGCGGTGACGTTGGCTTGCAGTAACTGCACCTGACTCAAATCGGCACGCACGCCTTCATCGCTGAAGGTGTACTTCTCGAACTCTTTGCAGGCGACGCACCAGTCGGCGTAGAGATCGACCATGGTAATGCGGCCTTGTGCCTGCTGTAGCGCGCTATCCAATTGTGCGCTGCTGGCAATGGTTTTGAACGGCAGATGCGCCACAGACTGCACGCTGGCGCTACTGCCAAAAGCCCAATCCTGCAGCGGGCGAGCGGCCACCAGTGCAGCAGCGAGCATGATGATTTGTAGAATGCGCCATTTGCCATTAGCGCGCAGGCTGAGACTGAACGCCCAGGCAAAGAACGCGACGCCGAGCAGGCTCCACAGACGCAAGCCCCAGACATCACCCACTACACGCTCCAGTAAGAACACCGGCAGCGCCAGAATCACAAAGCCGAAGCCCTCTTTGACGCTCTGCATCCACGGGCCACTTTTCGGCAGCAGCTTGTTGCCGAACATCGTTACGGCAACCAGCGGCAGGCCCATGCCGAACGCATAGAGCCACAGCGTGCCCGCACCGGCCCACAGATTACCGCTTTGCGCGATATACAGCAGAATGGCACTCAGCGGCGCGGTGGTGCAGGGCGAGCAGATCAATCCCGCCAGTGCGCCCATCATAAACACGCCCGGCAATGAACCGCCTTGCTGACGATTACTCCACAGCGTCAGGCGCGTTTGCAGACTGGAAGGCAGTTGCAGTGAGAACAGGCCAAACATTGACAACGCCAGCACGATGAACAGCGCTGACAGGCCAATCAACACGTAAGGATGCTGCAGCGCCGCCTGGAAACGTAAACCTGCGGCGGCCACCACCATGCCGAGCACGGTGTAGGTCAGCGCCATCCCTTGCACATAGACCATCGCCAGTGCGAACAGGCGTCCAGCAGAGTAGCGACGCTGGCCACCGAGAATGATGCTGGAGATCAGCGGATACATCGGCAATACGCACGGCGTGAAGGCAACGCCGATGCCAATCAGCAGCGCCCACAGTGGTGAAAACGGCAGTGGCGTACGCTGTTGCGCAGGCTGCGCGTTAACGGCGGTTGCGTCGTGATTGGCAGCAACCGGAGTGAGCGGCACTGAGCGGGTTTCGGGCGGGTAGCAGAAACCAGCGGCCGCACAGCCCTGATAGGTCACCGTGAGCGTGGCACCGGACTCAGCCTGATGCAGAGTGATCGGCACCTGTAAATCCTGCGGATAGATTTCGCTCTTGCCGAAGAACTCATCTTCATGCGGCTGTCCTGGCGGCAGAGCGAGCGGTGCAATCTGTGCTTTTTGCGGCGTCACATGAATCTGCTGACGATAAAGGTAATAGCCGTCCTTCACCTTCCAGCTCAGTGTGAGTTGGTTGCCCTGCTGGCTGAAATCGAAGCCAAATGCCTGATCCACCGGCACAAAGCGGCTGTTATTGTTCGGTGAGAAGATATTGGCCTGTGCTGAAAAGCAAAACAGCAATGCGAGGCAAAGGCCCATCAGGCGAGAAAGTCGTGCAGCCATGAGGATGTAATCAGCTCCGGTGGCAAATGAGCCGCGATGATAGCACGGCCGCCTCGCCACGAGGTTTTCAGGATGTAACGGCGCTACAGAATCAGGCTACCAAACAGGAAGCCAAATGCCACGGAGAAGGCAATCGCCAACACGCCGGGAATGATAAAGGAGTGATTAAACACAAACTTGCCGATTCGGGTCGAACCGGTGTCATCCATTTCTACGGCTGCCAATAAGGTGGGATAGGTCGGCAACACGAACAGGGCTGAGACGGCGGCAAAGGAGGCAACGGCGGCGAGAGGGGATACGCCAAGCATGAGGGCGGCAGGCATCAACGCCTTGGTGGTCGCTGCCTGTGAATAGAGCAGGGTAGCAGCGAAGAATAATATCAACGCCAGCATCCACGGGTAGCTCTGCAACATATCGCCAGCCGCAGTCTGGATGTCCGCCAGGTGGGCTTTGACAAAGGTATCGCCTAGCCATGCCACGCCCATCACGCAGATACAGGCACTCATACCGGATTTGAACGTACTGGCGCTGAGGATTTCGCCGGTATCGACTTTGCAGGTTAGGCAAATCAGTGTGGCGACGGTGAGCATAAACACCACAATCGCTTCGTTACGAGGCAGCACTGGGTTAATTATTAATCCAACGCTGTCGCTGATCGCCGTGGCGTAGAGCACAACTGCCGCTATGCCGATCAGGAATAGCCCGACCGCACGTTTGGCGCCAGGCTTAATGTCATAGACGCGTTCTCCGCGCAGTGTGACTTCACCTTTGGCTAAGCGCGCCTGATACACCTCGTCTTCTTTTAACTCTCTACCAAGAAAGCTGGTGATCACGGCGGCACAGAAGATGGCAGCCATGGTGGACGGGATCGATACCGCGAGCAGCGCCAGATAGCTGACACCGCGCGGTTCCAGAATCGACGCGAAGAACACCACTGCAGCAGAGAGCGGCGAAGCGGTAATGGCAATTTGCGAGGCGACCACCGCAATCGACAGTGGGCGTGAAGGGCGTACACCTTGCTCTTTGGCCACTTCAGCGATGACGGGTAGCGTCGAGAACGCAGTGTGTCCGGTGCCCGCCAGCAGCGTCATCACATAGGTGACGAGTGGGGCGAGGAAGGTGACGTAACGCGGATGACGGCGCAGCAGGCGCTCGGCCAAACCGACCATGTAATCGAGTCCGCCTGCAATCTGCATCGCGGCAATTGCGGCAATCACTGCCATGATAATTTCGATCACATCGAAGGGAATCGCGCCCGGCTTCATGCCGCAGAACAGCGTCAACACCAGTACGCCCAATCCGCCGGCAAATCCAATTCCGATGCCGCCTAGACGTGCACCCAGCCAGATCGCCAGCAGGACAATCAATAATTCCACTAACACCATTCATTCCGCTCCTGAGCCGTGGGGGAAATCTCGACTCTTAAAGTTGTAGCCGCCAATAAGAAAAAAGCACGCCGTATTGTATACAGGCGTGCTTTTGGCAACTTGATCCGGAACGGATTACTGTTCGTTTTCGTCGGTGTAGCGTTTGGCTTTGTAGGTCGGATGCATCAGGTTCTGGATGGAGAAGATGTCATCCAGTTCCGCTTCGGTCAGCAGACCGCGCTCCAATACCACTTCACGTACGCTCTTGCCGGTTTCCGCACAAATCTTGCCGACGATATCGCCATTGTGGTGGCCGATATACGGGTTGAGATAAGTGACGATACCGATGGAGTTGAACACGTAAGCTTCACATACCGCTTTGTTAGCCGTGATGCCGTTGACGCATTTTTCCAGCAGGTTGAAGCAGGCGTTGGTCAGAATGCTGATCGACTCAAACAGCGCCTGGCCAATCACCGGTTCCATCACGTTCAGCTGCAGCTGACCCGCTTCTGATGCCATGGTCACGGTAATGTCGTTGCCGATAACCTTGAAGCACACCTGGTTCACCACTTCTGGCACCACCGGGTTCACTTTGGCTGGCATGATTGATGAACCGGCCTGCAATTCTGGCAAGTTGATTTCGTTCAGACCCGCACGTGGGCCGGAAGAAAGCAGGCGCAGGTCGTTACAGATCTTCGACAGTTTCACCGCCAGACGTTTCAGCGCAGAGTGCACCATCACGTAAGCACCGCAGTCAGAGGTTGCTTCAATCAGGTCTTCTGCCGGGACGACAGGCAGATTACTGACTTCCGCCAGACGCTGAACGGCCAGCTGCTGATAGCCATCCGGGGTGTTGAGGCGAGTCCCGATGGCCGTCGCGCCCAGGTTTACTTCCAGCAGCAGTTCTGCGGTGCGCAGGATGCTGCGGGTTTCTTCATTCAGCAGCACGTTAAACGCGTGGAATTCCTGGCCCAGCGTCATCGGTACGGCATCCTGCAGCTGGGTACGACCCATCTTGAGGATATTTTCGAACTCGACCGCTTTACGCTGGAAGCCTTCACTGAGCTGGCTGATGCCGTCCAGCAGTTTCAGAATTGAAGCGTAAACTGCAATACGGAATCCGGTGGGATAAGCATCGTTGGTCGACTGACACTTATTCACGTGATCGTTAGGGTTGAGGTACTGGTATTCACCTTTTTGGTGGCCCATCAGTTCCAGACCGATGTTTGCCAGCACTTCGTTGGTGTTCATGTTGACCGAGGTGCCCGCGCCGCCCTGATAGACGTCAACCGGGAACTGATCCATGCATTTACCGTTATTCAGCACTTCATCACAGGCCTGAATAATGGTGTTTGCGATGTTGCGAGGGATTGTTTGCAGCTCTTTGTTGGCGAGCGCGGCTGCTTTTTTGACCATCACCATACCGCGGACAAATTCCGGTATGTCACTGATTTTGTTGTTACTAATGTAGAAGTTCTCAATCGCACGCAGAGTATGAACACCGTAGTAAGCGTCTGCCGGAACTTCGCGCATGCCTAACAGGTCTTCTTCGATACGAATGTTGTTCGCCATGATTACCTTCTTATTATTTCTGCGGTGTCACTGCCGGGCGACCGGGATGGTCGGGCGGCAATCACTGTGCAGGTGAAGCAATTATATTGTCGTGGATTACCAGCACCGACATTTTATCCATCTTCGGGCTGGCGGGCACGATCATATTCTGTTGTTACAGAATTGTTTGTGCACAGATCACTTTACGGGCATTTACTGGCCCAGCGGTAATAACGATATGTGATGTAGTTCGCAATTTTAAGTCAGTGGGAAAAATTTGGCAGGATCGGTTGAAATCGCGGGTTGAGATGCCCATCTCTATCAATACGGTCAGACAGACCATCCCTTTCTGCTGCCTGGCAAGAAGCGAGGCAGCCCTACTCACAGGAGATATCGGTGCGCTGGATACCGTTCGTGATTTTTTTTGTTCTGGCCTGGATTGAGATCTCAATTTTCATTCAGGTTGCACATGCCCTCGGCGTGCTGCTTACCATGCTACTGGTGATCTTCACCTCGTGCATCGGTGTGTCGCTGGTGAAAAACCAGGGTATGAAGAACTTCCGTCTGATGCAGGAGAAGCTGGCGCGCAATGAAAGCCCAGCGGCGGAGATGACCAAAAGCGTTTCACTGATTATTTCGGGCTTCTTACTGCTGTTGCCGGGCTTCTTTACTGACTTCCTCGGTTTGTTGCTGCTGTTGCCTCCGGTGCAGAAACATCTGACGCTGAAATTAATGCCGCATCTGCGTGTGTGGCGCGGACCCGGCGCCGGGCCGGACAGTGGCTATACCATGGATGGCGAATACGAGCGTAAAGATCAGGATCAAATCGGACACGATAAAGATCGATAAGAAGAGAAGGGCGGCGAGAGTCGCCCTTTTTGCTGTCTTTTTCGTCAATGGTTACAAAAACGAAAATTTTTTATTTTTTGCCCCTTGAAAGCCTTTTTTAGTGACCCTATCTCTCTCTCCACGAGGCCGGAAGCCATGCAGTCCGGTTCAACCCAAAAAACTGAATGATTGGACTTCTCAAAGGAGAGCTACCAAATGAAAATTCGTCCGTTGCACGATCGCGTTATCGTCAAGCGTAAAGAAGTTGAAGCTAAATCTGCTGGCGGTATCGTTCTGACCGGCTCTGCAGCTGGCAAATCAACCCGTGGTGAAGTTCTGGCTGTGGGTAATGGCCGCATCCTGGAAAACGGTGATGTTAAGCCGCTGGACGTGAAAGTTGGCGATCTGGTTATCTTCAGCGAAGGCTACGGTGCCAAAACTGAGAAGATCGATAACGAAGAAGTTCTGATCATCTCTGAAAGCGACATCCTGGCGATTGTCGAAGCGTAATTACGCGTAATTCACTGAACGAAACGAATTTAAGGGATATTTGAAATGGCAGCTAAAGACGTAAAATTCGGTAATGACGCGCGCGTAAAAATGCTGCGTGGCGTGAACGTACTGGCAGATGCAGTAAAAGTTACCCTGGGCCCGAAAGGCCGTAACGTGGTTCTGGATAAATCTTTTGGTGCACCGACCATCACCAAAGATGGCGTTTCTGTAGCACGTGAAATCGAGCTGGAAGACAAGTTCGAGAACATGGGTGCACAGATGGTGAAAGAAGTGGCCTCTAAAGCGAACGACGCTGCGGGCGACGGCACCACCACTGCAACCGTTCTGGCTCAGTCTATCGTGAACGAAGGCCTGAAAGCCGTTGCGGCTGGCATGAACCCAATGGACCTGAAGCGCGGTATCGATAAAGCCGTTGCTGCTGCCGTTGAAGAGCTGAAAGCGCTGTCTGTTCCTTGCCAGGATACTAAAGCCATTGCTCAGGTAGGTACCATCTCTGCTAACTCTGATGAGTCAGTCGGTACCCTGATCGCGAAAGCGATGGATAAAGTGGGCAAAGAAGGTGTTATCACCGTTGAAGAAGGCACCGGCCTGCAAGACGAGCTGGACGTGGTTGAAGGTATGCAGTTCGACCGTGGCTACCTGTCTCCTTACTTCATCAACAAGCCAGAAACTGGCGCAATCGAACTGGATGCACCGTTTATCCTGTTGGCTGACAAGAAGATCTCTAACATCCGTGAACTGCTGCCAGTACTGGAAGCGGTTGCGAAAGCCGGTAAACCACTGCTGATCATCGCTGAAGATGTTGAAGGCGAAGCACTGGCAACTCTGGTGGTTAACACCATGCGCGGTATCGTGAAAGTGGCTGCGGTTAAAGCACCAGGCTTCGGCGACCGTCGTAAAGCAATGCTGCAGGATATCGCAATCCTGACTGGCGGTACCGTCATCTCTGAAGAGATCGGTATGGAGCTGGAAAAAGCGACCCTGGAAGATCTGGGTCAGGCTAAGCGTGTTGTGATCAACAAAGATACTTCTACCATCATCGATGGTGTGGGCGATCAGGGTGCAATCTCTGGCCGTGTGACTCAGATCCGTCAGCAGATCGAAGAAGCAACTTCTGATTACGACAAAGAAAAACTGCAGGAGCGCGTAGCGAAACTGGCAGGCGGCGTGGCCGTTCTGAAAGTGGGTGCAGCCACTGAAGTTGAAATGAAAGAGAAGAAAGCACGCGTTGAAGATGCCCTGCACGCTACCCGTGCTGCGGTAGAAGAAGGCGTGGTTGCTGGTGGTGGTGTTGCACTGGTTCGCGTTGCAGCCAAGATCGCTGCTTCTGGCCTGAAAGGTCAGAACGAAGATCAGAACGTGGGTATCAAAGTTGCGCTGCGCGCAATGGAAGCTCCACTGCGTCAGATCGTTTCTAACGCCGGTGAAGAGCCATCTGTTGTTGCTAACAACGTGAAAGCAGGCGACGGCAACTACGGCTACAACGCTCAGACTGAAGAATACGGCAACATGATCGACTTCGGTATCCTGGACCCAACCAAAGTGACCCGTTCTGCGCTGCAGTACGCGTCTTCTGTTGCGGGCCTGATGATCACCACCGAAGCGATGGTAACTGACCTGCCTAAAGGCGATGCTCCTGATTTAGGTGGCGCTGGCGGCATGGGTGGCATGGGCGGAATGGGCGGCATGATGTAATTTGCCCCTGACTGCTTAAGTCATGTGAAAAACCCTCGATCGGAAACGGTCGGGGGTTTTTCTTTTGGTGGCGAACAAGGTATAAGTAAGAGCGCAATACTTCGGCTTTGCGGGTTTAGGGCAATGAATGTTCAGAAAAAAAGTGCGCTTTTCTGCTACGCTGCCGCCCGACACTGATGATAATAAATGGGGATTACAATGCGGATTAACCTCTTGCTCGGACTGGCGGTAGGGACTTTACTGCTGGCGGGCTGCAGCAGCTCCAATCAACTGAGTTCCGGCGGACAGCGTGTCACTTTCGTTGACCAACAGCCTGGAAGCCAATGTCAGCTGCTGGGCAATGTCACCGGCTCACAGAGCAACTGGTTGAGCGGTTCAGGCGGTGAAGGCAGTTCTTTGCGTGGCGCAGCCAATGACCTGCGTAACCGCGCGGCAGAGATGGGTGGCAACGTGATTTACGGTGCAACCAGCCCAACGCAGAACCTGCTTTCAGCTTTCGCACCGCTTGACAGCAAAATGTCTGGTCAGGTGTATAAGTGCCCGTAATGGCATGAAAGAGATGTAAAAAAAGCCGCTGATGCGGCTTTTTTTATTCCTGGCGTAACTGCAAATCCAGCGGCGTTTTACTTGGCTCACCACCAATCTCGCGCGCCAGCTTCGGCACCATATAACCCGATACCATGGTTAACAACTGGCGTACTAGCGCACGGGCTTCTTCATCCGACACAAAGAAATGCGCCGCGCCCTGTACTTTATCCAGCACGTGCAGGTAATAGGGCAGAATACCGGCATCAAACAGCGCGTTGCTCAGATTAGCCAGCGCTCGTGCATCATCATTGATACCGCGCAGCAGCACGCTCTGATTAAGCAAGGTGACACCCGCGCGTTTCAGCATCTGCATGCCGTAGCGCAGCTCATCATCAATTTCTTGCGCGTGGTTGATGTGGCTCACCATCAGCACTTGCAGGCGTGTCTCGGCCAGAATCTGGCATAACCCTTCGGTAATGCGTGCCGGGATTACCACCGGGAGGCGGCTATGAATGCGCAGACGCCTCAGATGGGGGATTTTCTCCAGTGCGCCCACCAGCCACGCCAGCTCATGGTCTTTAGCCATCAGCGGATCGCCACCCGAGAAGATAATCTCATCCAGCTCTGGATGCTCAGCGATGTAATCGATCGCCGCCTGCCAGTTACGCTTATTGCCCTGATTATCCTGATAGGGGAAATGGCGACGGAAGCAGTAGCGGCAGTTAACCGCACAGCCGCCCTTCACCAGCAGCAATGCACGGTTTCTGTACTTATGCAGTAAACCGGGCACCACGCTACTTTGCTCATCCAGCGGGTCAGTGCTGTAACCTGGCGCATCGACAAATTCCTGACGGCTGGTTAATACCTGCAGCAAAAGGGGGTCGTGCGCATTGCCCGGCGTCATGCGTTGAATGAAGGCACGCGGCACGCGCAGCGCAAAAAGCTTGCGCGCATCGTTGCCTGCGGCCAAATCCGCATGCTGTTCGAGAGATAAAAGTCGCAGTAATTCAGTAGGATCGGTGACAACATCAGCAAGTTGCTGCAACCAATCTTCTCTGATGGGGGGATTTAGGGTTACAATGTTTGCCATTTTTTTGGCTATTACCAGTTCAATATTTACAGAGGGCCTTTATGGCGACTTATCTTAGCAACGATTTCCGTCCCGGTCTTAAAATCATGTTCGAAGGCGAGCCATATGCCATCGAAGCCAGTGAGTTCGTTAAACCGGGTAAAGGCCAGGCATTTGCACGCGTTAAAATGCGTCGTCTGCTGACCGGTTCTCGCGTTGAGAAGACCTTCAAATCTACCGACTCTGCCGAAGGCGCAGACGTTCGTGATATGACGCTGCAGTACTCTTACAACGACGGCGACTTCTACTACTTCATGCACCCAGAGTCTTTCGAGCAGTATCAGATCGAATCTAAAGTGCTGGACGACGTGACCAAATGGTTGCAGGACAATGCGGATTGTATCGTTACCCTGTGGAACGATAAAGCGATCGCTGTTCAGCCACCGAACTTCATCGAAGCAGAAGTCATCGAAACAGATCCAGGTCTGAAAGGTGATACTGCCGGTACCGGTGGCAAGCCAGCGACCCTGTCTACTGGCGCAGTGATCAAAGTTCCACTGTTCGTCCAGATTGGCGAAGTGGTTAAAGTTGACACCCGCTCTGGCGAATACGTTTCTCGCGTAAAATAATTGCCAAATCAGGCGCATCACTCGATGCGCCTTTTTTCTCTATGAGTTCAGAATAATGAAAAAGATGGCGAAATTGGCTGTTTTTGCGTTGCTGGTCTCTTCTGCTTTAAGTGCCTGCAACACTTTCCACGGCTTTGGTGAAGACGTCTCCCATTTGGGCGGTGCCATTTCACGCGCAGCGGATAAATAAATTGCGAGGGCGCCGCCTTTTCTCAGCGGCTTAGCCAGCAAGATTGTGTATAAGGTCTATGCTTGAATGGCTGTACTTTTACTGCAACCAACAAGGATATGGCTATGTTAAAGAAAAGTATTGTCGCGATTCTTTCTGTTCTGGTGCTTTCCTCTGTGTTGACCGCCTGCAACACCACCCGTGGTGTTGGCGAGGACGTTCAGGCCGGTGGCAAAGCGATTCAGCGTAGCGCACAGTGATCCAAACCGGTGCGAAACCCGATTTCGTACCGGATTCCCTGATTCCCTCTTTCTTTGTCTGAAAAAGCACCGCTAACGCCTTCGATCCCGTCACGCCGTTGTTTGCCGTAGCCAATACGGGTAGACTTCTCCCCCTTATCTGTATAAGGAGTCACCAACATGAGCGAAACGGCAAGCTGGCAGCCGAGCGCACCCATTGCCAATTTGTTGAAACGCGCCGCTATTTTGGCGGAGATTCGTCGTTTCTTTGCCGATCGCGGCGTGCTGGAGGTCGATACCCCGGCGATGAGCCAGGCGACCATCACGGATATCCATCTGGTGCCGTTCCAGACGCGCTTTGTGGGTCCAGGTGCAGCGAAAGGGCGCGATCTGTGGCTGATGACCAGCCCGGAATATCATATGAAGCGTCTGCTGGCGGCGGGCAGTGGCCCAATCTATCAGATGGGACGTTGCTTCCGTAACGAAGAAGCAGGGCGCCACCATAATCCTGAGTTCACCATGCTGGAGTGGTATCGTCCTCACTACGATATGTATCGCCTGATGAATGAAGTCGACGATCTGATGCAGCAGGTGCTGGAGTGCGATAGCGCCGAATCTTTATCGTATCAGCAGGCATTTATTCGCCATCTGGAACTTGATCCTTTGTCATCGGATAAAACGCAGCTGCGTGAAGCCGCGACGAAGTTGGGTGAGGGTGAACTGGCGAATCGTGAAGAAGACCGCGATACCTTGTTGCAGCTGCTGTTTATGCTGGGTGTTGAGCCGAAGATTGGTAACGATAAACCGTGCTTCGTGTATCACTTCCCGGCCAGTCAGGCGGCATTGGCCGAAATCAGCACTGAGGATCATCGCGTCGCGGAGCGTTTCGAGGTGTATTACAAAGGCGTGGAGTTGGCTAACGGCTTCCGCGAATTGACCGATAGCCGCGAACAGCGTCAGCGCTTTGAGCAGGATAATCGTCGCCGTGCAGCGCGTGGTTTACCGCAGCACCCGATTGATACCAACCTGCTGGATGCGCTGGCACATGGCATGCCTGCTTGTTCAGGTGTGGCGTTGGGTGTGGATCGTTTGATTATGCTGGCGTTGAAAGCCAATGCATTAAGCGACGTGATTGCCTTCCCGGTGGATCGCAGCTAATCATTCTTGCTCAGGCAGGGTGTTTCAGACAACAACGGCGCATGTATTGCGCCGTTGTTCATTCAAGGGTTACTGCTGCGTGGTGGGTGCGGCTGGCGCTTCGGGGAACTCCTGAATAGTGACTGGCAGCATCATCTTTTGTTCGTTACGCAGAACCTGCACCTGAATCACCGATCCTGGACGAATTTCGGCGACCTGATCCATGGTTTCCTGCGCCGACAGCGCCGGTTTGCCGTTCACCTGTAAAAGCACATCATTGGCTTGAATGCCTGCCCGATCGGCTGGCCCGCCTGGCGTAACCTCACTGACGATAATACCCTGTGCACGATCCAGACTGCTGCCCTGACCGTGTAGCGGCGGCAGCTCACGGCCGGTGATGCCGATATAGCCACGAATGACCCGACCGTCACGAATCAATTTATCCATGATCTTGGTTGCTAACGCGGTTGGAATCGCAAAGCCAATCCCTTCCGGCGTTTCGCCATCATTGCTTTTATCAAATGTCAGAGTGTTAATGCCCATTAGTTCGCCGAGCGAGTTAATCAGCGCACCGCCTGAGTTGCCCTGATTGATGGATGCATCGGTCTGCAGGAAATTTTGACGACCCGATGAGCTCAAGCCCACGCGCCCGGTGGCACTGATAATGCCCTGAGTGACGGTCTGCCCGAGGTTGTAGGGGTTACCAATCGCCATCACCACATCGCCGATATGTGCGATACGGTTAGCGTTAATCGGAATCACCGGCAGGTTAGTGGCGCTGATTTTCAGCACCGCTAAATCGGTCATCGCATCTGAACCCACTAAGGTGGCTTCAAAGAAACGACCATCCTGCAACGCCACAATGATCTGGTCGGCGTTATTAATGACATGCTTGTTCGTTAGAATGTAGCCTTTCACGTTCATGATCACGCCAGAACCCAGCGTGGTGATACCGCGATTATTGTTGCCATGGGCACTGCGGTTGTAGACGTTGACCACCGCAGGCACAGCGCGGCGCACCCCCTGATTGAAGCTCACGGGGGATTCATCATCACTGTTGTCATGATCAAAGGTGACGTTGCTGCTCATACGCAGCGCAGGGATCGCTACCAGCAGCAAACCCGCTACGATCAGGCCCATCACCACAGAACGCAAAAGTTTAAGAAACATGGTGTTATTTCAGGAAAGGTGGGATCGCTGGGCAGAATAACATGAGAAAGGCGGACAAACACCTGCTTGTCCGCCTGTTGCGAGGATTATCGCATAAGTAAGTAAATGCTCTCGTCGCCTCGCACCACGTTCAGTGCCAGGATCGCGGGTTTACTTTCCAGCGCTTTACGCATTTCCGCCAGTGAAGTGACACGATCGCGGTTAACACCGACAATCACATCATCTTTCTGCAAGCCTGCCTGCTCAGCTGGCGTGCCTTTTTCAATGGCATCCACTTTCACGCCTTTATCGCCGCTCTTGGCTGCGCCATCACTCAGCGTTGCACCTTGTAACGCCGGTGACATCAGCTGGGCGCTGGCGGTGGTTTGCGCGCTCTGTTCCAGCGTCACGGTCACCGTCACCGGTTTGCCTTCACGCAGCAGACCAATTTTCACCTGCTGACCCGGTGGGGTGGTGCCCACTTTTACGCGCAACTCGGCAAAGCTGGTGATCGCTTTGTCATTGATGGAGGTGATGATGTCACCCGCTTTAATGCCCGCTTTTTGCGCCGCCGAGTTAGGCAGCACTTCAGAAACAAAGGCACCACGCTGAGCGTCAACGTTAAAGGCTTTGGCGATGTCAGGCGTCATTTCGGTGCCTTTAATGCCCAACTGACCACGCTTCACTTCACCAGACTGAATCAGCTGCTGCGCGAGGTTCATCGCCATATTGCTGGGAATCGCGAAGCCGATACCAATGTTGCCGCCGCTGGAGGCAAGAATCGCGGTGTTGATACCAATCAACTCGCCATTCAGGTTCACCAGCGCACCGCCGGAGTTCCCCCGGTTAATCGCCGCATCGGTCTGGATGAAGTTTTCCAGTCCTTCAAGGTTCAACCCGCTGCGGCCCAACGCCGAAATAATGCCGGAGGTGGCCGTTTGGCCAAGACCGAAGGGGTTACCGATAGCCACAGCAAAATCGCCCACTTTCAGGGAGTCGGAGTCGGCGATTTTCACCTGCGTCAGATTTTTAGCGCCTTCAACCTGGATCAGCGCGATATCGGTTTGCTCATCATGGCCAATCAGCTTGGCATCATATTCATTGCCATCGCTGAGCTGGACGCTGATTTTATCGGCACCGTTCACCACGTGGTTGTTGGTGAGGATGTAGCCTTTAGCCGCATCAATGATCACGCCTGAACCAAGGCCTTCAAACGGCTGTGGCTGGGATTGTCCCGGTGCCTGGCCAAAGAAGCGCTTCAGCGGTTCAGGAATATCCTGTGCCTGCTGGCCGCTGTCGGTGCCTTCAACATGCACGCTAACGACCGCGGGCAGAACTTTTTCCAGCATGGGTGCCAGACTCGGCAGTGCTTGTCCCTGAACCTGAGCGGGCAGCGTCGCCATCGCGCCAGGCGTTGCCGCCAGACTCATCCCAATACTCAAGGCTAATGCGCTTAACAGCCGTGCTTGTTTTTTCATTGCTACAACGCTCTCGCTGCGAAAGAAGAAAGGGGATAGAAAGTGTGACAGTAGTTTGGCGTAAGTGTTCGAAAAACAAAAAGGGCACAGCTAAGCTGTGCCCCAAAAGGATTATTTACGCGGTGTACGGTCGCTGCCGCGCAGCAAACCGGATGCGCCATCAGAGTAATCACGCGGCATCTGCACCGGTGCCTGATCGTTATCCGCTTCGGCTTCCGTCAGCTGATAAGCAAACGGATTTTTTTCGCCCGGCAGATTTGGCAGCAGGTCATTCGAACCCTTTGCCATATGCTGATACAGCTGGCGATAATCATGTGCCATGTTGTCTAGCAATTCTGCGCTGCGCGCAAAGTGGTTGGTGAGCTCTTCGCGATAATCTGCCAGCTCAGCCTTCGATTTTTCCAGTTCGTACTGCATGCTACGCTGCTCACGCAGCTTCTTGTTGCCAAAACGCATGACAACTGCGCCGACAATAATGCCAATCACTAAACCAATCAGCCCGTATTCCCAGGTCATAATGACTCCCGTGTAATTTCCGTTGCTTCGTAGGGCATTGCTTCTGTTTCCACTTCAATAGCAGCCACTATACCCAATAATCTTATGGAAGTGGAACTCTCGGGCTGCATCGCTTAGTGTAGTGCGGCCTAATTTTCGCCAACCGACCCGTGAATCGGACTTTTTCAGGGATTCTGAGAGAACCATGCAAACCTCATCTCCGCTTGCCCGCTATGAGCAGGCGCTATCACAGGGCGAGTTTCGTCCAGATGATGTACAACGCGAAGCCATTACCCGCCTGGATGCGATCCAGCAAGGATTGATTGCCCGTAAGCCCGCGCCTGAACCCGCCCCTAAAGGGCTATTTGGCCGCCTGTCGAAGCTGATGTCCAAAGAGAAAAGCAGCAACGAAGCGCCGGTGCGCGGGCTGTATATGTGGGGCGGCGTGGGTCGCGGTAAAACCTGGGTGATGGATTTATTTTTTCAGTCTATTCCTGGCGATCGCAAACTCCGCCTGCATTTTCATCGTTTTATGCTGCGCGTCCATGAAGAACTGACCCAGTTACAAGGCCATAGCGATCCGCTGCTGATTGTGGCCGACCGCTTTAAAGCAGAAACCGATATTCTCTGCTTCGACGAATTCTTTGTGTCTGATATTACCGATGCCATGCTGTTGGGCACGCTGATGGAAGCACTGTTCGATCGCGGCATTGCGCTGGTGGCGACGTCCAATATTCCGCCTGACGATCTCTATCGCAATGGCCTGCAGCGCCCGCGTTTTCTGCCCGCAATTGAGCAGATCAAACGTCATTGTGATGTGATGAACGTGGATGCGGGTATCGACTACCGCTTGCGTACACTGACATCCGCGCATCTGTGGAATTTCCCGCTTAACGATGCCACGCATGCTGAAATGGAGCGCATGTTCCGCGCCTTGTCCGGCAAGCCGCGTGAAGATGCGCCGGTGCTGGAAATTAACCACCGTCAGATGCCAACGCTGGGCGTTCATGAAGGCGTGCTGGCGATTGATTTCCTCGCGCTGTGTGGCGAAGGGCGTAGTCAGCATGACTACATCGAGCTATCACGCCGCTTCCACAGCGTATTGCTGTATGATGTGCCGGTGATGATTTACAAGACCGAAGATCAGGCACGCCGCTTCCTGGCGCTGGTCGATGAATTCTACGAACGCCACGTGAAACTGGTGGTGGCGGCCGAAACCTCACTGTTTGAAATTTATCAGGGCACGCGCCTTAAGTTTGAGTATCAACGCTGCTTGTCGCGTTTGCAGGAGATGCAAAGCGAAGAGTATTTGCGTCTGCCGCATCTGCCCTGATGACGTGGGCAAAAATCGCAGGATTTCGATGCAAAAAGGTTCGATCTTTGAGTTCGACTTCTCTATAATCTTGCGACCCCACGTTACAGCATCGGTTTTCTTTCCCAAGAACTCGATGTGATCCGGTAACTCACTTGAAGGGGTGGCTTGCTGGGCAAAATGGTCGTGTGAGCCTCAATCGTTTACTTAGCGTTTGGGATTTCACCAACGTGTAACTTTTTATTTGGGTAAGCTTTTCAATGAAAACTTTTACAGCTAAACCAGAAACCGTACAGCGTGACTGGTATGTTGTTGACGCAACGGGCAAAACCTTGGGTCGCCTGGCGACTGAACTGGCGCGCCGTCTGCGTGGTAAGCACAAAGCGGAATACACTCCGCACGTTGATACCGGTGATTACATCATCGTTCTGAACGCTGAGAAAGTTGCTGTAACCGGCAACAAGCGTACTGACAAGATTTACTATCACCACACTGGCCACATCGGTGGTATCAAGCAAGCGACCTTTGCAGAGATGATCGAGCGCCGTCCTGAGCGTGTGATTGAAATCGCGGTTAAAGGCATGCTGCCGAAAGGCCCACTGGGTCGTGCTATGTACCGTAAACTGAAAGTTTACGCAGGCAACGAGCACACTCACGCGGCGCAGCAACCGCAAGTTCTTGACATTTAATCGGGATTATAGGCAATGGCTGAAACTCAAAACTACGGCACTGGTCGCCGCAAAAGCTCTGCCGCTCGCGTCTTCATCAAGCCGGGTAGCGGTAACATCGTCATTAACCAGCGCTCACTGGAGCAATACTTCGGTCGCGAGACTGCACGCATGGTCGTGCGTCAGCCGCTGGAGCTGGTTGATATGGTTGGTAAATTTGACCTGTACATCACCGTTAAAGGTGGTGGTATTTCTGGTCAGGCTGGTGCGATCCGTCACGGTATCACACGCGCTCTGATGGAATACGACGAGTCTCTGCGTCCTGAACTGCGTAAAGCGGGCTTCGTTACCCGTGACGCACGTGAAGTTGAACGTAAGAAAGTCGGCCTGCGTAAAGCACGTCGTCGTCCGCAGTTCTCTAAGCGTTAATTGTTGCTGCTTCGGCAGACACAATTTGCTCAAAAAACCCGCTTCGGCGGGTTTTTTATTGTCGCCATTCACGATTTTTCACGCTAAAAACGCGAGCTTTACCCGCATTTTGCCCGCAAATCATTATCCCTGCCCCACAAGCTGCTTAAAATCTGGTAAACTCACTGACACTTTGCGCCCGCAAGCCGGAGCGTTGTGCGTGTTATTTCTGTCGGGACGACGGGAAAGCGCCACTGACGTTGGCTGTGTGCGAATCTGATGAGCAAGTGAGTCGCCGCGTGGTTGGCTATTCGCAGTATCTTTTTGTGAACAAACTTGGAGGTTTTCATGGCTGTCGCTGCCAACAAACGTTCGGTAATGACGCTGTTTTCTGGTCCGACTGACATTTTTAGCCATCAAGTACGTATTGTACTGGCTGAAAAAGGCGTCAGCGTGGAGATCGAGCAGGTTGAAACGGATAACCTGCCGCAGGATCTGATTGACCTCAACCCGTATCGCACTGTACCAACGCTGGTCGACCGTGAACTGACGTTGTATGAATCACGCATCATCATGGAATACCTGGATGAGCGTTTCCCGCATCCACCGCTGATGCCTGTTTACCCGGTTGCCCGTGGTGAAAGCCGCCTGATGATGCATCGCATCGAGCAGGACTGGTACACCCTGATGCGTGCAATCGAAACCGGTAACAACGCTGAAGCTGATGCCGCGCGCAAACAACTGCGTGAAGAATTGCTGGCGATTGCGCCATTGTTCTCGCGCACGCCGTTCTTCATGAGCGAAGAGTTCAGCCTGGTCGACTGCTATCTGGCACCGCTGCTGTGGCGTTTGCCGCAGATGGGCGTTGAGCTGGTGGGTGCCGGTTCTAAAGAGCTGAAAGGCTACATGACGCGCGTATTTGAACGTGACTCTTTCCTCGCTTCATTAACGGAAGCGGAACGTGAAATGCGCCTGCAAGCCCGGGGCTAATGTATGGAAATGTCGCAACTAACGGCTCGTCGTCCCTATCTGCTGCGTGCGTTTTATGACTGGCTTCTCGATAACCAGTTGACGCCGCATTTGGTGGTCGACATCAATCTGCCTGGTGTGCAGGTGCCGCTGGAGTATGCGCGTGATGGCCAGATCGTTCTGAACATTGCGCCGCGCGCTGTCGGTAACCTCGACCTCGCCAATGACGAAGTGCGTTTCAATGCGCGCTTCGGCGGCGTGCCGCGCCAGGTTTCTGTGCCAATGGCCGCTGTGCTGGCCATCTACGCACGTGAAAACGGTGCTGGCACCATGTTCGAACCGGAACCGGCTTACGAGCTGGAAACCAACGAACAGGAAGGCCAGGAAGAGACGATGATGTCAGTGATTGATGGCGATCGTCCCGACGATGCGGCTGATAACGATCACTCGCCGGATGATGAACCGCCACCGCGTGGTGGACGTCCTTCATTGCGCGTGGTGAAGTAAATCGCATGCAATAAAAACGGGCCAATTGGCCTAATGCCGATCAGTTAAGGATCAGTTGAACGATCCAGTGGCTGTGTAAGAATCCGGAAACGCTTCGTTTCCGGATTTTTTTATGCA